>URRQ01000001.1 GCA_900550235.1 uncultured Lachnospiraceae bacterium
TTTTTATATCTTCTAAACTCAAACCGTCTATTTCCTTTGCCCGCCTTTGTGCGGGTTATTTTCATTCAAAAGTTCGACGAAAGTCGAACTTTCCTATAAAGTAAAAAAACTTCGCCTCCAAAAAGAGACGAAGTTATCCGCGGTTCCACTCTTATAAAGGGAATACTTCCCTTCACTCAAAGGCATGTAACGTACGCCACACGAATCCGGCTATGATTCCTTTCACCGAATCTGCTCCCGAATGCACTTCGCAAGTTCTTCCCTGAAAACTGCTTTCAGCCGGTGACAGTTTCTCTCTGACAGTTCCAAATAAGCTACTCTTTTCGTTCATCGCTTTTTCCATATATGTTTTTATTGTATGCAAATCCTCTGTGTTTGTCAACTACAATCCACGTATCTTTTCGATTACATCAACGGTGTAAACGGGAAAAAGATGCTTTCCATTAGTTTTTCTTTTTTACTTCGATTCAAAAACTGTTTCCACGTATATGGTTTGCAATGTTGAATGTCATTTTCATAAATGCAGTTGTATTTGCTCACCAATTCGTTTTCATAGAATACGCCGCATACTTCATCATCTACCATCAGACTTCTCATATCCATATTAACAGAACCGATACAACACAATTCATCAGTTCAATTTCTACGCCTGAGCCGCTGCTGTTTTTATTTTATGACTGTGTCGCACCGTCAACAGAAAGAATTTCTCCTGTCACATAGCTTGCCATATCGCTTGCAAGGAACAAGATTGCATTCGCAACTTCTTCCGGCTCTCCAACTCTTCGAAGTGGAATCGGAGCAGAAATACGTTCTACCATTTCTTTTGGAAGCGCTGCAACCATATCTGTATTTGTTACACCCGGCGCTACTGCATTCACACGGATATTATGAGGTCCAAGTTCTCTTGCAAGAGATTTTGTAAGACCATTTACTGCGAATTTGGATGTTGGGTATCCACAACCGGAAGGCTGTCCATAAATACTTACCATAGAGCTTGTATTGACGATAGCTCCTTTTCCCTGCTCCTTCATAATTCTTGCCGCTGCCTGACTACATACAAAT
Source organism: uncultured Lachnospiraceae bacterium (assembly GCA_900550235.1). GTDB lineage: Bacteria > Bacillota > Clostridia > Lachnospirales > Lachnospiraceae > Faecalimonas. The sequence continues at coordinate 1,063 of URRQ01000001.1, forward strand.
ACTGCTGTTACATTCAGATCCATAATTTTCACAAAGTCTTCCGGTTTATAGTCGAAAATGCTTTCTCTTGCTGAAATTCCCGCATTATTCACAAGAATATCAAGACTTCCGAATTTTTCTACTACTTTTGCAAATGCTTCTGCAACTTCCTCCGGATTGCTAAGAGACGGACATAATCCCATCACATTTTCTGCCGGATACTCTTGAAGCTGTGCAAGAGCTTTGTCTACTGTCTCCTGCCTGGAACCTAACACAGCAACCTTCGCTCCATTGTCAAGAAACGTTTTTACTGTTGAAAGTCCAATTCCTCTTGTTCCTCCTGTAACTACTGCCACTTTACCTTTTAACATGTTATTTTCCTCCTTTATTTCAAAGCTTTTGCTTTGTTCTCTTTCTTTTACACAATTTCATTTAGAAAAACGTTCCGCAATGGTTTTATTTTTCCCAATTCTCTTTTTATCGTCTGCGACACGTTCATCTCTTCCAAACGAGTATAGCCGAATAAAATACTTGTTAGATCACCAATAGAAATCTGTTCCGGTTCTTCTCTTAAAGCTGCCGCCTGTAATCTTGGCTCTCCCTTTTCTGTATCCAGTTCGGCAACTTGAACCTCCCCTTTTCCATATAGAGCAAACGTCCCCAATGATTCTCCTGACGGTTCATCTAACACATTTAAAATCAGCTTAATTTCTTCTTTTGATTCTATACAACCTAACATGTTCGGGATATGCAAAATCTTTGCCATGATTATGGGCTTTCGGATTCCATCCTCTAAACTGCCCATAACATGTACTTCTGTCTCTTCATTTTTCGTCAATTCCAGTAATGCCGGATAAAATTCGTCCACATATTCTTCCAGAAAACAAGGTTCTATCACTTCATACTGCTCGCCTTTTCCATAACTGAAAAAACCTAATAGTTCACCTGCTTTTTTTACAAGAAGAATTCCTCCATCTTCACTTTCCACTTCCTGTAAAAGTCTTTCATAGTAATGCCAATCTCGTTCCACATATACTTCGTAGGTCTTTCTTAAAATTCGATTAGAAAACTCTGCCAACTCTCCACAGTCTTTTTTTTCAGCCAATCCTATCTCCCATTGAATATCTTTCGACTTTTTCCCCGTCACATTTTGCTGCCTTTGCTGATATATGAATCGAAATCCGTGAGGGTAATAAATCGCTTCTGCTGCCGGCATTAAGAAGGTGAATGGCTCTCCATTCTCCCGCATATCTTGTGCGGCTTGTCTCAAAAGCTTTGCCATATACCCCCGTTTCCGATATGTTTCTTCTGTAGCAACCGCTACAATATAGTGTGTCTGGTATATTTTTTCTCCAATTCTCATTGTATAAGGATTCAAGTGAAGCATGGAACGGATCGCACCGTCTTTTTCAATCACATAAATTTCATTTTCTGCAGTCTTTACAGAATAATAGTAGTCTAAAAATTCCAGTGTATCTTCTTTGAATACTTCTTCCCAAAGTTTTCTTGTCTTTCCATGTTCTTCTCTTCGCAACTTCCGAAGTATCATCTCTTATTCATTCCTTCCACATCCGCCACAACCTGGGCAACCGCCTTCAGAAGGAGTTACGTCATAACTTAAATTCGTCATCTTCTCAATCGCGCAAATTGCCTGCGATGAAATTCCTTCTCCTGTTCCGGTAAAGCCAAGCCCTTCTTCCGTCGTAGCTTTTACATTTACCTGATCCACTTCAAGATGTAATGCATCTGCTATATTCTGACGCATCTCATCAATATATGGCCGCATCTTCGGCTTCTGTGCAATGATTGTTGCATCGATATTCTCCACAATATATAAATGCTCGTCCAATATCTTCCCGACATGCTCCAAAAGCTTCATACTGGAAATTCCTTTATACTGCTCATCTGTATCAGGAAAATGCTTTCCTATATCTCCTAAAGCTGCTGCTCCCAAAAGCGCATCCATAATCGCATGCAAAAGTACATCCGCATCTGAATGTCCCAAAAGACCTTTTTCATAAGGTATTTTCACACCACCCATAATCAAGTCTCTATCTTCCACAAGTCGATGCACATCATAACCCATTCCAACACGCATGTTTTTTACTCCTTTTCAAACTTCTCAATTTCAATTTCTTTTTCAAAACCACTATTGAATTTATTTTACCATATCTTTTTTAATTTTTGAATATTTTTCTTTCTATTTCGGGAAACTAAGTAAAGATTTTATACAATTTTTAGAAAGGAGATTCTCATGAAAAAGAAATTGACTAATCAGGAAATCATCGATTCTTACGATTATCTCGCAAATGCAGCATCTACAACAGACTGTACCGGTCTGATTCCTTCAAAGCCTATATCGAAAGCAGAACGGGATTCTTATGAAGAAGTATACAAATACACTCCACCTGAATCAGTGCTTCGACAAAAATGCAAACATGCAAAAAACTCCGATGAATAATCATCGGAGTTTTGAAGTAGCGGGAACTGGATTCGAACCAGCGACACTACGGGTATGAACCGTATGCTCTAGCCAACTGAGCTATCCCGCCATATAATGAGCACTTAACGTTGCTCTTCTCAATATTTGTTATTCTATGGGACCAATAGGGCTCGAACCTATGACCCTCTGCTTGTAAGGCAGATGCTCTCCCAGCTGAGCTATGATCCCATGTTGTCGAGTCCGTATCTCGAACCCGCCCTGCTATTATACTATTAGAATCGACAAAATGTCAAGCAGTTTTTTATATTTTTTTCAAAATATTTTTTCTCCAAAACAGTTCTTAACATATGCTCTGCTTTTCCTATAATTTCGTTGCAAAAAGTCCCACAAGTATTTTCAACTGTGGGACTTTTCAAACTTGTGATACTCTATGTTATACTACACCTTGTGCTGTCATTGCATCTACTACTTTTTCAAATCCGGCAATATTAGCGCCCACTACATAGTTTCCTTTGAAACCATATTTCTCAGCAGCATTTGCCGCATTGTGACAGATGTTTACCATGATATTTTTCAATTTACTGTCTACTTCTTCAAATGTCCAGCTTAAGCGCTCGCTGTTTTGAGACATTTCGAGAGCTGACGTAGCTACACCTCCGGCATTGGAAGCTTTTCCTGGTGCAAATAATACACCGTGTGACTGTAAATACTCTGTCGCTTCCATTGTAGTCGGCATATTTGCTCCTTCAGCTACTGCGATGACTCCATTTTCCACCAATGCTTTTGCATCATCCAACAACAATTCGTTCTGTGTTGCACAAGGAAGTGCAATATCTACTTTCACAGACCATACACCTTTTCCTTCATGATATTCTGAATTCGGACGATATTTTTTGTATTCTGTTAAACGTGCACGATTCACCTCTTTGATCTCTTTTAATGCTACCAGGTCAATTCCTTCTGAATCATATACCCAACCGTTAGAGTCGCTGACTGTCACAACTTTTGCACCTAATTCTGTCGCCTTTTCCGCCGCATAGATTGCTACATTACCGGAACCGGAGATTGCAACTGTCTTTCCTGCAAGCTCAATTCCGTTCAGTTTTAACATCTCATCTGTGAAATATAATAAACCATAGCCTGTCGCTTCTTTTCTTGCCAAAGAACCGCCATAGCTCAATCCTTTTCCTGTAAGAACGCCTTCATACACACCACGGATTCGTTTGTACTGACCAAACATATACCCGATCTCTCTTGCTCCTGTTCCGATATCACCTGCAGGAACATCTGTGTCCGCTCCAATATATTTGCAAAGCTCTGTCATAAAGCTTTGACAAAATGCCATAACTTCTCTGTCAGATTTTCCCTTTGGATCAAAGTCTGATCCACCTTTTCCTCCACCGATCGGAAGACCTGTCAATGAATTCTTAAATACTTGTTCAAATCCTAAGAATTTGATGATTCCTAAGTTTACAGACGGATGCAGACGGATTCCTCCTTTATACGGACCAATTGCACTGTTAAACTGCACACGATATCCTGTATTCACCTGTACCTGTCCCTTATCGTCTACCCATGGCACACGGAACTTGAACTGTCTTTCCGGTTCCACAAGTCTTTCCAACAAAGCATCTTTTCTGAACTTCTCTTCATTCGCTTCAATTACCACTCGTAAAGATTCCAAAACTTCTCGAACTGCCTGATGGAATTCTGGTTCTGCCGGATTTTTTTTCACTACCAATTCAATTACTTCATCTACATATGACATACTTCCTACCTCCTGATGGTTTCTACTTATTACTTTTGTTCTTTAATACTCTAAAGCATAAAGCATTCTTCTTTTTCTGTCAATATTTTTTCATCTAATTTTTCTATTTTATGCAAGTTTTTAAAATCATAATTTCGTTTTACATGTTTTTTATCTATATTTCATCAAATTTAAGAGTGAAAAATGAATTTTTTTGTTTGTAAATTTCATTTTATATTTTCCCATTTGCAAGAATATCTTCTACAATCGTCTCTATCGCCCTTCCTGTAATTGAAATATCCTTTATCTGACAATATTGTGATACAAAATCAATCACTGTTTTAGCTTCCGTCTTTTCAAGCTCGTATTCTGCATCTACATAGTAGTGATCATCAAAAGTAAGTTTCACCCCCGGCATAGTGTAACCTCCTATCTTCAACATCCAGTTATCTTCCACTTCAAACCGGATGTTCTTGTATCTTTCGAACTCTTTCCGGACATTTTCAATTCCATCATCCAGAATTTTCTCTCCATGATTGATAAGTATGATACGTTTACAAAGTGTTTCAATGTCCATAAAATCATGTGATGTAATTAGAAATGTTGTCTTCTTTTCTTCATTGATCTGCCGGATAAAGCTTCGAATACGATTCTTGGAACTCGTATCCAAACCGATTGTCGGCTCATCCAGATACACAATTTTAGGATTATGCAAAAATGCTGCCGTAATGTTACACCGCATTTTCTGTCCCAATGATAGTTGCCGTTCCGGCACTCCTAAAATCGGAGCCAATCCGAGAAGTTCTGTAAACTTCTCCAGATTATCTTTGTAAACGACATCCGGAATCTCGTACATTTTTTTAAATAATTTGAACGACTCAATAACCGGCACATCCCAAAATAAGAGCGAACGATTCCCTGTTACCACGCCGATATCCCGATTATTTTTAATACGTTCTTTTGTCGGAATACGCCCATTTACCTTAATTGTCCCTGAAGTCGGCGTCAGAATCCCCGTCAACATTTTGATCGTTGTGGATTTTCCGCTTCCGTTTGGACCGATATATCCTACAGCTTCCCCTTCATCCACAGTAAAACTGATATCATTTACCGCCTTCAACATTTCATATTCCGGATGGAACATATGATACAATGCGCCTTTCATTCCATCTCCTAGATTTTTCCTCTTGTATTCTTTTACCAAATGATTCGCCTCGATAATTGCCATGTCTTTTCCTCCTCTCCCAACTTTATAATACCCCGATTTTTTTCTTGTTTTATCATCTTGTCATACTTACACCGTTTACGGTTATATTTGGACGAAATACCACTCCTTTCTCATACCTGAAACAATATTACCGTCACGCAGAATGATTTTTCATAAATTTGAAAATCAATTTCTCCTCCATAAGACTTCACAAGGCGCTTCATACTTTGTATGCCCATACCATGGGCAAGTTTGTCTTCTTTTCTTGTATTAAAACTTTCCACCAAACCATCCGTACTATTCTCACACACAAGCGTTACTGTATGATTCTGATAAACAGTTTTCAAAGAAATGTATCGTTTTCCAAAGCAACGTTCACACCCCTCTATGGCATTGTCTAAAATATTTCCCACCAAAATTCCAATATCTTTCGCTTCCACTTTAATGTCTCGCGGCAGATCCACCTCGCATTGAAACCTGATTTGCTTCCGCTTCATTTCATTACTTTTAAAATTCAGCAATGCATTCATTCCCGGATTGGAACTGTAAAAAATATTCTCTGTTTCTTCGATTCCTTTCAGGATTCTTGTCATCTCAGACTTCGCGCGAACCGTATCTCCCATTTTTAACTCGCCCAATATTCCGATTAACTGATTTTTCATATCGTGCCGTATCCCACGTATTTCCTGTTGTTGTTTTTCCAACTGTCTGTAATAATGCTCGTAATAATCTTCATTCTTCTGTTCATACTCTCTGCGCCTCATTTCCATACCGCAAGACAAAATTATCTTTTCAATCAGTACGTAATAAAGTATGTTTACCGCTGTCGCGAAAGCTATCACAAAATAACCTGATTCATAGTTCTGCTTACCTTCTGACAATTGCCAGTACCAAAATCCGAGCACAAATCCCAGACTCACCAACGGAAAAATAAATGTCATCCACGGAAGCGCGAATACATTTTCAGCATATACTCTTTTAAAATAATATACATAATATACGAAAAGTAATTGTAGTAAAAACACTAGAATCTGTCTCATGGTATCTGGAAAACGTCCTCTAAACACCAGAAAATCCAATACGCTCATCCCTGACTCAAAGAGAAACATAACACCTGCATAGCAGACAAAATAAAGCCACACGACACGAAAGGCATCTGTAAATAAGATGCCTAATACTGCGTGTAACACCATATAAATTATAAATTGCAAGATAAGAGTATCTGTCATACGCAAAAGATACCCCTGCGCTATTCCCGTAAACAACGCAAATCCATACAAATGCCATCTTCTAATTTTTTCAAACCGTATCATAAAGCACTCATAGAATGCCGCACATAGCAGCATTTCTAAAATCCCAATCCACATTTTCTTTTATCCTCTTATGTTCCTGTACTATTATAACTCTTTAGTCCCATTCTCCATACTATTCCGGAAATTCCTGCCACCACTATACCTGTAACAGCTAAAAGAGTTGGTACAGGAAGACCTGTTTTCCCCAAGAGATAAGCCGCCGGATAGTATGCCACAAAACCGAATGGAATTCCAAATGTCAAAACCATTCTAACAAAAACAGGAAACGCTGTCATCGGATATTTTCCAAATTGGCGCACTGTCTGTATGAGAGATGCTATTTCATTCGCCTGAACAACCCAAAAATTCAGACAGTTAAAGATTAAGTAAATGGATGTATTAATCATGGTTCCGAAAAGAATTGTCTCTAGTATAAACAGCAGATTTTCTATTGTAAATGTTCCTCCCGCTCCAAGAAATCCGTAACAAAACAATGTCCCACCTGCCATAGCGCTAATCAGTGCCGGAAAATTCCATCCAAAACAAAATACTTGTAACAGAACCGGAGCCGGTCTTACCAAAAACACATCCAACATCCCAATTTTGATGCCAATGAATCCTATACTCCACACCATATCAAAAAATGCCTGTCCCAAAGCTTCCGAAATCATTGCCAGCGCAAAAAGAACGCAAATTTCATACATATTCCAACCACCAAAGCCTCCCATCGTTTGTGCAATCAGAAAAATCCCGATAAAACCTACCACTTCTCGAAGTAGCATGGAGACAAAAGAAATTATGGTATTCAAAGGATACTCAGCCAGCTTACAAACCCCAAAGTGCAAAAACGCCTTGATAAGTCCGGTATAATGCCGTAATCTTCCCATATGCTAACCTCCTTGCACTACAATTTTTTCTAACATTTTTTTATAACATGTATTTGTGATCAGATACATCACAACGCACCATACGATTTGTAATGAAATATAATAAAAACTTTCTTCCATTCCATATTTTCCAAGATAAATCTGTACCGGAATTGACACCATCCCTGCGAAAGGCAATATGCTTATCACTCTTTCTATCATATCCGGGAATAAAGCTAACGGTACAATACTTCCTGAAAACAGCTCAAATACCGCCTGTTTTACAAAGCCAAGCGCCGAATAGCTCAATGTATAGATTGTTCCCATACCCACCAGCATTTCAAAGTAGAACATTAAAACAAGCGATAGGAAAACGCTGCACACAAACAGTATGAACTGAAGTCCTCCTGCCGGTCCCGTACCTCCCAGCACAAAAAAGCTGACAAGAATAACCGGAAATGCCCGGAAAACAACGAAAAACAAAAATTCACCCGTTCTTCTCGAAAACAAATTAAATAAAAGACTCATCGGCCGTATCAGTTCGTTTCCAATGTCTCCTTTGAAAATCCAGTCTGCCAACATTCTATTCACACCTCCGGTAAACTGGGATGCAAGCATTTTCGATAAAAACACATAAGTCGTCATCTGTACAGCCGTATAACCTGCTGGCGCGCTATTTTTTTGAAATACGACCTGCCAAAGAAAATAATAAACAAGAATTGAAATCATTACTGACACAATATCAATCCAAAGCGCCCTTGTATATGCCAATTTTTCTAAAAAAACAAGTTTTGACATGAAACACAATTTTTTTATCTGATTCATATTGCCTCTCCCCTCTCTTATTTCTCATACCATTTTGTATGTTCTTTATCATAACACAAAAGGGCAGGTACAACCAATCTTCGTTATAACTGCCCTCTTTCATGTTATATTTCTATCTAAAACTCATAACGTATTTCTGATACTGTCCCAAAAAAGTTTTCCTATATGTCCTCGAAACCGGAACTTTGATATTACCTCTGAGAACTACTTCCTCTTTCCCCATGCTTTCTATTCTATCCAAATTGATAACAAACGCATGGTGCACCCGAGCAAATTGTTCCGCGTCTACAGTCAGAAGGACATCCTTCAAAGTCCCATAATATTCGTATATAGTCTCTTCCGTATATACACATATTTTCCGCCCATGACTTTCGAAGCAAAGAATAGAATGGCATGGAATCATATATGTCTGTCTATTCTCCTGAAACGAGAAAAATTTCTTTTCCTTCAATATCTTTTTTGCAGCACGATGCAATACATCTCTTGCTTTCTCTTTATCAATGGGCTTCAAAAGATAATGGAATGCGTTCACATCAAATGCCTCCGGCATTTTCTCAACATGGCTGGTCATAAAAATGATAATTGCGTCCTGATCTTTCTCTCGAATCTTCGCAGCTGCTTCCATACCATTCATACCATCCATTTCTATATCCAACACATACATCTGATAATTTTCGTTCATTTCTTCTATTCTTTTCAACATTTCCTCTGCCGAAAGATAAACTTCACATTCCAACTGAGCTCCTATAGTCTCTTCTAACAGACTCTCAATTTCACTTGTAAAACGAATATCATCGTCACATATTGCTGCTTTCATACTTGCTGCTCTCCTTTACTTTGTGTCGCTTTTCATATTTTAGCATGAGAAGAAAAATGACTCAAGTAATTTTACATGACAAGGGAGCCTCGCTCCACAACTGACTAATCAGTTGTTTTGCGACACTCCCCACATATTATTTCCCCGTAATTAATTTACCTTCTTCGTAAATAAGTTCTCCATCCGTAAATCGGAAGATTGTTCTGCTACCATCCCCAACTTTTCCTCCAATTGTCATGCTATCTCCCATATCGTCAAATGGATTATGCAACACTTTTTTCACGGTATGAACATGTTCCCAAATCAGCTTTCCATCTTGCTCCTCTTTGCTTCGACTTTTTTTTGCATCTTGTACTACAACCAAATCAAAATGTTCTCCATTTTTCAACTCCAGCTCAAGCTCCCAGTTTCCCTCTTTCGTTTCTACCTCTTTGATCAACACTTCATTTTTCTCAACGGCAACTCCTATCCCCAACGTAATGAAAAATAATCCAACAGCTATTCCTACCGCACAAAATATCGCAAAAGCCTGTAACATTGTTTTCTTTTTTATTCGTTTCAGATAATTCAGTTTTTCTTTTTCTTTTGGTTTGATGCTTTCTTTTAGCTCAGTTTTCATCTCTACCGACATTTCTTCATAAAATTTCTGACACGATTCGCACCCTCTCAAATGTTCCTCTATCATTTCATTTGTAACTTCGCTTGTAAGCTTATCAATATAAAGCGGCATCAAATCTCTAACGATCTCACATCTCATCCTGATCCCTCCATTTCATGATTTTTTGTTTGCCTCGATAAAATGTGACTCTCGCCCACGTTTCATCTTTCCCTAGAAGATCTCCGATTTCACGGAATCCAAATTCCCCTGTCAGTCTTAAATACATGACCTCTCGCATCGGTTCCTCCAAGCGATGAAGCAATCGGAACAGACGCATTTTTTCATCCCGCAAAATCGTCTCTTCTTCCACACTCTTTTTTGTAGAGACAATATCCTCCGCAAGTTCCAGCGTTCCTTTTCGCCTCTGTCTATCTAATTCCTGATACCAGACATGCTTTCCAATCTGGCAAAGCCACACATAGATTTTACATGTCCCATCATAGTTTTTTATAGATTTCACAGCACGATAAAATGTCTCTTGCGTCAGCTCTTCTGCCATATGTTCATCATGACATAGAGTAAACAAATATTTATACACTTGTTTTGCATACTCTTGATAAAGAGATTCCATATCCTGCATCTGCTCACCTCCTTTGTCTATATATCGAAAAAACTTTCAAATTGTTACATTATGTTCAAGAAATATCAGAAAAATTTAGGACGTCTTCCATTTGAAAGACGTCCCATATTAATGGTATATGTAATTTTATACTTAAAACTATTTAAAGTATTTTACACCTGATTCGAAGATCTTCATATCCTGTTCTCCATAGATATTGATTGCTACAGAATCACCACGACGCTCTGAATGTGCCATCTTACCAAGCACACGACCATCCGGACTTGTAATACCTTCAATTGCCATGTAAGAACCATTTGGATTCCACTCTTCATCCATTGTGATATTTCCATCAAAGTCACAATACTGTGTTGCAACCTGTCCATTTGCAAAGAGCTCTTTTAATACTTCATCTGAAGCTACGAAACGACCTTCTCCGTGAGATGCCGGATTCGTATATACTCCTCCGAGCTCTGCTCCCTGTAACCATGGCGATTTGTTTGTTACAACTTTTGTATAAACCATCTTGGAAATATGACGGCCGATTGTATTGTATGTAAGAGTTGGAGAAGCTTCTGTCTGTCCACAAATCTTACCATATGGAACAAGTCCAAGCTTGATCAATGTCTGGAATCCGTTGCAGACACCAAGTACAAGACCATCTCTTTCATTCAATAATTTTTCTACCGCTTCTTTTAACTTCGCATTCTGGAATGCAGTTGCGAAGAATTTTGCAGAACCATCCGGTTCATCTCCGGCGCTGAATCCACCTGGGAACATGATCATCTGGCACTGGGCGATTGTTTTCTCAAACTCTGCCACAGAGTCACGGATATCTGCTGCATCTAAGTTCTTGAATACTTTTACGATTGTTTTTGCACCTGCGCGTTCAAATGCTTTTGCGCTGTCAAACTCACAGTTTGTTCCTGGGAATACCGGAATAAATACTGTTGGCTGTGCAATTTTATGATTACAAATATAAATGTTATCTGTATTAAATAATTTTTCTTCTACAGGCTCTGCTTTTGTTGCTCCGGATACAGAAGGGAATACTTTTTCAAGTGGAGCTTTCCATGTGGAAACAGCCTCTTCCAATCCAATTGTCATATCGCAGTATTCGATTGCCTTTGTATCAGTCACTTCACCGATCACTGTATATGTAATTGCAAGTTCTCCCACTTTATCTGCAGGAACTTCCGCAATGATATCCCCAAACATCGGTGTGAAGAGATCTCTCTTATCTACATTGTGTTCGATCTTCACTCCCATGCCGTTACCGAATGCCATCTTGCTGACAGCTGCTGCAATACCATGTCTGTCAAGAGCATATGCAGATACGATTTTTCCATTCTGAACATCTTCTCTGAATTTACCATACTGCTCCATCACTTTATCGTATACCGGAAGATCATATTCATCTGTGTCAATATGAAGCCATACTAATTTATTACCTGCTGTTTTTAATTCCGGAGTGATGATATCTTGCTGTAATGCAACATCAACTGCAAAAGATACTAATGTTGGAGGAACATCGATATCCTGGAATGTTCCGGACATACTGTCTTTTCCTCCGATTGATGGAAGATCAAGTCCTAACTGTACATCGTACGCACCCAATAACGCTGCGAATGGCTGACTCCATCTGGAAGGATCTTCTGTCATACGACGGAAGTATTCCTGGAATGTCAAACGGATCTTTCTGTAATCTCCACCGTTTGCTACGATTTTAGCTACAGATTCAAGCACAGCATATACAGCTCCATGATATGGGCTCCAGCTTGATAAATATGGATCAAATCCGTAACTCATCATTGTTACTGTATCGCATTTTCCTGTTAATACCGGAAGTTTAGCAACCATAGCCTGTGTCTCTGTCATCTGATATTTACCACCATGAGGCATGAATACTGAACCTGCTCCGATGGAACCGTCAAATCTCTCTACAAGCCCTTTCTGAGAACATACATTGAGATCAGAAAGTGTCTCTAACCATTTTGCTTTCACATCTTCTACTTCACTACGAGCCAAGATGCTGTCTGCACGGTTTGGAATATCTACAGATACACTTGTTTCCTGATGCGCACCGTTTGTATCAAGGAATGCACGGGAAATATTCACAATTTCCTTTCCTCTCCACACAAGAACAAGTCTTGGGCTTTCTGTTACAACAGCAACTTCTACTGCCTCTAAGTTCTCTTCTTTTGCATATGCAAGGAATTGCTCTACATCTTTTGCATCAACAACAACTGCCATACGCTCCTGTGATTCTGAAATTGCAATTTCAGTTCCATCAAGACCTGCGTATTTCTTTGGCACTTTATCAAGATCTACTCTCAAACCGTCTGCAAGCTCACCGATTGCTACGGATACTCCGCCGGCTCCAAAGTCATTACATTTTTTGATTAATTTACTAACTTCTTCTCTTCTGAATAATCTCTGGATCTTACGTTCTGTAGGCGGATTACCTTTCTGAACTTCTGCTCCACATGTCTCAATAGACTCTTCTGTATGTACTTTAGAAGAACCTGTAGCTCCACCACATCCGTCACGTCCTGTACGTCCTCCGAGTAAGATAATGATATCTCCCGGATCAGATGTTTCACGAATAACCGCTCTTCTAGGAGCTGCTCCAAGCACAGCACCGATTTCCATACGTTTTGCCACGTAATCCGGATGGTAAATCTCTTTTACAGCGCCTGTTGCAAGACCAATCTGGTTACCATAAGAACTGTAACCGTGAGCTGCTTCTGTTACGAGTTTTTTCTGTGGAAGTTTTCCTTTTAATGTTTCTTTTACAGATACTGTTGGATCTGCTGCACCGGTAACACGCATCGCCTGGTATACATAAGTACGTCCTGAAAGTGGATCACGGATTGCTCCACCAAGACATGTTGCAGCGCCACCGAAAGGTTCGATCTCAGTTGGGTGATTGTGTGTCTCGTTTTTAAAGTTTACAAGCCACTCTTCCTCAACTCCATCTACTTCTACAGGAACTACAATACTGCAAGCATTGATTTCATCAGATTCTTCCTGATCCTGTAATTTCCCTTCACGTTTTAATTTACGCATCGCCATAAGCGCAAGATCCATCAAGCAAACAAACTTGTCTTCTCTTCCTTTAAAGATCTCACTATGGTCGTTGATATATTTTTTGTAAGCATTTACGATTGGTTCTTTGTAATCGCCTTCTCCAAAAGTAATATCCTTAAGCTCTGTGGAGAATGTCGTATGACGGCAGTGATCTGACCAATATGTATCAAGTACACGAATTTCCGTCATAGATGGATCACGAACTTCTTCTTCATTAAAATATTTCTGAATATGCTGGAAATCCTTGAATGTCATAGCAAGACCAAGAGAATCGTATAATTCTTTCAATTCTGTTTCCTGCATATCTTTAAATCCATCAAAAATCTTCACATCTTCCGGTTCATCAAATACTGTAACCAATGTTTCCGGTTTTTCAATTCCTGCTTCTCTGGAATCTACTGGATTGATACAGTGATTCTTTACTGCTTCAAATTCTTCATCTGTAATGGTACCTTCGATTACATATGTTGTTGCAGTCTTAATGACAGGTTTTTCATCTTCTTTGATAAACTGTACACATTGAACAGCGGAATCTGCTCTCTGATCAAACTGTCCCGGCAGATACTCTACGGAAAATACACGGCTTCCTTCTGCCATCTCAAATGTTTCATGATATAAAATGTCAACCGGTGGTTCAGCAAATACACCGTTGCATGCTCTTACAAATGTTTCTTCTGAAAGATTCTCAATATCATAACGATTCAGTACACGAACATTTGTAATTGTTTTGATTCCTAAATAGCTTTCTACCTCATGCAATAAATCCTTTGCCTGTACTGCATATTCCGGTTTCTTTTCTACATATACGCGTTTTACACCACTCATAGTTTCCTCCATTTGAATCCGTTTTCTTAAAGTTTTATAGTTCACTTATTGATATTTTATCATACTTTATATCATAAGAATAATTAATATATCTTAAGTTATTGATAAGATTAGCTTATGTAAAATAGTTCTCGATCTTCCTGCTTTTTCTTTGCCATCCGATACAGAATGATTGCAATAATCAAAAATATAAGAAGAATCCCTCCTGCAAAGAGTCCGATTCTTGCAGCAAAATCCGCAAACAGACCTTCCGGCAGCATTCGAATCATATAATCTGTCTCCGGATCAAACATCCACAGATCATTATCAAAAAAGATTTCATGAAAAATAACAAAACATTGGTTAAAGTTTCTCATCATCAAAACTGCCAATACCCCTGCTGCCACAGTAAGCATTCCCGTTATCCATATATACCCCGACGCGACATATCGTTTCCAATCTGCCTTTGCAACAAAAAGTATAAACATACTTACCAGAAAAAATATAATTGCAATTCTACGAATTTCCAAAGCCTTACAAAAAATATTTCTTACTTCTTCCATGTGGAATCGGTCTTGTTCATTAAAAAAATCTTGTTTTCGACCATCTACCTCTGTAATTACACTTAGTTCTTCCCGGTCACCGCGAAGATATGACATCATCTTGTGTGTAACATCCATAACGTCATCCATCGACATCTGTAACTCATTCAAGACTTCATATTTTTCATATTCTTTTTGATAATAGTTAAAATCCATATAAACAGCGGCTTCTGCTGCAGAAATAAGCAATACAGTAATCAGCGATAACGCTGCCAATAGAGCCAATATTTTTTCTATCACTTTCACCTTTTCTTCTCCTCTCCCCTCACTGGATTCTATGATTCATTGTATCAAAATTCTACTAATTTTGACAGGAAAATCACGATTCAACTTGTAATTCTTCTGTTCAACGCTTATAATACTCTTATATTTATAAGGAGGACTAATAATGGACATCAATTACGAATTATATAAAGTTTTTTACTATGTAGCAACAACTTTAAGCTTTTCCGAAGCTTCCAAACAACTTTTCATCTCACAGTCAGCTGTGAGCCAATCCATCAAAGCATTGGAGAAAAAGTTAGATCAATCTCTTTTTATCCGAAGCACAAAACGTGTGCAGCTTACTCCGGAGGGAGAAATCCTTCTACGCCACGTGGAACCTGCCATGAATCTGATCAAACGCGGGGAAGCACAGATCATGGATGCAGTCTCTACCGGCGGACAGATTCGAATCGGTGCAAGCGATACTATCTGCAGATACTTTCTTGTACCATATTTGAAACGTTTTCATCGAGAATTTCCAAATATCCATATCAAAGTTATGAACCAGACTTCTCTAAGATGTGTGGATCTTTTGGAAACCGGTCAAGTCGATTTGATCGTCACAAACTATCCGAATACAAACCTTGGCAATGTGGCTTCTATTAAGAAAATCTGCAACTTTAAAGATGTATTTATCGCCAATCAGGAGTTTTCCGAGTTACAAGGCCGCAAGCTTACATATAAAGAATTATTAAACTACCCAATTCTCATGCTGGAACGAAAAAGTACAACGAGTGAATTTTTACATAATCTATTTCAGCAACAA
This sequence comes from uncultured Lachnospiraceae bacterium, assembly GCA_900550235.1. Taxonomy (GTDB): domain Bacteria; phylum Bacillota; class Clostridia; order Lachnospirales; family Lachnospiraceae; genus Faecalimonas. The sequence goes on from URRQ01000001.1 coordinate 16,982, forward strand.
CAGCTTGACCTTGTACCCGAAATCGAGCTTAGTAGCAATGACCTTCTGATCGATCTTGCAAAAATCGGTCTCGGCATTGCATTTATTCCTGACTACTGCATTCCAAAAGACGGAGACTTATTCATCGTAGAAACAGAACACGAATTACCGCAACGTCAACTGATCGTTGCACATAACGAACAAGTCCCTACCTCCAAAGCAACTTTGGAATTTTTAAAATACTTTGACGAAATAGAAGAAGAATAATACAAACCTCTGAAAGAACTGCATCCGATAAACGCTGCATTCTTTCAGAGGTTTTATCTAAATATTACGTTTCCTCCCAAAATTGTTTCAGTCTAGATTCTGCATTTTCTATTGTACAAGTCTCATAATGTTTCCACTCTCTCGGAAAAATCTCTTGATATTGTCGATACAAAAACCGCTCGTCCAAAAGGAGCACAATTCCCCGATCTGTTTCTGTTCGGATCACACGCCCAGCCGCCTGCAAAACTTTGTTCATTCCGGGATATAAATATGCATAGTCAAATCCTTTTCCATTTTGCTTATCAAAATGCTGTTTTAAGATTTCTCGTTCATTGCAAACTTGAGGAAGTCCTGTACCCGCAATGATAGCACCAATCAGTTTTTCTTCCGTCAAGTCAATTCCTTCTGAAAAAATACCTCCCATCACACAAAAACCTACCAAACTGCCTTCTCTTTCCTTCTCGAATTCCTGCAAAAACTCTTCTCGCATCTGCTCATTCATATGCTGTTGCTGAACCAAACAAATCATGTCTTCCTCTTGCAAGTAAGGTTCTATCTTTTCATACACCGCTTCCATAAATCTATACGAAGGGAAAAACACAAGATAGTTTCCCTTCCTCGCCCGTACTACCGTCAAGATATATTGCATAAACTTAAAATATGTGTATTCATTTCTGCTCGTATATTTACTGCTCACATCTCTCCCAATGATAATACATCTGTTTTCATGGTCAAACGGTGATTCTGCATATATCGCATAATCATCTCGCTCAACGCTCAAAAGTTGTTTGTAGTAATGGATCGGCAAAAGCGTTGCCGAAAAGAAAACGGTACTATTCCCTTTTGAAAGAAACTCTTCCAAATTCACTGCCGGATTTACACAGAAAAGTTTCAGCTTAAATCGGCCATCACTCTCCATCTCTGTATAGATGGTATAATTCTCATCCAAAACATCATACACATTTAGAAAAGTCCGCACATGAAAATACGTCTCCAATAATTGTTCACGAACCTCTGCACGCTCACATTCTTCCATAAATCTCTCAAATTCCATCAAAAGATTCGTCATGCTGATGGAAAAATGTCCCACTGAGTTATGAATCTGATAAGTTTCACATTCTCTCTTCAATTCCAAAAGCTGCTTATTACATATATCCAATCGTCTTGTAAGCTTGCTGTCCAAAGATTTTACAATACGCTTTGCCTCTAAAAGTTCCTCTTTATAAATCGTTGCACTATACATTTCCCTCGCTCGTTCCACCAGATTGTGAGCTTCATCGATCAGAAAAATATAGTCTCCTTTGACTCCATCTGCAAAAAATCTACGCAAATGCGCGTTAGGATCAAACACGTAATTATAATCGCATATCACAGCATCTGCCCACAAGGATACATCAAGCGCCATTTCAAAAGGACATACTTGATGTTTTTTAGCATGCGCTTCCAGATTCTCTCTGCTCATATCGCTTGTCGTTGTAATCATTTCATAAACCGCATCATTCACACGGTCAAAATGCCCTCTCGCATAAGGACATTCTTCGGGATTACAGTTTGTTTCCTCACAAAAACAAATCTTCTCTTTCGCTGTCAACGTAATCACTTTGTACGCTAAGTTTTGTTCCTTCAACTGTTGAAACGCCTGTTCCGCCACCGTTCTTGTGATAGTCTTTGCTGTCAAATAAAAAATCTTATCACCAAGGCCTTCACCCACTGCTTTCACCGATGGAAAAATTGTCGCTATTGTTTTACCTACTCCGGTAGGCGCCTGAATAAAAAGCTTTTTCTTCCTAAGAATTGTTCTATATACCGAAGTTGCTAAATTTTTTTGTCCTTCCCGATATTCATACGGAAATACTAGAAATTGGATAGATTGGTTCCGTTTCTTTTTCCATTCCACCTGAAATTCCGCCCATTTGCGATACTCTTCTATCAAATCAAAAAACCATGTTTCTAATTCATTCAACTGATAGCTTTGACGAAATCTCTTAATTTCCTCTGTCTCCATATTGCAATAAGTCATCTGCACAGAAATGTTGGTTAATTTCTTTTGTTTCCCATATATATACGCATAACACTTGGCTTGAGCCAGATGTACTCTAACCGGGTCTTCCAAAGATGATAATTCCCGAAAGACTCCTTTGATCTCATCGATGACAATTTCTTCCTCTTCTAAGATTCCATCTGCCCGTCCTTCAATTTGAAGATCAAAATTCTCATAGTTCATTACTAACTTCAATGGTACTTCCGCAAAATAGTTCGAACCCATTTGCCGCTGAATTTTACGGTGGATCTTGCTGCCAAGCTGCATTGCTTCTTTATCCGCAAGTTGCCCTGTTCTGTTGTCTATATCGCCCTCGCGGAGAATAAATTCCACCAGACTACGCACTGAAATTTTGATTGTTGTTTTCATCTCTTTGTTATTGGGGACGTAGTGAACTTTCAAAATGCTACGTCCCAGATCGCAAAATGGGGTGTCCCTTTTTGCAATTTACCCTGTCCCTTTCTTGAAAAACGTTGATTTTACGTTCTGTTTTTCATTTCACTTCTTAGTTTCATTATTTTAAGTATAGCATACGCTCTTTCATCTCGCAAATACGACATTTGGGGACACCGCTAGACGCAAAAAGTGACAAGGCATAACGTAATTGGGGACGTAGTAAAACCACAATTTACTACGTCCCCAATTATTTAAGCTGCACAATATTTTTCAAGTGTTTTTTCAAATTCTCTGTCTTTGCCTTGACATTGAACTGTCAAAACTTTCGTAAGGTCTAGACTCAATACTCCAAGGATGGATTTTGCATCAATAATTACTCTGTTATAAAATATGTCAATATCAAAATCACATCTTCCAGCTGATCTTACGAAGTCAACGGCATGAGCTGTATCTGACAACTTGATTTTATAGCTATACTTCATTACTAACACCCTTTCTTTTTTTGAGATGACATATTATTACATTTTTCGACACAAAAAGTCAATCGCCAATCGTACAAATTTTACACTGTTTTTTTATCTCATTTTGTAAATTCTACCATATTATCCCGATACCATAGTGGAAGATGTTGCCTTTGGAGCTTTTTATTCTCCCGTTCTTTGATAGAAATTGTTTCGCAAAAGTCTTTCCACAACATCTCAAACTTCGTTTCTTCCTGTGAAAAATTATTTGTTTTTTCCAAACTTACTCTCTCATCAATCACTAGCACCCATTGTTTTCTTGCTTCGTGAACCAAGATTTCTTTATGTGTTTCATCATACACAATCCAATTTTCTAAAGGTAACCTGTTTGAAAAATGATCTGCAATGCAAGTCAAAATCTTAGCTTTGGGATTGATTTTAGCAAACAAAACACCGTTTTCCAATTCTCGAAAGCGTAAAAATTCTTTATGGGAATGCGCTTCATTTCCCACAGTTCTACTCAATTGAAATACTTTTTGTACATTCGGATTCGTCAAATGATTCATAATCTTTTTACTATCGGGAATCTTTCTTGCTTCAAGCATCATCCCCAATACCGCATCTCCTTTTTTCTCATCATGTGATAGGAGCGCATGATAAATATTCCAATACACCTCATTACCCAAATGCTTTTTGATTAATTTTTCAACCGCGATAGTCTTTTTCTCATTCACCACAACTTCTACATAGGTGCTAAACAATTCTTGTTCTACCATGCCTTGTATGGCTATTCCAACTATTTCATCTTGAAGCGCAAGTTTCCATGCATCATAAATGCCTGAATAAATTCCACTAATGGAGTCTTCACATATAAAAACCTTTTTCATCTATCTCCTCATCGCTTTCTCATTTCAATTTCTGTATTTTCAGCCTACACTTTTCTCAATCTCCGTCTTTCCCGTATGATTTCTTATTGTAAACCGCTTCATACGAAAGTTCACGTCATCAAATAGGGATAACTGTTGATAACTCATGTGTTCCATATGTGCAGGTAATTTTTCTTTTACATCCAAAAGATTTCTCATAATATAATCTTCCTCTATCTTCGTTGGATACATCATTTTCCCATTGCATGTAATAAAGTAAAGCGCTCTTTTTAATACGACGCCTATTTTCTTCAAATCTTCAAATCCCAAAACCGCTATTCTTCTTGCCTTTACAATGCGGCTTGCCGACTTATACCCAATCCCCGGAACTCGAAGTAATGTGGCATACTCCGCACGATTGATCTCTACCGGAAACATTTCCAAATGTTTCAATGCCCAATTACATTTTGGATCCAAAAGTACGTTAAAATTAGGATTCTCTTCTGACAAAAGTTCTTTCGCTTCAAATCCATAGTACCGTAATAACCAATCCGCCTGATAAAGTCTATGTTCTCGAAGAAGAGGCGGCCCGTCGTCTGTTCTTACCGGAAGAGCAGAGTCCTCATTTACATGAACAAATGCTGAATAAAATACTCTTCTGAGTTCAAACTTCTTATATAAAGATTCCGCCACATTCAATATTTGGTAATCTGTCTCCGGTGTCGCACCGATAATCATCTGCGTACTCTGCCCTGCCGGAACAAATCTCGGTGCTTTATGATAAGCTATAATCTCCTGCTTATTTTCCTGCATCTTGTTTTGGACAAGACGCATTGGTGTTAAAATATTTTTTCTATTTTTATGCGGCGCAAGCATACGCAGACTTTCCGCTGTCGGCAGCTCCAAATTCACACTCATACGATCTGCCAAAAAGCCGACTCTCTGAATCAACTCCTGACTAGCTCCCGGGATTGCTTTCACATGAATATATCCTTGAAAATTACACTCGTTCCGCAATTTATATAAAGTTATGTAGAGAAGTTCCATTGTATAATTGGGGCTTATCAATATACCGGAGCTTAAAAACAATCCTTCAATATAATTTCTGCGGTAAAACTCCATCGTCAACGTACATACCTCATCCGGTGTAAACGATGTACGAGGAACGTCATTAGAAGAACGGTTGATACAATATTTACAATCATAGATACATTCATTGGTAAATAGTATCTTTAAAAGAGAAATGCAACGCCCATCCGCGGAAAAACTGTGACAAATCCCAGATTTATAACAATTGCCCATCCCCGTCCCATCGTTCTGTCTGTCCACTCCACTAGACGTACATGCCACATCATATTTTGCTGCATCTGTTAATATATTTAATTTATCAAAAATAGACATTTCTTCCGCTATTCTCATTCCAATCACCGTCGCTTTTCATCCTATCAGTAACTACTCGCACTCCAAAACAGAATGTATGTTCGCTTTTGTTTTATCATAGCACGCCGAACAAATGTTTGCAATACTATTTTTAAATTCCTTTTACTGTGCTGCAAAAACATGCTACAATATTCACAGCTTATAAAATGTAAAGGATATCGGGAGGATTTTATACAATGATTTATCGCGAAGATATGCTGGAACTCACACGTCGGATGACTCTTTCCCGCACTTCTTTCACTAGAATCGCAGGGTGCTACATTGATTCCGACGGTGAGTTCGACGGAAGTTTTAACACAAACTTTTTAAAACTTAACGCATCTGAACGCACAAAAAATATAGGCATTGCGAAAGCAATTCCTTATGCAGAAACAAATGTTAATTTAAAACAATTTGAATTTCAGACAGAAGCGCAAAAACCAGGAAGCATGTGGCAGCTTTTGATGGCAATGCGAAACTGTGGTCTAAAAAACGATGCACTTATGGAAACTTTTTATGATATGTTCATGGAAAACTATTACACCGAAACTGCTTATGCTATCTACATTTTCCACGATCGATATGATATTCCGACTAAAGCTTCTGATAAAAAGCGGTTGGGGGAATCTGAAGAAATGTTTGAGTATCTCATTTGTGCAGTTTGCCCTTTGGAAGACGATTATGAACCCGGATTGCCAGAATGTGGATTCTTATTTCCTGCTTTTACTGATCGATGCGGAGATCTGAATCATGTAAATATTTACAGCCGCAATCCAAATAACGAATGCACAGATGTTCTTCTGAGAATTCTTGGCATTTGTTAGATTTCTTCATCAAAAAAAGAACTGGGCACCTTGCCCAGTTCTTTCCTCCATACATTCTAAAGTTCAATCTTTCTATCTCTCCAATAGTATTCCCGATCATGTTCTCCAATCTCTCGAAGTACACGACATGGATTTCCTACGGCAACAACATTTGCTGGAAGATCTTTTGTCACCACACTTCCGGCGCCTACAACGGTATTATCCCCAATGCTGACTCCCGGCAGTACAATAACTCCGGCTCCAAGCCAGCAGTTTTTCCCAATATGCACAGGCATATTATATTGGTACGCCTGTTCCCGAAGGTCTGGAAGAATCGGATGTCCCGCTGTCGCTATCACAACATTTGGACCAAGCATGGTATAATCGCCTACATAAATATGTGTATCATCCACTAATGTGAGATTAAAATTTGCATATACATTTTTACCAAAATGCACATGCCCTCCGCCAAAGTTGGAATGAAGCGGCGGTTCAATATAGCACTCCTCGCCAATTTCCGCAAACATTTCCTTTAAAAGCAGTTCTCGCTTCTCCTGTTCCAATGGGCGTGTCATATTATAATCATAGAGACGATTCAACCTTTGCAGTTGCTCATCCATAATGGAATCATCGTTTGGTAAATATAATTCCCCCGTATGTAATTTATCTCTTTCCGTCATATTTTTTCTCCTATCCATAAAGTTTGAACAGTTTTGCTCCTAGTTTTACTGCCTTATATTGAAAACCTTCCAACTCTGCTGCCGCATGTTTTAATTCTTCACGAATCGGTATCTTCTGTGGACAATGAGTTTCACACTTTCCACACCTGATACATTCCGAAGCTCCTGCCGGATGTTTCTTCATTGCAAAGAAACGATAATCCTTTTTCGCAGATTTTTTCCCTTCGGAATAAATCGCGTTGTAGCACCGGAAAGTTCCGGGAATATCCACGCCCTTCGGGCAAGGCATACAATACCCACAACCTGTGCATCCTACTTTTACCGTCCGATTGATCTCATCTTTTACACACCGAATCAGTTTCCGATCGTCTTCCGTCAAGCAACCTGCAAATGCTTCCGAAGCTGTTTTCACATTTTGACGCACCATCTCCATGTCATTCATACCGGAAAGCACACAAGTAATCTCCGGCTGATCGTACAACCATTTGAACGCCATCTCCGCCGGTGTACGCCCTTTGGGATCATTTGCAAATATTTTTTTCGCAGACTTTGGCAAAAGATCCACCAAACGTCCTCCTCGAAGAGGTTCCATAATGATAACCGGAATTCCCTTTTCATAAGCATAGTGAAGTCCTTCTACACCTGCCTGTGAAAATTCATCAATGTAATTATACTGAATCTGACAAAAATCCCAATCATAGGCATCTACAAGCTGCTTGAACATCGGTGTACTTCCATGAAACGAAAATCCGATATTTTGAATCTGTCCCGACTCAAGTTTTTCCTGAATCCAATCCTTAATTCCAAGTCTTACAAGGTGATTCCATGTTGCAATATCTGATAGCATATGCATAAGATAATACTCCACATGATCGGTACGCAGACGCCGCAATTCTTCTTGAAAAAGCTTTTCCGCACCTTCCACACTTTTGATTAAATAATGCGGAGGCTTTGTTGCTATATTCACCTGATCTCGGCAATGATTTCGTTCCAATATTTCACCCAGTGCAGATTCACTTCCACCATATACATACGCGGTATCAAAATAATTCACACCGGATTGGATTGCCTCCAGTATTTCTTTTTCCGTTTTCTCTAGATCGATTCCAGTTCCTTTTTTTGTAAATCTCAAACAACCATAACCAAGAAGCGAAATGTCATTTCCTTTCTTGTCTTTCCTATACTGCATTGCATTTCACCTCCTTAGGCAACCATCGTGTTTTTCTCTGTCCATCTTCCACGAAGGAGACGCACAAGGAAAATAATTCCACGAAATACCAGCTCTGCAGACATCGCTCCCCATACGCCAAGAATTCCCCATTTGTGTGCAAACAGAAGCACCGATAATACGCGCACTCCCCACATACTCAACAGATTTAAAAGGAATGGTCCTCTGCTGTCTCCGGCTCCTCGAAGAGCGCCGATCACTACGATGCTGACTGCAAAAAGCGGTTCAGAAAATGCAACAATACGTAACGCCTGAATACTTAAATCTATCACTTCACTGTCCGTTGTTAAAAATCCTGTCAAAATCGGCGCAAATGCAAACATCAAGACAGCCATAACCGTTACCAGGCCTGCACCTAAAATGGTGGTGCTGTATGCAAAACGCTTCGCCATATCTTTTCGCCTTGCTCCAATGCTCTGCCCCACAAGAGCCGTTGCCGCTGTCGCAACACCATAAGCCGGCAAATAGCAGATACTTTCCGTCTGTACCGCCACATAGTTCACCGCAACAGATACCGCTCCCATTCCTGTTACAATCGATGTCATTACAATCTGCGCCATGGAAAGCGTCACCCTCTCAAGCGCCGCCGGCATGGAAAGATTCACCGTGTTTTTCATACAAAGCTTTGTAAACTTCCACGTCTCATTACCGCGTAGGCGAAGCGGTCCTTCCTTTCGTATTACAACAACGAGAAGCAGAATTGCTACACAGGCCTGTGCAAGTCCGGTTCCAAGAGCCGCTCCCTTAACCCCCAGTCCTGCTCCCGGTACTGTAAATCCGCCAATCTGTCTTGTCGGATAAATCAAGAAAAAGTTGAAAATCACATCAAAAAAGCACATTCCCACATTCATAACACTAGGCAGCATAATATTACCACTACATCTTAGTACCGAAGAATACATGGCCGCTCCCATACTAAACGGCACGAACATTCCTACAATATTAAAATATGCTTTCGCATCCGCCTGTATCGCTTCTTCTGCCCCTAACCAAGACGGAAGCACCTGTCCAATTCCAACAGACAGGATTGCCAACGCAACTCCAAAAAAGAGATTAAACAGAATCGCCTGACAAAGTACGTTCCTGCTCTCTTTTTCTTTTCCTGCGCCCAGATACTGGGCAATCTGTACCGAAAATCCAATACAAGCTGAACCGGTAATTCCATTGAGCAGCCAAATACTGCTGGCAACAACACCGATCGCCGCTGTCGCTTTATATCCCAGCCCTCCTACCATGGCGGTATCGATGTAATTCATTAATGTCATCACAAGCTGCTCCAAAATCGCCGGAACAGAAAGCGCCACCACCAATTTATATTGATCCCTCATGGAAATCTTTTCGTTATTTCGCATGGCGGTACTCATCTGCAACATATCCATATCTCTCATTCTCCTTTTCACATTCTGCATGCGCAATGGCGCAATATGCACTTCGTACATATTGTACCATGACCGTAGAGCGGTCATGGTGCCTCTAGCGGATGCGCAGCGACTTTCTGCGGTTCCGCAGAAATCGCAATATGCGCAATGGTACAATATGCACTTCGTACATATTGTACCATATCCCCATCAAGTATTCTATATAATTCGAAACTGTATATATTTGATATTGACAGTTATTACAGTTTCGTATATACTGTACTTGTAAGATATATACAGATAACAAAAATAATATATCAAATTATACGCGTATTTAGAAAGATGGTATCATTATGGAAATTATTTTAACAAACACAAGTACAAAACCTATCTATGAGCAGATTACTTCTCAGATTAAAGAAATGATCTTGAAAGGAGAATTAAAGCCGGGAGATCCGATGCCTTCTATGAGAAAACTTGCAAAAGATCTGCATGTCAGTGTCATCACTACACAAAGAGCCTATGATGACCTTGTAAAAGATGGGTTTATTATCACGATTCCGGCAAAAGGAACTTTTGTCTCTGCCGAAAATCAAGATTTTATCCGAGAGGAAAATCTAAGAAAGATCGAACATTTACTAACAACCACCTGTGAGCTTGCCAAACAAAACGGACTTCCATTAGAAGAACTGCAACGCACGCTTACACTGATCTATACGGAGGAATTATAATGGAACATGCAATCCAAATTCGAAATTTATCAAAATCCTATAATGACTTTCAACTTAAAAATCTATCGCTTGACGTTCCAAGCGGAACCGTTATGGGATTGATCGGAGCCAACGGCGCCGGAAAGTCTACCCTTATCAACTCCATTCTCGGTCTGCACAATGCTGACTATGAAAAACTCTCCATTCTCGGAAAAGATTTACGAACCGAGGAAAAGGAGATCAAAGAAGAAATTGCCGTTATTTTTGATGTCACACATTATAATTTGGAATTTACGCCTGCATTTATCGGGAAACTTTTGTCCAAATTTTATAAAAATTGGGATCAAAATACATATGAATATTATTTGAAAAAGTTTGACCTTCCATTAGGAAAAAAGCTCAAGCAATTTTCCAAAGGAATGAAGATGAAGTTGGAATTTGCTGCTGCATTCAGCCATCATCCAAAGCTTCTGATCTTAGATGAGGCAACCAGCGGATTAGATCCTATTTTCCGCGAAGAAATATTAGACATCATTCGCGAATACACCGAAGATGAGGATCACACCGTGCTTCTCTCTTCACACATCACAAGTGATTTGGACAAAATTGCAGATTATATCGCATTCATCCACGAAGGTAAGCTTTTGTTCGTAAAAACCTATGATGAGATCCAAGAGAATCTCGGCATTCTCCATTGCGGAAAAGACATATTAGACGCTTTAAATCCTGACGATATTATTGCTTATCGGAAGGAAGCTTACGGATATCGAATCATGATACAGAACAAGCAGGAGCTTTGTAGAATTTTTCAGGATTTGAAGATTGAAAACGCATCCATCGAAGACTTGATGCTGTTCTATGTGAAGGGAGAGAAAGTGACATGTTAGGAATTATTTTAAAAGACTATTATGAAACATTTTGTATCAAAAAGAACCTTTGGGGGATGATATTCGGCTTTGGCTGTATTGCGTTGCTCTCTGTTTTCCTAAAAAACTTTTACAGCTTTTGTCTTCTTGTAACAATCGTTCTTCCGATGATTGGATGTTCTCCATTACAGTACGCAATGGAACAGGATGATATTTCCAAATTTGATGATATCCTCCTAACCTTCCCAATAACCAAAAAAGAGATTGTGTTCTCGCAGTTTGCAGCCTGCCTGTCCTTTTGCGGAATCACTTCTTTCTTAGCGCTTGTAGAAACCTTTGTCTATGTATATATACATAAATGCACAGATTTACAAACTGGTCTCTTCTTATGGGCGTTTGGCATCATCCTCTCTATTGCTGTTTTAGCAGTTGTAAATATCGGATTTTTTGCACTTGGCAACAAAAAGGGAACGATTCTTTATATGGCCTTCGTTATCATCATTGCACTCGGATATGCTATCAGTTATTGGAATTTTGATTTTTCCTGGATTTTCAAGATGAATAAAATCCTTCTGCTTCTCATAGCTTTCGCAATTTCGATTCTTATGCTGCTATTGAGTTACATGGCATGTGTGAAGATATATACACGAAAGCATTCATGATTTCCACATCCCTGAACGACCACTCACTATTTTATTGGGACGGGTTTTCACCCGTCCCCAAACTTTCTCTTATTTTTCCACAACCAACTCTACATAGGAGCGATATGGCGCTTCTTGATGTACTTGAATATTTGCAATCTGTTTTTCGGTACTATTAAATCCCTCTTTTGTGTTACTGTTTGGGAAAATAAAGTTTTTCGCGCTGGAAGTAACACTAAAACGCAATCTGTGTCCCGGAAGAAATGTATTGGATATTTTCGTTGTACGAATCGGGATCTCATAGACTCCATCCGCTTCCATATATTCCGGTTTTTCAAAACCATTTCTATATTTTGCGCTAATCAAACCGTCTGCGAGTTTCACAGATTTTCCGTGTTCATCAACATCCATTATACGGAACACAAAATCCGTATCCGGACAATCACAGGATACAAATAAATGAACCTTTGCATCTCCGGTCACGGTTAATGGCTCTGTCAAAATTTCTGTAGAATACAGCAGATAATCTTCTCTCTTCTCTTCTTCCGTATAATCCTCCGGAACTTCAATCTCATTTTCTGACATATCTATGATATGAGTTGCCGGATTTTCCGGATCATAAGTATAACAATCCCATTCCCCTTCCAAATAGAACCGTTTCACTTCTCCACATTCAGGAGGCCAATTCTCTGCAGTTTTCCACTGATTATCTCCCAAAGTATAATATTCTACTGTTGGTGTTTTTTCAATTCCATTGTCTACACCACGCAGAAAATGTTCCAGCCACATCATGCAGACAATATCCAAGTCGTATCGGAGTGCATCTTCACCCATATAGACGCCGTGAAGATCATAATCTGCATTTCCACTATGTTTCCATGGACCAAGAATTGTCTTCCATGTTCCTTCCGGCCAATCTTTCACAAGATCAAGCGCTTCCGTCGTACCCATACCGTTGTCATCAAACCATCCAGACATGATCAAAGCCGGAACCGGTTTCCCCGCATAACGTTCTTTCCAACTTGACCTCTTCCACAGTTCATCCATATCCGGATGCTGAAGCCATTCTGTTAAAAATGGAATTTCTTTTCCAAGAGCCTGCGAAGGTATCATTTCCAATGGTCTAATATCCAAAACCTCATCCCAATCGTCTCGAACCATCCGATCATCTCTCATCCTCTGCTCCGACATGGCAAACGCCCACGCAAGCATTCCGGAAGTGAAACATCCACCTCGTCTCGGTAAATCTCCAAAAGCACTCCCTGCACATACACTGCTTAAAATTGCTTTCAAATGTGGATTTCCACTTGCCGCTGCCGCCCATTGCACATATCCAAGGTAAGATCCACCTGTCATGGCAACCTGACCGTCGCTCCATTCCTGTGTCGCAATCCAGTCAAGCGTATCATCACCATCTTCAATCTCATAGTAATTCGGCTGCCATGTTCCTGTGCTGTCTTCCCTGCCTCTTGTGTCCTGAATCACAACCGCATATCCTCTCTGTACAAAACGGAAATACTGTTCCGCACGATCACCCTTTCCATATGGCGTTCTGATTAAAACAGACGGTACTCGTTCCAATCCCTTCCTACCTGTCGGTAAATACACATCTGTTGCCAGTTTTTCTCCATCCCGTGTTTCTACAAAAAAAGTACCCAACGGACACACTTTTGCAGGTTTCTCTGTATACGCTTGTTTCCATTTTGAAAGAATTGTTCTGTCTTCTTCTCCATCTTTTACAAGAACAGCTGCATAGTCTCTTCCACTCATCAATACCGCATATATTCCATCTTCATCATAGAATAAATCTTTCGGAAATTTCTTCTCCCTCTGAAAATATGTTTCATTTCTCCGATTGGTAAACTTCTCTCCCTTGGAAGTTGTAAATTCTCTTTCTCCTTGTTTAACCAAATTAGTATACTCTTCTTTCCCTTGAAAAAAATCAAGTAGACTTCTGCTACACAACTTCACGAAATAAGCATCTTCCTCGCTTGTAAATCTCTCTTTTGGAAACCATTCGCCCTGTATCGCATCAAGTCTCTCTACATATACTTCCTCGCCTTCTTCATAAAACTTTCCATATTGAATTCCAGACAAATAAAAATTCCACTGCATAGCTTTATAACTCCTTTTTCTTTTATCGTAGCAGAAAATCAATGCAATCTAGCAACTCCTGCTTTTTCTCCGGCAACATTCCCACCAAAGTATACAGATTTAACACCGTCGTATCTTCAAACAGACAATTTTCTACCGTAAGATTTTGAATCAGAACTCTTTCTTCTGCCAGAATCTCTTTAGGTGTCATCATATCAAACAGCCCTTTCTTATACTCCTTATAAAGCGGCGTATCTTCCCAAAGTTTCAATTTCAAACACCATATATTCTTCGGATGCACTTTATTCAGCAGTCTTGCAGTCTCTACTGCATGAAGATTAGAAAATGTTTTTCCTCCCAGTCCCATAATAATTGTTACGTAGTAATCAATACCTGCCCGATCCAATCTGCGAAATGCTTCCACCATTTCAAACGATGTAACTCCTTTATTCATATGCAACAATATGGAATCCGAACCCGACTCTACTCCAATATGCAATGCCCGAAGACCTCTCTCGTAAAGAAGCTGTAATTCTTCGTCTGTTTTTCTTAAAACATCATCTACACGCGCATACATTGCAACTTCCTTTGCCCACGGCATATACCGATCACGTAAATCCAAAATCTCACACAATTTTTCGCAACTCATCACAAATGCATTCTCACCCAAGAAAAAAATGCGTTGCGTTTGTGGATGAAATTGGCTCAGTATAAAAATATTCTGTTCAATCTTCTCAATCGGATGAATCTGAAACTTATCCTTGGCAAAATCACAAAACCTACATTGATGCCAGCTACACCCCAACGCCACTTCTAACGGCGCACTCTTCTCTTCATGAGGCGGGATATAAATCGTCTCGTGAGAAAATATAGAAGCATAAATCTCTTCATTTGTCATGGAACCACCTCCTGTCTCTTTACCATCATCATACCAGTTCCATATATACACCGCAACAGAAAAAGGTTGTGCTTCTTCTGAAAATAGGTTATAATGAACGAGTCATTTGAAACAAACAACAAAAATAATTAAAGTGAGGTGAGATCATGGACGGTAGTAGTAGTCGAAGTACGGATAAGGTATTCCAACAATTGCAAAAAGAAATCGACATCAGGCTGTCTGTGATCTGATTTTATCTGTATGCATATAGATTAGAATACCATTGTCTGTTCCAACAAAGTACTACATAAACAAATGCGAGTGTAGCATATCTTTTGTACAAACGGCAATGGATTTTTTATGCCCTTTTTTAGCGATAAACTTGATTGCTATGCCCGCCTTTGCCCAAATGAACTTGTAAAGGAGGACAATGAAATGACAACAAACACAACATTAAATACAACACCAACAGGATACAGCTTAGAAATCGCAGAGTTGATCCGAAGCAATTTGACCCCAAAAAGAATGCAGGAAAAATTATCTTCTTACCATGAAAATGATATTGCATCAACTTTAGAGCTGTTGACTAAAAGTGAACGAACAAAACTTTATCAAATATTGGAATCTGAAACATTGGCAGATATCTTAGAGTATTCTGATCACATGGTAGAATATGTGCAAGAACTTACTCTACGTAAAAAGATTGACGTTTTTTCTCGAATGGAAACTTCTGATGTCGTAGAAGTATTGCGTCAATTAGAGAAAGGAGAACGCGAAACTTTGATCGACCTTCTCAATCCGGAAGTGCGTTCCGAAGTAAAGTTATTAAGTTCTTTTGACGAAGATGAAATCGGAAGCGTCATGTCTACCAATTATATTATGGTTTCAGACCACGCATCTGTAAAAGAAGCGATGTCAGAACTGATCCGGCAAGCAGCCGAAAATGACAACATCAGTACGATCTATGTAGTTGACCAGTATGGAACTTTTTATGGATCCATCGACTTAAAAGATTTGATCATCGCTCGAGAAGGTACCGATCTAAAAGGAATTATGACTTGCTCTTATCCATACGTTTATGCACGCGCTTCCATTGAGGATTGTATACCACAGCTTATGGATTACTCCGAAGACTCTATTCCGGTATTAGACAACGACAACAAATTAATTGGAGCGATCACTGCCCGGGATTTGGTAGAAGTTGTAGGTGATGAATTAAATGAAGATTACGCAAAACTCGCCGGTCTTTCCGCTGAGGAAGATTTGGAAGAACCGATTCGTCTTAGTGTAAAAAAACGTCTTCCATGGCTTTTCGTTCTGCTTGCCATGGGGCTTGGAGTTTCAGCAACAGTAGGACTCTTCGAATCTATTGTTGCCCAACTTCCGGTCATCATGTGTTTCCAATCTCTGATTTTGGATATGGCCGGTAATGTCGGAACTCAATCTCTTGCCGTTGCTATCCGTGTGCTCATGGATAAGCAGATTACCGGAAAACAAAAAGCTACATTGATCCTGAAAGAATCTCGTGTCGGATTAGCCAACGGTCTAATCCTTGGAATTCTTTCTTTCATTGTAATCGGTGTTTACTTAGTTCTAAAAGGTAATGCTATCTCTTTTGCCTTTGCAGTTTCCGGTTGCTTAGGAGCTGCCATGGTACTTGCCATGCTGATTTCTTCATTATCCGGTACAATGATTCCGATTTTCTTCCAAAAAATCGGTGTGGACCCTGCAGTAGCATCTGGTCCACTTATTACAACTGTCAATGACCTGGTTGCCGTGATTTCTTATTATGGATTATCATGGATTATCTTAATCAATATGATGCATCTTGGCGCATAAATAAAAGAAAAGCCGATTTCCCTTGTAAGTTCAAAGGATTTCGGCTTTTACTATATTATTCCCACTCGATTGTAGCATTCGGCTTCGGACTCAAATCGTAGCATACACGATTGACATTCGGAACTTCTGCAAGGATTCTCTTTGTAATTGTCTCAAGCACATCCCAATCAAGGCGTTCAATCGTTGCTGTCATCGCATCGATCGTATTTACCGCACGGATGATGACCGGATATTCAAAGCATCTTGCATTGTCTCTTACACCAACAGATTTGAAATCAGGTACTGCTGTAAAATACTGCCATACCTTTTTATCCAATCCTGCTTTAGCAAATTCTTCACGAAGAATAGCATCCGACTCACGAACTGCCTCCAAACGATCTTTTGTGATTGCACCAAGGCATCTTACACCAAGTCCTGGTCCTGGGAATGGTTGACGGAATACCATGTCATGAGGAAGTCCAAGTTCCAAACCACATGCTCTTACTTCATCTTTGAAGAGATAGTATAATGGCTCTACAAGAGAGAACTGTAAGTCTTCTGGAAGACCACCAACATTGTGGTGAGATTTTACAACTTTCGCTGTCTTTGTTCCACTTTCTACAATGTCAGGATAGATAGTTCCTTGTGCAAGGAAATCAATTCCTTCTAATTTTCCAGCTTCTTCTTCAAATACACGGATAAATTCTGCTCCAATGATTTTTCTCTTTTCTTCCGGATCTGCAACTCCTGCAAGTTTTCCTAAGAATCTCTCAGATGCATCTACATATACAAGATTTGCGTCCATCTGATTTTTGAATACTTCCACAACGCTTTCAGACTCGCCTTTTCTCATCAAACCGTGATTTACATGGACACAAACAAGCTGTTTCCCGATTGCTTTGATAAGAAGCGCAGCTACAACAGAACTGTCTACACCACCGGAGAGAGCAAGAAGCACCTTCTTATCTCCTACTTGCTGACGGATCAATTCTACCTGATCTTCTACAAAGTTTTTCATGTTCCAGTTTGCTTCTGCTTTGCAAGCCTCAAACAAGAATGGTTTTACGATTTCTTTTAATTCTTCTTCACATTCCGGCCATGATTCGCAAAGTGCTTCACATTTTGCAGGCGCATGTCCAACTGCTGTGACAGGAATTCCAGCTTCGTAAATCTCTGCATTTACATCAATTGCTTCTCCATCTACGATATTGTGTGGTCCACCGTTAATAATCACACCTTTTACATTTGGAAGCGCTTTTAATTCTTCTGCCGTAATATCATGTGGATGAATTTCACTATACACTCCCAAGTCACGGATTGCTCTTGCAAGTACAGTATTTTCTGTACTTCCAAGGTCTAAAATCACGATCATATCCTGTTTCATCGTTTTTCTCCTTTTTGTATAAGACTTACTTTAATTTTTCAATTGCATCTTTTAAATACTCGTTGTTCACTTCATAGAACTTTTCTGCCTCTACCATCTCGGCAAGTTTTGGATCGATCGGCATCTTACCAAGCACATCCATATGAAGTTCTGCTGCGATTTCATCAATATGACTTTCTCCAAATACAGAAATCTTCTTTCCACAGTCTGGACATTCCAAATAACTGTAGTTTTCTACAATTCCAAGTACCGGAATATTCATCTGTCTAGCCATATAATATGCCTTTTTCACGATCATTTGTACCAAATCCTGTGGAGAAGTTACAATAATAACTCCATCAACTGGAAGAGATTGGAATACAGTAAGCGGAACGTCTCCTGTTCCCGGAGGCATATCTACAAAGAGATAATCCAAATCTCCCCAAAGTACTTCATTCCAGAACTGTGTAACTACTCCTGCAATAATCGGACCACGCCAAATTACTGGTGTATCTTCAGAATCAAGCAAAAGATTTACTGACATAATTCTTGTCTCATCTTTTGCAATACAAGGAAACATTCCCATTTCATTTCCTACTGCATGTTCATGAATTCCATACATTTTAGGAATGGATGGCCCTGTAATATCTGCATCAAGAATTCCGACAGAATATCCTTCTTCTCTCATCATTCTTGCCAGGGATGCTGTGACCATGGATTTCCCAACGCCACCTTTTCCACTAACAACGCCGATTACTTTTTTTACATGTGTATACTCATTTGCAGGCACTCTTAAATCCTGTTTACTTGGACAAGAACCTGCGTGAGCACAAGAAGAACAACTCTCTGCTGAGCACCCTTCCGAAGAACATGAGTTCATATTTTCCTGTTCTGCCATTTTATTTCACTTCCTATTCTTCCACTACTGCGATCATTTCAATCTCGCAAAGTACGTTCTTTGGTAATGTTTTTACTGCAACACAGCTTCTTGCCGGGTTTGATGTAAAATATTTTGCATATACTTCATTGAATGCTGCAAAATCGCCCATATCGCTTAAGAAACAAGTTGTTTTTAATACTTTATCAAAAGATGTTCCTGCTGCTTCCAAGATAGCTCCAAGGTTCTTGCATGACTGTTCTGCCTGTCCTTTGATATCCTTTGCATCTACATTTCCTGTTTCCGGATTGATCGGAACCTGTCCTGCAGAATAAAGAATTCCGTTATGTACGTATCCCTGTGAATATGGTCCCAATGCTGCTGGTGCTTTTTCTGTTGAAATAACTCTCATAATTATAATCTCCTTTGCTTATTGAATAATTTATTTTAAGATAGTCTCCTACCTTAGTTACTTTTTTAGGTTGTTTCTGTCTCCAAATCATCTCTTGTCACATCATTCAACCATCGATATCCTAAAAATCTCTTGATCGTGAATGGCAATTTAATGATCTCGTCACTCATTAGTATAACATAAACTACCTCAACACTACAATCAAATATAAATGCTGCTGCAGCTCCCAATATAATAGAAAATCCCCACATTGTTCCCACATCCAGAACAAGTCCGAATTTTGTATCCCCACCGGAACGGAATGTTCCGACTACAAGTGTTGTATTAACCGCCTGAGCTACCGCAAAATAGGACATCACGAAAAACATAAACGATAGATATTTCTGTGCTTCTGGAGACAATTCCATCGTTGCATTGGCAATCGGTGCGGAAATCAGGATCACAACCGCTCCTCCAAGGCCTAACAAAAGACTAAGTATGGTAAATCGTTTCGCATAGGCTTTTGCATGTTCAAATTTCCTTTCCCCGATTGTTTTCCCAAGATAAATTGCTGTCGCATTAGAAATTCCAAAGACAACAACCTGTGCGAGCTGTCTCGCCACCTGTGCCACAGAATTGGCTGCCACAGCAGCGCTTCCTAAATGACCAATGATTGCTGTGTTCGCCGAGCTTCCAAGTCCCCACATCAATTCGTTCAAGATAACCGGCATGGAATACACCAGATAATCTTTGAGCAATACTTTATTGATGTGGAATACATCATGAAGACGAATCTTCACAACTTTGTTTTTATAATGTGCATAAAACAGTACGATGACTACTTCCAAAATTCTGGATAACAATGTACCAATCGCAGCCCCTCGAATTCCCATCTCAGGAAATCCAAACAAACCATAAATCAAAGTTGCATTAACAATCACGTTATTGATCAATGATATCAAATACACAACCGTAGCGATTACCACTCTCTCAATACTTCTCATAACATAGAGATATACCTGTGTAAACGCCATAAAGATATAGGAACATCCTACAATGCGCAAATATTTAATTCCTTCTTCTATTACTTCCGGATCACTCGTATAAATCGCCATCAATGTTTCCGGGATTGTAAGGGCTGCAATGGCAAAAACCACCGCTGTACCCATTCCGAAAAGAAGTCCCATTCCCAGAATCTTCTCAATGGTTCGCGTATCTCCTTTGCCCCAGTATTGTGCTGTCAAAACCGTTGCACCAGAAGTAATTCCAAAGAAAATCAGCGTCATGATAAACTGTACCTGTCCCGCTAAAGAAGCGCCGGAAAGTACTTTTTCGCCTACTGTTCCCAACATCACCACATCGGTTGCAGTCACTCCGACATTGATCAGATTCTGCAGCGCCATCGGAATCACAAGCGCCAATACGCTTTTATAAAAGCTTTTCCAATTAATGTGCAGATCATTCATTTCTCTATGCTTCTTCCACATGTTCCTCTTTTGCCCCCTTCTTGCGTAACCATATTACGCTTGCGATACCAATCATTAGCGTAAAGATAGAGATAAACTGGGAAGTAGACAATACGCTCACATTTCCTCTTGGATCATTTCGAAGGATTTCAATCAAGAATCTTCCGATACTATACAAAATCAGATAAGAAGATACTACGATCCCATCTGTCTTTTTCTTTTTCGTAATATAAATCAACAAAAAGAAATGTAGAAAATCTGCTGCACTGGATAAAAGCTGCGTCGGAATGAGCGCAATGTTATTTGGCGCAAACGGAGAATTTTTAAACGTAATTCCGTACCACGCTTCTGTCTCTCTTCCATAGCAGCATCCTGCAAGAAAACAACCGATTCTTCCGAATCCCTGTGCCAAAGCCAAAGACGGAATTGCAAGATCGAAATATTTCAATACCGGAAGTTTTTTCCACTTGCAGTACAAAAAAGCGCCGATAATTCCCCCGATAATTCCTCCATACACAACAAATCCTTCTGACATGCTCAATAAAAGAGACGGATCTTCCATAATGTCCTGAATCTCTGTAAGGAGAAATAAAAGCTTGGCGCCTACAATTCCCAAAAGTACGCCCAGAATCGCAATCCCATATACATGGTCTCCGTTCAATCCATATTTTTTTGCACGGAAATCTGCCGTAAATACAGCAGCAATAATGCCAAGCGCAATCATAAAGCCGTAACTATAGACAGTAAGCGGCCCAATTTCAAATAAAATGTATCTCATATTCTGTCACCTCACTGACCTCTATTCTACATGAAAACGTATAAAAAGTAAACAAAGTACTTTATAGAATACAAAAGGATATTTGTTGACAAATCAACTTCCTTTTGTTATATAATAGTATGATAAATTTGTTGATAAATCAACATTTGACTTCAAAGAGGGAAAAAATATGACAGACAGATTTGAAAAACTGACAACCGGTGTATCCCGCATTTACAAAAAAATACAAAAAATCAAAAAACATGAGATGAATGCCTTGGGATTGAAAGGTACGCAAGTCATGTGCATTTATTATCTTGCGTCTAATCCCGAAGGACTAACCGCCGCAGATCTCTGTGCAAAATGTAATGAAGACAAAGCTGCCATTTCTCGTGTTCTTGCAGAACTGGAAATCGAAGGATTTCTCTCTTATGAACAAGAGTCTTCCTGCAAGAAATATCGCAACAAAATAATTCTTACCCACAAGGGTAATGCGTATGCCAAACAAATCAATGATACAATTTTGCAGATCACAGAAATGAGCGGAGCAGGCATTACTGACAAAGAACGAGAAATCTTCTACCGTGTACTTATGATGATTGCAGACAATATTGATGAAATCGAAAGGAAATTATCGAAATGAAGAACTTAAAAAAACTATACTGCCGTACCTTTCAAACCGGACTAAAAATAGCGCTTCCATTCCTGCCTTACCGAAAACCGAGAGTATTTGGCAGCGTAAAATACATCCCGGAAATCATTGCCAAGCATAAATGCAGTCGCGTTTTAATTATTACCGATACGGGAGTCAAAGGATTGGGATTGACCTCACGTCTGGAACATAGTCTTTCTGAAGCTAAAATTCCATATTTCATCTATGATCAGGTAGTTGCCAATCCAACCACTGCAAATGTAGCAGATGCACTACAACTTTACCACACGAATGCCTGTGATGTTATCATTGGATTTGGTGGCGGTTCCAGTATCGACTGTGCAAAGGCTGTAGGCGCACGCGCTGTAAAGCCCAAACAGTCTCTTGCTAAAATGAAAGGAATTCTCAAAGTCCGGAAAAAACTTCCACTTCTCATCGCAATTCCGACTACAGCCGGTACAGGAAGTGAAACAACCTTGGCAGCCGTGATTACGGATGCACAAACACGGTATAAATATGCCATCAACGATTTTCCACTTATTCCAAGATATGCCGTGTTAGATCCGAAAGTAACAGTAAGCCTTCCTCCATTTCTCACCGCAACAACCGGAATGGACGCGCTTACGCATGCTGTCGAAGCCTTCATTGGTAATTCTACAACATACGCAACTCGAAAAGATGCTCTTCTTGCAGTAAAACTAATCTTCGAAAATCTGGAATCCGTCTGTCAGGACGGTTCTGACATTGATTAACGGAGAAATATGCTGCATGCTTCTTTTTATGCAGGCTGCGCTTTTACGAAATCCTATGTAGGTTACGTGCATGCCATTGCACATTCCCTCGGAGGGGAATATAATATACCACATGGACTTGCTAATGCAGTAATTCTTCCCCATGTACTGGAAGCATACGGCTCTGCCATCCACAAAAAACTGTATCTTCTTGCAGTAGAAGCAGGCATTGCAAGAAAAGAGGATTCTTATGCAGACGCCGCATCTATGTTTATCCGAAAAATTAAGCAAATGAACGCGCTCTTCGGAATCGGAACAACCATTCCTGAGATTCAGGAAGAAGATATCCCAAAACTTTCTCACTATGCGGATAAAGAAGCAAACCCGTTATATCCTGTTCCGGTTCTTATGGACGCAAGTGAACTGGAAACATTCTATTTTACGTTAATGGAGGATCACAATGACAGAAACGGAGATTAAACAGATCATCAAAGCACAACGTACGTATTTTCAAACAGGAGCTACCCTTTCCTTCGATAAGCGCCTGCTTGCACTTCGTAAACTGAAAGCATGTATTTTAAAGCATGAACAGGAGATTCATGCAGCGCTTCAACGGGATCTTGGAAAAAGTTCTTTTGAAAGCTATATGTGTGAAACCGGACTTGTTCTAAGTGAATTAAGCTATATGATCAAACACACCAAACATTTTGCGAAGGGAAAAAACGTTCGTACACCACTTGCACAGTTTCACTCCCGCAGCTTTAAAAAACCTTCTCCATATGGAGTCACTTTGATCATGAGCCCATGGAACTATCCCTTCATGCTCACCATCGAACCATTGATCGACGCCATTGCCGCCGGGAATACCGCAGTATTAAAACCAAGCGCCTATTCTCCTGCTACAAGTTCCGTCATTCAAAAAATCATAAAGGAATGCTTTCCACCGGAATACGCCTCTGTCGTTACAGGAGGACGTGCCGAAAATAACTGTCTTTTGGCAGAACATTTTGACTATATTTTCTTCACCGGGAGTCCAATCGTCGGTCGCGAAGTCATGCGCCACGCTTCTGACAACTTAACTCCGGTTACTTTAGAGCTAGGGGGAAAAAGTCCTTGCATCGTAGAAAAAACCGCTAACCTCAAATTGGCTGCAAAGCGAATCGTATTTGGAAAATTTTTAAATTGTGGACAGACTTGTGTGGCTCCGGATTACATTTACTGCGATCCTTCAATTAAAGATTTGTTGATTGCAGAACTAAAAAAAGAAATCAAAAAACAATTTGGCAGTCAACCACTCGCCAATCCGAATTACGGAAAAATTATCAACGCAAAGCATTTTCATCGAATTGTATCCCTGTTGGATTCTAAAAAGTTAGTACACGGCGGAAGTTTTGAGGAAACAACGCTTCAAATCGAACCAACGGTACTAAGCAATGTGACTTGGAATGACCCTGTCATGCAAGAAGAAATCTTCGGCCCGGTATTGCCAATACTCACCTACGATTCCTTCGATCAAGCGATTGAAAAAATCAATACCATGCCGCATCCTCTTGCGCTTTATATCTTCACATCCAACAAAGAAGCGGCCAATAAGGCAACTTCTCTCTGTGGATTCGGTGGAGGCTGTATCAATGATGTTGTCATTCATCTTGCCACAAGCGAAATGGGATTTGGTGGTTTTGGCGAAAGCGGCATGGGCTCTTATCACGGAAAAGCCGGCTTTGATACTTTCTCCCATTACAAAAGTATTGTGGACAAAAAAACATGGCTGGATCTTCCAATGCGATACCAGCCATATACAAAACTGAATGAAAAATTGCTGAAAATGTTTTTAAAATAAAGGATTGCCTATCCTTTGTTCTCATTTTGTAACTTTGAGATTACGTTGTCATAATTCCCCTTTTTGTGAGGGAACAGACATTTAGAACAGTCCTTCACACCATTTTCTGTGTAGGAAAAATTACCGCCGCATTCCTTTCCTTTTGCATACAATGGGCAAAAACAGAAGAGACAGTTAAAATCCTCTGTCTCTTCTGTTTTATGGCAAGGAAAAAATTCACAATTACGGTTTTGAAAGAATTTGTAATATTCAGACATTCTTATATACTCCTCTTGATTTTTCCTCATTATACTACTCTACTGCTTCTTCCGCAATACCGATGCACCCGTCTGCAATACGATCCAGATTATATAAAATCTGTGAAAACTCTTTTGTAAGAGCTGTGTCACATTCTTTTTCTTTGATACGTGTCAAATGATCTTTTTTTAATTTCTTCTGTGCTTTTCGCATACGATCTTTTACATCGATCACTTCCATAGCATATGCTACATCACCATTTTGTACCGCTTCCATAGAACCTTCAAATAAAGCCTGTGAAATATCAATACATTCTCCAAGATCATACAATGCTTTTTCAGACATTCTTTTTCCATCTGTATTCATCTGCTTACAGATATATGCCACTTCTCCACAACGGTCTGCTATACGATCAATGTTGTTCGACACATACAAATGGACTGCTGTCTGTTCAGACTGCTCTTCTGTCAGATTACCACTGGCAAAGAGTCTCGTAATATAGCTGCTGATGTTTTCACTCAAATGTTTTACTGCCCGAAAAGATTCTTCCATCTTTTCCTGCCAAAGTTTATCTTGCTTTCCGGTAACCGTATCTTTTAATGTACTTAACATTGCAGAAGTAATTTCTGAAAGATGCTCCACCTCATTTTTAATCAGATACATAGCTGCTGCCGGCTGACTCAAAACTTTATTGTCTAAAAATTTCGGTTCATAACTCAAAGCCTCTTCTTTATCTTTTCCGCTGATGATCCATGTCACAATCTTCACCATAAGCGGAATCAACGGAAGCCAAACCAATGTGCAGACTACATTAAACGTGGTATGAGCGTTTGCAATCTGTCTGGAAATGATATCAATTTCATTTCCTTTTGGAGAAATGAATTCAACAAACTTTACAAGCACAGGAATGAAGAAGAGAAATACTGCACTTCCTGTAATGTTAAATACGCTATGCGCCACCGCTGTTCGTTTCGCATTCTTAGATTGCCCGATTGAAGCTAAAAGAGCTGTGATTGTTGTTCCAATGTTATCTCCTAACAAAATTGGAATCGCTCCTGCAAGTCCAATCACACTTGTCACACCGTCCGGTCCTGCCTGTGCCGCAAAATTCTGAAGTACCGCGATCGTTGCAGAACTGCTCTGTACAACTAACGTCATCACCAAGCCAAGAAGCACTCCAAGTACCGGAATTTCTGCAACTTTTCCCATAAGCTCAATGAAGATCGGACTATTTGCCAATGGTTTCATTACACCGCCCATAATTTCAATTCCTTCAAAAAGAAGACCGAAGGAAAAGATCACCATACCAACATTTTTGATTTTTTCTTTTTTGCTTAAAAAATGAATCATAAATCCAACAAAAATAATCGGATAAATATAATCGCTTAACTTAAATGCAATCAACTGCGCTGTCATTGTAGTACCGATATTGGCGCCGAAAATAACGGAAATCGCCTGTGGAAGACTCATAAGTCCCGCACTTACAAAACCGATCACCATGACCGTTGTTGCAGAACTACTCTGTAATACTGCTGTCACAAGCGCTCCTGCCAAAGCTCCCATGATCGGATTCTTTGTCAAAAACTCCAAAATCTTTTTCATACGCTCTCCCGCTGCTTTTTGGAGCGCATCACTCATACTGTTCATGCCATATAAGAACAATGCAAGTCCTCCGGCAAGACCAAATATTATTGAAACATTCTCATTCATCTTTTTTTCCTCTCTGTTTTACCAAACTTTGATGTATTCTTTAACGTATTCAAACATAACATTCAAAAATTAAATTCTGAGCAAAGTTTTGTTAAATCTATGTAAAATCGCTTTACATTTTAGAGATTGTTTCCCATAAAAAACATTTTGTAGTAAAATAGAATTGGAAATTAAAAAAATGAGAATTTTTAATCTTACTTTAATATTTCTCTCGTATAGTGTAATCATAAAATAGAACACAAAAACAACCAACGAAGGGAGATACATTTTATGAAGAAAAGAACATTATTACTCACAACACTTGCTGTTTTCACAATCACATTTGCAGGCTGCGGTTCTGCACCCCCAAACAGTACAGCAAAAATACCAAACAATACATCTGGCAATCAAATGGAAGCTGCTTCTCCTACGGGAAATAACAACGCTTCACAAACAAATTCAGAAAGCAACATTTCTGAAGATGAGGCAAAGGCTATCGCTCTTTCCGATGCAGGCGTAACAGAAGACAAACTTACCAATATTCGTATTACACAAGATTCTGATGACGGCGTGTCTGTCTATGATGTAGAATTCTACATTGGCAACAAAGAATATGATTACGAAATTGATGCTTCCAACGGTAACATCAGAAGTCAGGATACCGATATAGAAGATGATTTCCATAACAACTCTTCTGATAGCTCTTCCTCTGTTATCAGTCTGGAAGAGGCCTCTAAAATCGTTCTCGCGAAAGTAGAAGGCGCAACAGAGAAGCATTTACGTATCGCACTTGATACTGATGATGGACAGCAGATATACGAAGGAGAAATTCACTACAATGGTATGGAATACGAATTTGAATTAAATGCAAAGACAGGGAACATCCTGGAATGGAGCAAAGAGCGGGAGGATGACTAATCATGAGAATACTTGTAGCAGAAGATGAAAAAGATATGAATCACATCATAGCTAAGCGTTTGAAAACAGAAGGATATAGCGTAGATTCCTGTTTTGACGGTATAGAAGTATTCGACTATCTGGCATGCGCAGAATATGATGCCATCATTCTCGATATCATGATGCCTCGCATGGATGGACTACAAGTATTAAAAAAATTAAGAGAACAAGAACACCAGGTTCCGGTTCTCCTACTTACTGCAAAAGACAGTGTGGAGGACCGGGTAACCGGTTTAGATGCTGGCGCCGATGACTATTTGGTCAAACCTTTTGCTTTCCAAGAATTACTTGCAAGGATTCGTGTTATGCTACGCAAACCCGCTTCTGTCAAAACGACCGTATACTCCATTGCCGATCTGGAAGTACATACCGATACACATCAGGTAATTCGCGGAAACAAAGAAATCCACCTGTCTTCCAAGGAATTTTCCCTACTCCGCTATATGATACAAAATGCAGGCATCGTCCTTTCTCGCGAAAAGCTAGAACAACATATTTGGAATTACGATTTTTCCGGCGGATCCAATGTCATTGACGTTTATATTCGGTATCTCCGCAAAAAAATCGACGATGGTTTCGACAAAAAATTAATTCAAACCATTCGCGGAGAAGGATACGTCCTTCGCGAATCCTAACACCCGGAAAGAAGGTTCCCTCATGATACATTTTTCATTAAAAACAAAACTGACTGCACTCTACACCATTCTCATGACTGCTGTTGTCTGCATGATTCTTGCCTTTTTATTTTCTTTTAGCAACAAAGAAATATTGACCGGTGTAGGAAGACAACTAGAGGAGCGGGTTTCCGACTCTCTAGACGACATTCGCTTTGACGGTGAGTATTTGGAAGTAGATTCCGATTTTTTAGAGCTAAAAAATGGAATCTATCTTTCCCTATATGCTACTAACGGAAACTTTCTCTATGGAAAAATACCGTACGGTTTTGATAACTCTCTTCCTTTTGAAAACGGCAATGTAAGAAAAGTAAAAAACGGCGATACACAGTATTACGCACTAGATCTGGTTTATGAAATTCCCGGATATGGTGTAGTAGATATTCGAGGGATTTCTTCCATCACCGCCGCGGAAAAAAGTTTTATCATGACCGTTCGGCTTTCACTTATTTTGCTGCCATTGATTCTTGTCATCACTGCCATTCTCGGATATTTTATGACAAAAAGAACGCTTCGTCCTGTCGATCAAATAACCCGTACCGTACAGGCTATCCAAGCAGACGACGACTTATCTCGGCGTGTTTCTCTTGGAAAAGGAAATGACGAAATCTACCGACTCGCTTCCACTTTCGATAGCATGCTTGCACAGATTGAAAACAGTATGGTTCGCGAACGCCAATTTACATCTGATGTCGCTCATGAACTCCGAACCCCTCTTTCTACAATGACATTAATCTGTGACAACCTGCTCTCCGGCAATCATCTGGAGGCCTCTACACGGGAAGACCTGCTTCTCCTTCAAAAAAAGGTGCATGGTCTTTCTCACATGGTTTCTCAGCTTCTTATGCTTTCCAGAGCAGATCAAGGGCGTGCCAAACTCGAACTAGAATCACTAAACTTAAGCGAAATTGCTCTGATTGCCTGTGAAGAAGCCAAAGAACTTGCCTCTGCCAAACATATATCTGTCGAATATAATTTAGAACCGGAACTCTCAATGGTTGGAGATGAAACTTTGCTTATTCGTTTTTTCCTGAATCTTCTGAATAACGCAATCTGTTATGGAAAAGAAAACGGACATATCTGGCTTACTCTGCAACGGGACGCCGAGAATCCTCTCTATATCAAAGGTTCTGTAAAAGATGATGGAATCGGTATCAGCAAAAAAGATCTTCCACATATATGGGAACGTTTCTATCAGGCAGATGCATCACGTACAGACAGTGAAAACTCCGGTCTAGGCCTCTCTATGGTGAATTGGATCGTAAAAGCTCATCATGGAACGATTCAAGTAAAAAGTAGTCTAGGAGAAGGTAGTGAATTTTCATTCTCTTTTCCATGTGACAAAGAGCATATAAATACTACTTAAAAACAGGGGGCTAATTCTCGAATGGATATTAGCGCCCTGTTTTGAAAATGATTCGATTGATGTGTATCTAATGATTTTATTCGTATTTTTTCCCTACGTAATAAGTTGCCGCTAATGTCAAAAATATCGCGAACCAAGCTGCATAAATTCGTAATTCAATCCATAATCCTTTACCACCGATCAAAAAACAACCATAACAAAAGACAGGTGCCAGCACCGTTATACCTAATGACACGCTTCTAAATACATTTAATATATAACTCCAGTTTTCATTGTTAAATGATAAACCTACCATGTGGATCCTAAAAATTCCCTGTGACACAAAATTGATTTTATTACCATCGTAGTATGTCGGCAACTCCTTTGCGAAAGGGCACAGCCACGTCGCAAATATCAACATAACACCGGAAATTTTCAAACTATCACGTAACAATTCTAATTCCATATTCGATACCGTAAACAAAATAAGCTCTATAAAAACAATAAGAACACAACTCAAATAGGCAATTCTCCACTTTGTTTTGCGTTTTTTTATCACATCTTGTACCGATAATTCCAAAGAACCAACAACAAGAGTTTCTACTTCTTCTGCATGCATATCTTTTTTTATGTCGATTCGTTCTCCTTTTAAAAGCTCTGTTACTGTGACTTCCAATATTTCAGAAATAGGTATTAAAAGCATGACGTTAGGTATGCTTGCACCTCGCTCCCATTTGCTTACGGTTTTGTCTGAAACAAAGAGTTTTTCAGCAAGTTCTTTTTGTGTGAGACTCTTTTCTTTTCTTAACTCACAAATAAATTTTCCAAACTTTTCGTTGTCAAGTTGATACATAGTTTTTACCTCCTATCCTGCTCACATTCTATAATAGCGGATAAATAAAGTAAACCTACCAACAGTAGAATTGAAAAAATACCCCTTTTCAAGGAAAAATCTAGATCATACTCTGCCCTGTATTGTTGTTATCGAATGAGCAAAGAAATAAGCGTATCACTATTTCTAATGATACGCTTATCTTATTTCATTTTTTAATTAAGAGCTATTAAAACTCCTATTTATTGTTGATAGCTGCCTGAGCTGCTGCTAATCTTGCGATCGGCACACGGAATGGTGAGCAAGATACATAGTCTAAGCCAATCTTGTGGCAGAATTCTACAGAACTTGGATCTCCACCGTGCTCTCCACAGATACCTACGTGTAATTCTGGATTTACTGGTCTTCCTAATTTCACAGCTGTTTCCATTAATTTACCTACACCGATCTGGTCTAATTTTGCAAATGGATCGTTTTCGAAGATCTTTGTATCGTAGTAAGCCTCTAAGAACTTACCAGCATCATCACGAGAGAATCCAAATGTCATCTGTGTTAAGTCGTTTGTACCAAAGCAGAAGAAGTCAGCTTCTTTTGCAATCTCATCAGCTGTAAGAGCTGCTCTTGGGATTTCGATCATTGTACCAACATGGTATTTCAAATCAATATCTGCTGCTGCGATTTCAGCATCTGCTGTTTCTACAACAACTTTCTTAACGAATTTTAATTCTTTGATATCACCGATAAGTGGAATCATGATCTCTGGGCATACATTCCAATCTGCATGTCTCTTCTGAACATTGATTGCTGCACGGATAACAGCTTTTGTCTGCATCTTAGCAATTTCTGGGTAAGTAACTGCAAGACGGCATCCACGGTGTCCCATCATTGGGTTGAACTCATGAAGAGAATCGATAAGAGATTTGATCTCTTCTACTGTTTTGTTCTTTGTATCAGCTAATTTCTGGATATCTTCATCTGTTGTTGGAACAAACTCATGAAGAGGTGGATCCAAGAAACGGATTGTAACCGGATTTCCTTCCAAAGCTTCGTATAATGCTTCGAAGTCTCCTTGCTGATATGGAAGAATCTTATCAAGTGCTTCTTCTCTTTCTTCTACTGTATCAGAACAGATCATCTCACGGAATGCTGCAATTCTGTCCTCTTCGAAGAACATATGCTCTGTACGGCAAAGACCGATACCTTCTGCACCAAGTTCACGAGCTTTTTTAGCATCTGCTGGTGTATCTGCATTTGTTCTAACGCCAAGTTTTCTGTATTTATCAGCCCATCCCATGATTCTTCCGAATTCACCTGCGATTGTAGCGTCTACTGTAGGAATGATTCCGTCGTAGATGTTACCTGTTGTTCCGTCAAGAGAGATTGCATCTCCTTCATGGAATTCTTTTCCTGCTAATGTAAATCTCTTGTTCTCTTCATCCATCTTGATGTCGCCACATCCAGATACACAGCATGTACCCATACCACGAGCAACAACAGCTGCGTGAGATGTCATACCACCACGTACTGTTAAGATACCCTGAGCAGATTTCATACCTGTGATATCTTCTGGTGATGTTTCAAGACGAACAAGAACAACTTTTTCTCCTCTTGCAGCCCATTCTACAGCATCTTCTGCTGTGAATACAACTTTACCGCAAGCAGCTCCCGGAGAAGCTCCAAGACCTTTACCCATTGGTGTAGCAGCTTTTAATGCGTCAGCATCAAACTGTGGGTGAAGTAATGTATCTAAGTTACGAGGATCAATCATAGCTACAGCTTTTTCTTCTGTGATCATTCCTTCGTCTACTAAGTCACAAGCGATCTTTAATGCAGCCTGAGCTGTTCTCTTACCGTTACGTGTCTGTAACATGTAGAGTTTTTTATCTTCGATTGTGAACTCCATGTCCTGCATATCTCTGTAGTGATCTTCCAAAGTATTGCAGATACCTACGAACTGATCGTAAACTTCTGGCATAACTTCTTTTAACTGATCAATCTTCTGTGGTGTACGAACACCAGCAACAACGTCTTCGCCCTGAGCGTTCATTAAGAACTCACCCATTAAGTGCTTGTCACCTGTAGCTGGATCACGTGTAAATGCAACACCTGTTCCTGATGTTTCTCCCATGTTACCAAATGCCATCATCTGTACGTTAACAGCAGTTCCCCATGAGTATGGGATATCGTTGTCACGACGGTAAACGTTAGCACGCGGGTTGTCCCATGAACGGAATACAGCTTTTACAGCACCCATTAACTGTTCCTTCGGATCTACTGGGAATTCTTCTCCGATTTTTTCTTTGTATTCTGCTTTGAACTGATTTGCAAGTACTTCCAAGTCTTCTGCTGTAAGGTCTACGTCCTGTGTAATACCTTTTTCTTCTTTCATCTTATCGATGAGTTCTTCGAAGTATTTTTTACCAACTTCCATAACTACGTCTGAGTACATCTGGATAAATCTTCTGTAGCAGTCCCATGCCCAACGAGGATTTCCTGATTTTTCAGCAAGTACATGAACAACTTCTTCATTTAAACCAAGGTTTAAGATTGTGTCCATCATACCTGGCATAGAAGCTCTTGCTCCTGAACGTACAGATACGAGAAGTGGATTCTCTTTGTCACCGAATTTCTTTCCAGTAACCTCTTCCATCTTAACGATTGCGTCCATGATCTGTCCCATGATTTCTTCGTTAATTGTTTTCCCATCCTCATAATACTGTGTACAAGCATCTGTTGTAATTGTGAATCCCTGTGGTACAGGAAGACCTAATTTTGTCATCTCAGCAAGGTTCGCACCTTTTCCACCAAGGGTATTTCTCATGCTCGCATCACCTTCAGTGAACATATAAACCCATTTTGCCATGTCTTTATGACCTCCTATAAATTTTTATTAATACATCGCAAGAAAGCACCTGTATCTCCGGACTACTCTCTTACTTTATATTATCAGTATATAATGTGACATAATATGCCACGTATATCATATATATTTTATACGCTTTGACAAGGTTCGTCAAGAGGTATTACTTATTGGGGACGTAGTATTTTGCTGTTTTGCTACGTCCCCAATTAATTATTACCCTGTCCCTTTTTGCAGAACCCCTTGTCCCTTTCTAATTATTTGAGATATTGTTCTCTGACTTCACATAAAATCTTTTCACTTTCTCTTATTGATATTCCCATTTTCTCAATCAAATATTCTTTGAACTTCTCTCTTAGCAGCTTTTCTTCTACAAATCTTTCTTTACTTTCAATCTCTAGTTGTTGTTTCATTTCATCCAAATATGTAATCGCAACATCTAACTTTTGTCTCGACACATCCTCTGCAACATCTGCAAACACATCTCTTTGTGTCTTAAAATGGAAATTCATAAAATCCTCCCAATCTTCAAATCTCTCGCAAAAAATCTTTAACGCTCTTTCATCTAATAACTGTAACGTTCTTGTTTTGTATTCCAAAACACTGCTATATTTATAATTCATAATATTTTTTACATGATGTGCTTTTAAAGGATTTAAATGAATATATCTAAGACAATTCCAAAAATATCTTGATGTTTCTATGCATTCACTTATAAAACGATTCTGAAAAACATGTCCGTTTCTTTTATGTTTGTAATTATAGTATTCAGCATATTTTGCCAAACACTTTGCCATATACATGGATAAATCTTGAAGTTCTGATTTGATAATTAAATGTACATGATTTGACATAATGCAATAAGCATATATTTCCACATTATGATCAGATAAAATTTCTTTTAAGATACGTTTCAAATATAATTTTTCTCTCGTCTGATTAAAAATCAGTTCTTTATTAATACCTCTTGCAATAACATGGTAAAATCCAGTAATGCTTTCTTTTCTTCTTTTTCTAGGCATTTTTCACCTTCTCACTTCTTTATGACCTAAAAAGGGACAAGGGTTTCTGCAAAAAGGGACATACCATTTTTTAATTGGGGACGT
The DNA here is from genome assembly GCA_900550235.1 of uncultured Lachnospiraceae bacterium. Classification (GTDB taxonomy): domain Bacteria; phylum Bacillota; class Clostridia; order Lachnospirales; family Lachnospiraceae; genus Faecalimonas. The sequence goes on from URRQ01000001.1 coordinate 51,263, forward strand.
AGTAAAACTATAAAATACTACGTCCCCAATTAATTAAAATTCAAATTTTTTCTCAAAATAAGCTTTCAGATCTTCGATCTTGATTCTTTCCTGTTCCATCGTATCACGATCACGAACAGTTACTGCTCCGTCTTCTTCTGAATCGAAGTCATATGTGACACAGAACGGTGTTCCGATCTCATCCTGGCGACGGTAACGTTTTCCGATATTTCCTCTGTCGTCAAACTCACAGTTATATGTCTTTGATAACTCAGCAAATACTTTTTCTGCGCCTTCGTTCAACTTCTTAGAAAGTGGAAGTACACCGATCTTAACCGGAGCGAGTGCTGGATGGAAATGTAATACTGTACGAGTATCTCCGCCTTCCAATTCCTCTTCATCGTAAGCTGCACAGAGGAATGCAAGTACCATACGGTCAGCTCCTAATGATGGTTCGATTACATATGGAATGTATTTTTCTTTCTTCTCATCATCAAAATATGTCATATCCTGTTTGGATTCATTCTGATGCTGTGTAAGGTCATAATCTGTTCTATCGGCAACGCCCCATAATTCTCCCCATCCGAATGGGAATAAGAATTCAAAGTCTGTTGTTGCTTTACTATAGAAACTAAGTTCATCTGGATCATGGTCACGAAGACGAAGTTCTTCATCTTTCATACCGAGCGATAATAACCAATTGTGGCAGAATGATCTCCAGTACTGGAACCATTCTAAGTCAGTTCCCGGTTCACAGAAGAATTCTAATTCCATCTGCTCGAATTCTCTTGTACGGAATGTGAAGTTACCCGGTGTGATCTCGTTACGGAAAGATTTACCAATCTGCGCAATACCGAATGGGATTTTCTTTCTGGATGTACGCTGTACATTCTTGAAGTTTACAAAAATACCCTGTGCTGTTTCCGGTCTTAAGTATACAGTATTTTTTGCATCTTCTGTTACTCCCTGGAATGTCTTGAACATTAAGTTGAACTGACGGATCTCTGTAAAATTGTGTTTTCCGCAAGATGGACATGGAACATTATGTTCTGCAACCCATGCTTCCATCTCTTCTTTTGTCCAGCCGTCTACGCTGCTTGTAAGTTCAATTCCATGTTCTGCTGCAAAATCTTCGATAATCTTGTCTGCACGGAATCTTTCTTTACATTCTTTACAATCCATAAGAGGATCGCTGAATCCTCCCAAGTGTCCTGACGCTACCCATGTCTGTGGATTCATAAGGATCGCACAATCTACACCTACGTTATATGGATTTTCCTGCACGAATTTTTTCCACCACGCACGTTTTACATTGTTCTTTAATTCTACACCAAGGTTACCATAATCCCATGTATTTGCAAGACCGCCGTAGATTTCAGAACCAGGGTATACAAATCCTCTTGATTTCGCTAATGCGACGATTTTTTCCATTGTCTTTTCCATAATCTTTTCCTCTCCTTCACCTTCATTTTCTATATTCGTGAGTTGAATAAAGAATATCTATAAATTGTTAATTATTATACATTCTTTCTATATGAATGTAAAGCAATGTTTATGCAAAACAAGAAATCTATCGCTATTTTACACATATTTCCAGTATTTCCAACGACTTAAACTGCTTATCGATGTAGACAGAAATATACCGTCCAATGATTTTTTTCAAATTGTGAAGTACGGAATCTGCCACCGTAAACGTATATAGCTTTTCTATCGTAGAACTGGCGATATACTGCATTGCATATAATGTTGATGTGTCAATCTCCATATCATCAAACACACCTTGCATACACTCGCTACAGATAACCCCGCCTTCTTTTGCACTGAATACAACCGGCCGTTCTGTATCGCCACACTTTACACATTGAAATACTTGCGGTCCTTCTCCGTTTATGTAAATTGCTTTTAGTTCAAAGATACATCGAATCAACGCATTCGAAATATTTTTATTCGTCAATGCTCGAAACGTCTGATACAGAAGTTTTAGCATCTGTGTCTCATCATTGTATTCTCTCGTATAGTATTCTGTGAATTCCATAAAATAAAAACCATAATAGGCCGCTTCCATATCGGAACGCAGCTCTTGAAAATAATTGGCAATATTCACCTGCATAATATCATACGAAGTTCGCCCTTCATAAAGTATAAACTCACCAAAGCAAAAAGGACTCACAGCACCTCCAAGGGGACTGTTTGGTTTTCTCGCCCCTTTGGCAAATGCTGAAATACGTCCTCTTTCTTTTGTTAAGATTACCACTCTCTTATCGTACTCCCCGATGGGGGTTACTGACAGAACGATCCCTGTCACTGTTACCGACTGATTCACGTTTGCCTTCCTCTGCTTCTTGAAGATTCTCATTCCGGTATCGAAGATAATCTTCAATCTTTCCTGTCTTTGTAAATTGCTCCCAATACACAAGCCCCATGAAATCACCTCTTCTTCTGTCTTCTACTCTTAGGTTCTCCCATTGGGCTTGTCTTATACCAGATAAAAACTGGTAACTTTTCTCTTATTCGTCCTTTGTATATCCAAAGTTTTTAATTAGAAAATCGCTGTCTCTCCAATCCTTTTTCACTTTCACCCAAAGCTTCAGATTGACTTGCATTTCCAGCATCTTCTCAATCTCAAAACGGGCATTTGAGCCGATCTTTTTCAACATTGCGCCCTGTTTTCCGATGATGATGCCCTTATGTGAATCTCGCTCACAAATGATTGTTGCGTCGATATTCACAAGCTTTCTCTTGAATTCCATGCGATCGATCGCCACTGCAATTCCGTGAGGGATCTCTTCATTTAAGGCATGAAGCGCTTTTTCACGAATGATCTCCGCCACAATCTGACGCTGCGGCTGATCGGTAATCGTATCTTCATCGTAGAACTGCGGACCATACGGCAGATACTGGAACAATACCTTAACAAGCTCATCTGTATTTTCTCCGGTTCTTGCAGATACCGGAACGATCGCCGCAAAATCATATTGTTTCTGGTACGCATCAATGAAAGCAAATACTTCCTCTCGCTTTACCATATCTACTTTATTGATCACAAGAATTACCGGAGTTTTCACCTTTTTCAACTGTTCAATGATATGCTTTTCCCCTGCTCCGATGAATGTAGACGGCTCTACAAGCCATACAACAACGTCCACTTCATTCAAAGTACGCTCCGCTACATTGACCATATATTCTCCAAGTTTATTCTTCGCCTTATGGATTCCCGGCGTATCCACAAACACAATCTGTCCTTCTTCTGTTGTAAGAACCGTTTGGATACGATTTCTTGTCGTCTGTGGTTTATTCGATGTAATCGCAATCTTCTGTCCGATCAAATGATTCATCAAAGTAGATTTTCCTACGTTCGGACGACCAATCAATGTTACAAAGCCTGATTTATAATCTGCTCTCATCTGTTTCCTCCTAATTTTTATCGATAAAAAATGACTCTCTATGGAAATCATCAAAACAAATCTTTCACTTCATCAAATAACTGTTTTGCCGCTTCAATCTTCTCTTCGCCACCAATGACACAGAATTGTTCTGCTGCGAGTACCGCTTCCAATACTTCTGCTAACTTTCTAATATCTTCTTGTGTTGCATGAAGCACCTGCAGTCTTTCTTTTTGAATCATCTCTTTGGACACATGATTCATATATAGATTTAGTGAACGGTCACCCTTTGCAACCGGAGTCAGCGGTTGATCCAGATTGCTGATCGTACCGATGATATATTTTGTCATATCACGGTCAGATACCGTAAAGTTTTTCAAATACTCTGTTACCCCTTCGTATACTTCATTTGTTTTCTCCAAATTCGGATCACGATAGGATACAAGATAGCCTTCTCCAATTCGATTGAAACCGCTCATGCAGCCGTATGCTCCACCTTTTACACGAATGTTCTGCCACAGATAATCATAACTTAAAATTACTTTTAAAATCTGAAGAGCTCCTGTGTATTCCGCACCACGGTCTATAAAGTTTCCTGCTCGTGCTACATACTGTACTTTAGAAGATGTTTTGAATCCTTCGTTCTTCTTCTCACAATGAATCACACATGGCTCAAGCTTCACTTCTTCTGTATAAAGAGCATCTTTGAGTTCATCAATCCATTTGTCCATTCCTTCTAAACCATCTGCTGTAGACGTATAGCTAAGCATCATGTTATCTGCCCGGAACAAAAGCTTACATAATACTTTTAAATTCTGGATCAAGGTTTCTTTTTCTTCTTCAAAATGTTCCGCGATCTCATTGACTTTTTTATAATAGTCAATACCGTTTGTCATATCTTTGAACTTTGAAATCGGCGACGCATATGCCATTGCACGTAGAGCCGCCGTTGTATGTCCGGAAGAAGTAAATCGCATCTGCATTCTGGAAATCGTTGTATCCAAGATTTCTTTCAGACGTTTTTCATCTTCTAATTTCGATTCCATCAGAATCTCTCGGATCATCGCAAAGGCTACCGGAAGCTTATGATACAATGCTTTTGCTTTGATTTCAAACGTTGCTTTGAATTCTTTTTCTTTCACCTTTTCTACATCCGGATACATTTCCAGCGAAGTTCCGATTCCACCGGTATGCACATTAATCTCATTGAAAAGCTCTCCATATTCATAATGTGTCGTATCGATCACGCCGAGCACACTTTGTAAAATCCCCACATACGGAAGAAGCTCAGCAGGTACCTGTGACAGATCAAACAAAATATCCAAATATCCGATTCCGTTTGTCTCCACATTATGATGCACCATCAAGATATCTCCATAGCGAATCTCTTCGTTATAGATTGGTTGGATTTCTGTGGAAATATCTTCCACTTCCAATACAGGGATGGTCTCAAGCTCTTCCTGTGTTGATGGTTCCTCCTGGTATGCAATCAGTTGAGCGGTCTTGTCGGCAATCTCTTTTACTTCCTCTTTTGTAAGACTTGCTTTGTATGCTTGCAGCTTATCGTGCAATTCTTTTTCCATTCTTGCTGTACGACCTTTTTCCGGTTTTACTACCACAATTGCCCCATGTGCATTATCCAACAAATACTTTTGAATCAATTCTTCAAAATACCCTGTGTTCATCTTCTCTTTTAACAGATTGAACGTTCCGATCGCGTCTACATGGATAAACGGTTTTTCATCATCATAGAGCCAGCTTTCGAAAATCTGAAGTCCGTACATCAATCCTTTCGGGAAACCGCCAAAGTCTGCTTCTCGATAACGGAATTCATGATAGTTGATTCCTGCTTCGATTGCCTTTTTATCCATTCCGTTCTTCACAATGTCTGAAAGCGTCTTTTCAATAACAGAGACAAACTGCTCCTTCTGCTCTACGTTTGCATTCTTCGCAACAATCGAAAATACCGGCTGATAAATACCGTTATCATAAGACCCCATGATATCTTTTCCAATTCCTGCATCTACAAGCGCTTTTTTAAGAGGCGCCCCCGGTGCTGACAAAAGCGCATAGTCTAAAATCTCAAATGCAAGATACAATTCTTTGTCCAAACTCGTTCCGATTACTTTATTATAAGAGAGGTATGTGTTATCCTCTTCTGACTCGCTGCTGGCAATGGAATACTCCATCTCTACTTCTTTCACTTCATCAAACGGCTCTTGATAGCGAATTTTAGAATCAATTTCCAATAAATCGTAATGGCTCAAATATTCCCGATCCAACCACTCCAGTTTCTCTGCCATATCCATATCACCATACAGATAGATATAACTGTTTGACGGATGATAGTAACGGCTGTGGAACTCTAAAAACTGCTCATACGTAAGCTCTGGAATCACTTCCGGATCTCCACCGGATTCATGATGATAAGAAGTATCCGGGAACAACGCATTCAGAACCACGCGGTCAAGCACACCTTCCGGAGAAGAAAATGCCCCCTTCATTTCATTGTATACAACACCGTTGTATTCCAGATCTGCATCTACATCATCTAACTTATAGCTCCAGCCTTCTTGACGAAAAATCTCATCGTGTTTATAAATATTCGGATGAAATACAGCATCCATATACACATGCATCAAATTCTGAAAATCTTTGTCATTACAGCTTGCAATCGGGTATACAGTCTTATCCGGATAAGTCATCGCATTTAAAAATGTATTCAGCGAACCTTTTACAAGCTCCACAAACGGATCTTTCGCCGGAAATTTCTCTGAACCGCAAAGTACAGAATGTTCCAAAATATGCGGAAGTCCTGTGCTGTCCTCCGGCGGTGTACGAAATCCGACTGTAAACACTTTATTATCATCATCATTTGAAATAAGAACTACTCTTGCACCACTCTTCTTATGTCGCAAAAGATATCCCTCAGATTGAAAATCCGGCAGATGATGCTCTTCCAGCAGTTCATATGTCTGTAATTCTTTTAAATCCATAGTTTTCACCAATTCTTTCCTAAATATATTCAACAAAGTATTACTATTATAGCATTTTTCCCCTTTTTTTCAAGACTCGCAAAGAAGTCTTAAAGAAAGAAGAAAAAGCACAACGAAGATTCGTTGTGCCAATTTCCCACATCATCAAGTATCCCCTAATGAACTACAATTATATTACTTTTCATCATCGTTATATTAGAACATTCAACTTGACTATCCCTAAAAACAAGAAGAACCCAAGCAAACTCATCACTTTTCCCACCGTAACTCCCGGCGCATGATAGATCATTGTGATTTCATGCTCACCTTTTTCTAGCTCCATACCTAAAAACGCAGTATTTACTTTTTCATGCGTCACCTGTTTTCCATCCACACACACTTCAAAATTTCGATCATATGGAATGGAAGTAATCAAATATCCATCTTTCTCCATCTTTATACTTCCTTGAATGACATTTCCTTTTGTTTTCTCCTTATCTACTCGAAATTCTGTCCGGCAAAATTGCTTCTCATCAGAAGCCTGCACTTCATCTGCCCAGATATAACCTTTTACATTACAAATGTCATAATTGCCTTCTCCAAACGTCACGTCAAGAGAAGTTTGTCCGTCCCGTAATGCAATCGCATACGTAAATGTTTCATTTTCATTATAGTAAATATGCTGCTTAGCCGTCAGTTTATTCCGAACACCTTCCACAATAACAGAGACATCTTTTGATGGATGATGATTTTTCACCTCAAACTGTAAGAAAAAAATATCTCCTTCGCTTGCTTTTGGTATCTGCACTTGGCTTTTGATTTTTTTCTTTTTCTGAATCCGTTTGTCTTCCAAAGAAAGCGCTACGTTTTTCACCTCCGGCTGTTCTACAAACTTCTTTTGCCCATCCTCTTCCGCTTCTTCTACTACTGCATACTTCAATAATGCGATCTGATTATACGGAAAAGAAAGCTTTCGATATGTCTCTTCCGTCATCACCCTATCTGTTCCATAGGCAATCGGAAGAACCGAGTTATTCTCATATACTCCTTCTGCTATCTTCCGATATCCCGGTACATCCTGATCGGATAAAATATATTTTATCCCCATAAATCTTTGAAATACTGGATTTTTTGCACCTGCCTGCATCAAAATATTCCGATACGGTTGCTCCATTTGGAAACTGTTTTTACGAAAATCTTGATATCCCTCATGATATGTGGAAGAATACACCGAGGAAACATATTGTTCCATCGACCAAATTCGATTGATATTCGCTGCATCTTCCTCCAATGTACCGCTTTGTTCCATCCGATAGAAGCCTTGTTCCTTCCGTAAGATTTTTTCTGCCTTCTTTGCATATTCCTGACTTGTTACCTTCTCATAAAATGTCTGATCTAGCATCCGATTTTCCTGCAAAGAAAAAATTGTTCCAAACAGCAGTAATGAAATAAGCGGTACGACCATCAATATTTTTTCCATATGAACCCGATAAAATACCATGCCGAAAAAAAGCATGAGAATTGCTTCGACAAATAAAAATTTGGATACCTCTGTTTGCCTCTCCCAAGGACTTCCTATCCACACAAGCAATACGGTTAGAGCCAAAGAAAACATCCCCTTCCCAAACGAGATTTCCCTTCGTTTTTGTTTTTCCAGATACATAAGAATGAGGTAACAACACAGCGGCAACATCGGTATTAACACTTTTCCACGAATATACAAACCACCATTCAAAAGATAGCGGAATATCGGTAAGCCGATAATCACAAGACAAGCAAGATGGAGATACTTTTCTCTCCACGATTGATACAATACTCCGGTAAAAAGTACCGTAATTACGATTGTCGGAAGTCCGATACCATACGGATCATATAGCACGTGTCCAAGTTCCATTTGTGGAAGAAAAAGTTCCGGAAACGATACACTTACTTTCGCTCCTCTTTCCCCTGAAAAAAGCGCCATGGCGGTTGGTACAAGCAAAACACCACTCATAAAAACGCTTGTAAGAATCCGAAGAGAGAATTGCACTCCCGCGAAGAGAAATCCTCTTCCGGTTATCCTCTTTCCTTTTTCCTCCTGCTCACTCCAATACCGAAAGATTCCGTATATTCCCAAGGCTAAAATTCCTCCGATACTAAAGTAGAAACTTGTCATAATCATCAAAAACATACTCATAACGAGCAAGCCGGATTTATTTTTTCGGAAATATCGATCGATACCAATGAATCCCAAAATTAAAAATGGCATATAGTTCACAAACATAATCTGGCTATAGGAATGAAACACCATCGGTCCCGCAAGCAAGAACAGAAGCGCTGCAAGTCCACTATTTCCTTTGGACGCTCCGTTTCCACGAAACCACCGATATAACAGAACCATATCTACTAAAATGCAAAGAATACTCACTGCCATCATATAATCACTCATCTTCACGAAGGGTAATAGATATGCCGGAAGATTCAGCGGATTATAAAGACCATAATAGGCAAAATGATAGATATTCTGTCCACCACCAATATTGGCAGCAAACTCCGGAAAGAACTGTCCCGTCTCATAAAACTGTTGTCGAAAATACTCCGGGAATACACTATGCTGACTGATCCAGTCCACATTCGCCCCGAATACCTTTCCTAACATGATTTACACTCCTTATCACTACTATCCTTCAAAATATAGATTGGACGATGTTTTGTCTCCAAATATGTTTTTGACAAATACTGACCAACGATTCCGGTGCACAAAAGTTGGATTCCTCCCACCAAAAATACGATGCATACCAAAGAAGGCCAGCCGGATACCGGATCTCCCCATATCAGTGTTCGCACAACGATCACACCAATCAATACAAAGGACAACAGACAAAACAGAACCCCGATCACCGATGCCAAAGATAACGGTGCTACCGAAAAACCGGTAATTCCTTCCAAAGAATAGAAAAACAATTTCTTTAACGACCATTTCGTATCCCCTGCCGAACGTTCCACATTTTCAAATTCTAACCACTTTGTACGAAAACCTACCCACTCAAAGATTCCTTTGGAAAATCGATTGTACTCACTCATATCCAGCACCGCATCCACCATGTTTCGTTTCATCAGCCGATAATCTCTTGCTCCGTTTACGATCTCTGTCTTGGAGATTTTATTGATAAATTTGTAGAAGCTTTCTGACAAAAAGGAGCGAAGCTTCGGTTCTCCCGTCCTTGTGGAACGTTTAGTTGCTACACTATCGTACCCTTCTTCCTCCAAAATCCGGTACATTTCCGGTAATAATCCCGGCGGATCCTGAAGATCCACATCCATCACCGCCACATAATCTCCGGCTGCATGTTTTAATCCCGCATAGATTGCCGCCTCTTTTCCAAAATTTCTGGAAAAAGAAAGATACGAGCACCTTGCGTCTAACATATGTAAATCCTTCATCACAAAAAGGGTATGATCCGAAGAACCGTCATCCACAAATAACAGTTCTATTTCTACATCCTTCATTTGATCCATAACCTTGCACATCTCTTTGTAATAGATCGGTAACGCTTCCTCTTCATTGAAGCATGGTACGATCACAGTTAAATTCTTCATCCCTACTCCTCCTGTTTCTTAAATATATAACACTTGCTGAATCCATAATTCATCCCGATAATGATTCCTTGCAGCAGCAACTTGCAAAACAACTCCGACAGCTTATATTTTTCTGTGAAAATATACATTCCCCACAATTCAACTCCCATCGAAACTGCACGCATCCCGACAAATTGTATTGCTTCTCTAAAGATACTGTCTTTTCCTTTTTTTCGAAAGACAAAGGTTCGATTTATCACGAATGCAAATAGTATTGCTCCAACAATAGAACTTGCATTTGCCGCCTGAAGTCCGAAACCGCCTCCGTATCTTAATACTGTAAATATTCCGATATTTACCAAAGTTGTACAGCCCCCTGCAATGATATAGCGGAGCATTTCATATTGCATGTTCATCACCTCTTTGCCTAGTGTAGCAAACGTCTCTTAAGTTTTTCCGAAAATATACCTTAAGATTTCTTAACATTTTCTACAGAATTCCTAATATTTGTTATAATGGTGTTAGACATTTAGGAGGAAAACTTATGGAACGATCAAAGATTCTTATTGTAGATGATAATCCGGAGATTCGGGAAATTATAGAAATTCTTTTGACAGGCGAAGGCTTTGAGAGCGTACAGGCAAAAGACGGTATCACTGCTCTTCGACTTTTAAAAGAACAGGATTTCGACCTCATAATCTTAGACATTATGATGCCGGGAATGAACGGCTATCAAACATGTCTGGAAATTCGGAAATCCAACAACGCTCCAATTCTGTTTTTGAGCGCACGGACAAAAGACAGCGACAAAACCCTTGGATTTTCCAGCGGTGGAGATGACTATCTGGCAAAGCCCTTTTCTTACAATGAACTAATCAGCCGGGTAAAAGCGCTCATTCGCCGCTACCACATTTATAAAGGGAAAGAAGTCGTAGAAAAAACTTCGGATGTCTTTTCCTATCATTCTCTTACCATTGATGAAAAATCTGAAGAGATTCGAAAAAACGGAATTTTGATCGACTTGACAGATACAGAATATCGAATGCTTCTTCTCTTCCTCAAGTATCAAGGGCAAGTGTTTTCTGCGGAACGTCTCTACGAAGCTATTTGGGAGGAACCTTATTATTATGGTGCCAACAACACCGTCATGGTGCATATCCGCAACCTTCGAAAAAAGATAGAAGAAGATCCAAATAAACCATTGATTATTAAAACAATCTGGGGAAAGGGGTATCGATGTGATTCATAAAAGAAAACCTGTCAAAATCCGAACACAACTTAGCTGTCTCATTCTCATTGCAGGCACGATTGCTTTCATTCTCTTCCATATTCTTTGGTATAACAAATGGACTGTTTTTGAGTTATTTGATCCTGTTCTCCACCTTACGCCGCCACATGGAGATGCTTATTTTTTCGATACGATACTGGAAGAAGCCGTCAATTACGATATTCCTGCTTCCGAAAAAGACACAGAAGCCACCGAAAGTTTACAGCCATTTTTTGACCTTTGCGATGAGTATACAAGTCTCTATATCTATGGTTTGGATGGAATATACCGGGCAGGACGATATGCGCCAATTATGAATGACAACAGTTTTCGAAGCGTATTTGATCTTGGCTATCGAATTACCGGCGGGGAGGGAGAAGGACATCGAGAGTTTTCTGTAGAATTTAAAAACGGAACCGCTCTTGTTATGGTGTATTTTTACCACAACAGTTTGTTTCTCTACCCCTATGCTATTTTTTGTATTGCTTCTTCCTTTCTTTTTTTCTTGAGTGTCATCCTGATTTACATATCAAGGAAGCTCAAACAGATTACAAAAGTTCAAAACGGTATTCTGCAAATGGCATCCGGTGATTTAAAAACTGTGATTCCACAATTTGGTCACGATGAAATCGGTATTCTCTCTATGGAACTTGATAAACTTCGAATTACCTTAGATGATACGCTGCGACAGGAACAAGAAAGCCGACAAGCGAATCAAGACCTGATTACTGCCATGTCGCACGATCTGCGGACACCACTCACGATTCTAAACGGATATTTGGAAGTATTGAAATTAAAAAAAGCGCCGGATATGCAGGAAGAGTATTTAGATCGTTGCCTGCAAAAAACAAAAGATATCAAGGACATGACCGATCGAATGTTTGAATATGCGCTTGTTTTTGAAGAGGCGGAGATTCCGAATCTCGTTTTGCTGCCTCTTTCCTTTTATCAAAATTGTCTGTTGGAAAATACTGATTTTATCCGCCTTGCAGGTTTCTCCTGTGATATCGAATTATCTCCTGAAAATACGGAAACATCCCTCTCTTTTCTCGGAGATGAAACCATGCTAAAACGGATTTTCAACAACCTGTTTTCCAACATTTTGAAGTACGGAGACAAGTCTCAAGCCGTTCTCATTCGTCTTACTGTCGATGGTTCGGAGTTAAAGCTTCTTCTGAAAAACAGAACAAAAGAAGAAGTAAACGGCATCGAGAGCAATCATATTGGTCTAAAAAGCGTGGAAAAGATGATGTCGCTTCTTGGAGGAAGAATGCTTTTCAACGAAATGGGGCATGAATTTTCGGTACAGCTTACATTTCCTTCTTCATAAGTTTTATATCTTTTCTCACACAAACAGGAGGATACCTTATCGGTACCCTCCCGTCATCTTAAGTGATTCTATTTTACACTTCTCTTGTGTATTTCTTTAACCACTCTACTTCTTCTTCATTTAAGTATGGAGAAATCTTCTCGAATACTTCTTTATGGTAGTCATTTAACATCTTTTTGTCTTCCGCTGACATCACATCTGGATCGATCGCGTCTAAATCAATCGGAACAAATGTAATCGGTTCAAAGTACATGAACTGTCCATATTCATTCTGTACCCCTTTGCGGACGATCAATTCATTCTCTGTACGGATTCCGTGAGAACCTGCAATGTAGATTCCCGGTTCATCTGTAATTACCATACCTTCTTCGAAAGGTGTCGCTTCACTTGCTCTTTGCATCCAGCGAATACCCGTCGGACCTTCGTGAATGTTCAATAAATATCCAACTCCGTGTCCTGTTCCATGGTTAAAGTTTAAATCCATATCCCAGAATGGTTTTCTCGCAAGCATATCGATATTAGAACCGGTTGCTCCATAAAGGAACTTCGCGTTCATTACGCTTAACATACTCTTCGCAACTGTTGTAAAGTGAAGCTTTTCAATCTCACTTACTTCACCAAGAGCAAATGTTCTAGTGATATCTGTAGAACCTTCGTAGTAGTTTCCACCTGTATCTGTTAAGAAAAATGCATTTTCTTTTAATGGAACGTTTGTCTCCGGTGTGGAAGAATAATGCACGATTGCTGCATGTTCACCAAATCCGCAAATTGGCTCAAAACTTGGCCACAAGAAACCTTCCTGCTCTGCGCGGAAAGCCTCTAACTTATCAGATGCACTCATCTCTGTGATTTCCATCTTGCCTACATTTTCTTTCACCCATTTCATGAATTTTGTCATAGCAACACCGTCTTTGATGTGTGCGTTACGAATGTTCTGTAACTCTACTTCATTTTTCATCGCTTTCATCAAAACGCTAGGGTTACGTTTTTCCACTTTTGCAGCTTCATCAGAAATGTTGTAGTAAAGCGCATAATTCATGCGGTCTGGATCGATCAATAATATATTGTCTTTTCCGTATTTTTTCAAGTCTTCATATACATCATTGTATGGATGTAATACGATATGGTTTGCATCAAATTCTGCTCTGATCTCATCATTTAATTTTGTCTCATCTACATAGAGATCTACCTGATCCATGGAAATGATCATGTAGGACAGAAGAAGCGGTGAGTATGCAACATCATTGCCTCTTACATTTAATATCCAGCAAACATCATCCAAAGAAGTTACAACGTGTACGTCTGCGCCTTCCGCTTTCATCACTTCACGAATACGTGCAAGTTTTGACGCTGCACTTTCCCCTGTCAATTCCTCTCCAAGAGCAAATGCTTTCTCTGTCGATAACGCCGGTCTGTCTTCCCACACTTCATCGATCAAATCATATGCATAATTCACACTTCCACCATGTACGGCTGCAGACTCTGCATATGCTTTTCCTTCATCTACCGCAACAAGGCGTCCATCAAATCCAAGTGTTCCGCCTTCTGGAAGCTTGTCTGCCACAAACTGGTTCACAGTTGGTACTCCAGGCTCTCCCATTCTATAAAGTTCTACACCGGAACCTGAAAGCTGCTGCTCTGCCTGAAGGAAATATCTTCCATCTGTCCAAAGACCAGCCTCTGTCTGTGTAATAACAGCAGTTCCCGCAGAACCTGTAAATCCTGTAATAAATGCTCTTGCTTTAAAATGTTCACCAACGTATTCGCTCTGGTGATTGTCTGCTGATGGAACGATATACATATCAATCTTCTTTTCTTCCATCAATTCACGAAGTTTTGAAATTCTTTCTGTAACTTTCATGATTTTCCCTCCTAGTCTTGAAAAGCATGTTTTTAACATTGTAAAAATCATCTACTTTTTCACAAAGATATCGTATCATATTTTTCTTTTACTTACAATGAATTCTTCTTCTATATTCTTTCGCTTTTTGTACCAGTTTTTTCACAAATTCTGGATTCGATGGGTAATACAAATGAGGAAAACCTAAAAAGTAATGTTCCCCAGATTTTATGCATTCATAACCCCTTCCTGTAGACGGTTTCCTGGCAATGCATGCTGTCCCCGAATCCGTGCTATCGAAATAATGAAATTCATGTCCTTTTATCACTCCGTTCTTGGATAAAAAGTATGGCGCCTTTTCTTGTAATTCAATATAACCAAATCGAACTATTTTTTCTGTATCATAGACCCCTCCTTCTACAATCCCAACCATTGGATATTTTATACCGTCTTTTCCCTGGATCCATTCATGCAAATACATGAAGCCTCCACATTCTGCAACAAAAGGCATGCGATTTGCAAATGCCTCTTGTATGGATTTTTTCATAGATTTATTCTCACTTAATTCTTGCAAATATAATTCCGGATATCCGCCGCCAAACAGAATACCATCACACTTATTCGGTAATTCTTTATCATGTAACGGGGAAAAATATTGAAGTTTTGCTCCGTACTCTTTGAATAAGTTTAAGTTTTCTTTGTAATAGAAACAAAAAGCCTCATCCTTTGCCACAGCTAATATTGGAGCGTTCTCAGTCTGAAATCGTTCTATTTTTGTAGGGAACTGTATATCCCACTCTTCTGCTTCTTCTGCAATTCTTTTCAAAGCTTTTACAGAAACTGTCTCATTGATTCGAGATGCAATTTCTTTCATCTGATTTTGTATATCAGGAATCTCTTTGGGCAAAATCAATCCTAAATGACGACTTTTGAAGCTTCCTTTTTTATCTTCCGGAACATAGCCAAGAACTTCAATTCCAAGTTCTTTTTCTATGATTGGTTTTAATACTGAAAAATAATGTTTTGACATTTTATTCAAAATTACTCCTCGTATCAAATGTTCCGTATCGTAAGATAGGAATCCGGAAATCAACGGAAGCAACGACTGTCCCATTCCTTTTGCGTCTATCACAAGAACAATCGGTGTTTTTGTAATTTTCGCAAGATGATACGACGAACCTTCTTCACGTACTCCTCCAAGACCATCAAAAAGCCCCATTACTCCTTCCATAATGATCAAATCATTTTCTTTTCGATTCTTCAAAAGTAATGCTCTCGTATTATATTCTCCCGAAAAAAAAGTATCTAAATTTTGAGATGGAATACCAAGTACTGTCTCATGAAACATGGGATCGATATAATCCGGCCCACATTTACATGCAAAAACCGGTTCCTTCTGGTCTTTTAATATTTGTAAAAGTGCACATGTAATCGTCGTTTTCCCACTACCGCTCTTTGGTGCAGCAAGCATCACTCTTCTTATCTTCATTTTCTATTTCCTTCCTGCAAACTGAAACGCATAAATCCAAATCGGATTTTCTGCCTGCATCAAATGATACGCGCCTAATTTCTTCCCTCGACTGACTTGAAGCTGTACAAGCTCAGCCTTTTTTATCGGAAAACAGTTAGAGATTTCTTGCATTTTGCAAAATGTTTCAACGGTAACTGCAGTCATGACCACCTGCATCTCTTCATTATTTTCGTAAAGCTTCTGCAAAATATTCCGCAGTCTTCCACCGCTTCCTCCTATAAATGCATGTGTCATTTTTCCCAAGTTCTGTAATACTTCGCTTGCTTCACCTTCCAAAATGTCTAAATTCTCTATTTGAAACTTCTCTTTATTTTTCTTGCTTAATTCAACTGCTTCTTTTTCCTTTTCAATTCCATAAACATGTATCGAGTCTGAAAGTCTTGCAATTTCCACAGCAATCGAACCGCTTCCACATCCAATGTCAGCCACAACCGCACCTTCATATAACTGCATTTTACTAATGACAGCTTCTCGAATTTCTTCTTTCGTCATTGGCACATTTTCACGATAAAACATCGCATCGGAAAGTCCATGCGTAACCGATTTCAATTCTTTTTGCGGATTATAGACAAAACAAAGATACAATCCCTCTTTTTCACGTTGCTCACATTGCTTTGCAGACAACACACAAATCTCTTCTTCCGAATAAGAAAGCTGATATCCTATTATAACTTTACAATGCTCCAACCGGTTCTCCTGTAATAGTTTTCCTAACTTTTGCACATCTTGAACTCCGGATACGAGTAAAAATATCTTTTCATTTGTTCGTATTTTTTCGATAAGATGATATTCTTTTTTCCCGTGGATACTTACTATTTTTGCATCTTGATAGTTCACACCGATGCGAGACGCCAAATAAGAAACCGAAGATATTCCCGGGATGAGTTCCAATGTCGCCTCTATTTGCTTTTCTTCCATCGCCTTTTGTAGCTCACTATATAAATGTGAAGCTCCGCTATAAAAACCTGTATCTCCGGAGAACAAAATTGTCACCTGCATTTCTTCTAAGATTTCATTCTGTAACTCCTTTAAATATGGTATAATCTCAGGTGCACGATAATAAGGTTTTTTTTCAATTCTCGGAGAATATGGCGCAATCATCCTCTCTGCACCAAGCAAAATTTCTGCTTCCCGAATTCGCCGTTCTCCTTTTTGGGTTAAAAAAGCCGGATTCCCGACTCCAATTCCAACAAGAGATATCGAAAAACGTCCTTTTTTTAAAATCGAAGTATTGCATATCTGCTCCAATGCACTGCATACTTCCACAAAAGACATCCCCGGAACGCTTGCTTCGTGCCCGATCACAAAACACGAAATTCCAGCTCGCTTTGCCGCCATGATTTTTTGTGGATATCCTCCTACACTCCCACTTACTTTTGTAACCAAATGCTGAATTTGAAACTGATGAATCAACGCCTCATTTAATTCTTCTGTAAAAGGTCCTTGCATGGCAATAATTTGTTTTCCACTTAATCCACACTCCGCGCAAATTGAAAGACTTTCCATTCCCGGAAGCACTCTTACAAACAACCGATGCTTCAATGATTCCTCCTTACAATAAAGAGAAAGTTCCTTACTTCCTGTTGTAAGAAGAATATTCCCCTCCGTATTGTGAAGTGCTTCTGCACATTCCTTTTGAGAGGAAAAATAATGTATTTCCCCCTCTTCTTGTATTGTTTTAATCGTTCTTTGAAGTCGAAAATATGGTATTTCCAGTCCACAGATTGCTTCCCGTATATGTTCTGTCACAACATCTGCATAAGGATGGGTTGCATCTACGACTGCTGCAAACATACCACTCTCCATCCATATCTTCATTTCTTCTTTAGACATCCGTCCCTGTTTCACCGTCATAAACGGATTTTCTTTTAAAACTATTTCGCCATATTCTGTTGCCACACAGACGGTATGTGGTATTTGTGCTTCTCCTAGTAGTTCTGCTAATTTTCTACCTTCCGTTGTCCCTGCAAATATGAGAATTGACTTCAATTTGATACCCCCGTTTTGTAATAAGCTTTCCATTTATGAGTTCACTGCCGGAATTTCCGACAAATACTGTTGTAAACATATTCACTTTTTTATCTCGCAATTCTTGCAATGTACAAGTTGCCAGCCTTGTCCCTTCTCGCCCAATATTTTCCACATAGCCGCACGGTCTTGTATTTTCTATAACCTGCATTAAAATATCACAAGCTTTTTGCAAATAGTCCGCTCTTTTTCGACTGGACGGATTGTATATCGCAATGGCAAAATCAGCATGGGCCGCAGCCAGCAACCTTTGTTCTATTTTTTCCCAAGGCGTCAAAAGATCACTCAAACTAATGACACAATAATCATGATTTAACGGAGCTCCCAATAGTGCAGCCCCACTATTTGCCGCAGTAATCCCCGGAATGACGATAATTTCCATTTCTTTATATTCTTTTCCTATTTCATACATCAAAGATGCCAAACCATAGACACCTGCATCCCCACTGCATATCAGCGCAGTACTGTATCCTTTTTGCGCCTCCTCAAATGCCAGCCTACACCTTTCTTCTTCCTTCTTCATCGGTGTGGAAAGCATTCTTTTCCCTTGGAATCGTTCTCCAAGCAGTTCCAGATATACCGGATATCCGACAATAACATCCGCATGCTCTAAAACATTGAGTGCTTCCCCTGTCATCATGCTCTCCTCACCCGGTCCCATTCCAACAACATATATTTTATTCTTCATCCCATGTGATCCTCCATTCTTTTTTTGCAATCGCTCCGGTCATTCCTTGCTTCACTTTTTTCCGACATAGCAAGCTTCCTTTTCCATCGCACGCTTTCATCGCAGAGCGTTCGCAAACACTATCTACTCCTATGATTTCTTTTACAAACTGAGAACCGGTAAACACTCCTTCCACTTCTTCTAATTCTTTTGCAGTATATGTATGAAATGGAATCCGCTCTTCTTTGGATAATAGAAGCAGACCTTCTTCCTCTCGTTTTCGATCTACCGACACAAGCATTCCTACCTGTTCTTTTCTAATTCCTTGCTCTTGCAGCATTTCGTAAAAAAAAGTACGTAATTCTTTCAACGTTTTTCCCTTTCGACATCCGATTCCAAACACATACGGTTTGGCACGTAGCGTAAGTGACGTATTATATTGTCGCATGGATTCTGTAATCACTACATCTACAAATCCTTGAGGCGGATAGGAAACCAGTTTTACCTCTTTGGGGAAATTCGCATCCTGACACACTCTATTTTTCTCTACTGAGATTTGTACCTCTTCTCCTGCAAGAATTTTAGAAGATATTTTTGCAATCCCCTCTTTTTCTTGTATCATGAGATGATTTTTTTTCGCAAACATATCAATGGAAAATTTATGCTGCAAATCCGTAGCTGTTGTAATAACTGCTTGTGCTCCAAGCGTTCCTGCTATTTCTTTTGCAAGTGCATTCGCTCCTCCCACATGTCCTGACAAAATCGGAATCACAAATTGTCCTCTTTCGTCGATTACAAGAACCGGACTATCCACCAATTTATTCTTGACAGAAGGCGCAATCGCCCGAATTGCAATTCCGCATGCTCCAATAAAAATCAACCCATTCTTCTCCTTCATTGCAGCAGCTGTCCACGCTTCCAGAGATTCTTCTACGTAGCCTTGTCCATCTGACAATCTCTCACTTTTACAATAGGAACATTTTGTAAAAATGGAAATTGACCATTCCTGCATATGATTTTGAATGATTTTAGATAATTTCCACCCATTTTTTGTGAAACTGATCATTCGAAGTTTCATAGACTTTCCTTCGCCTTTCGAAATTCTGTTGAAAAATCCGCCGCATAAAGTCTTGATTTTTCATACGATGTATGTGTGATCACCTCTCCAACGATCACAAGCGCCGTTTTTGTAATCCCATGCTCTTTTGCCGTATTCGCCAATGTAGCAATCGTACAAATATACGCTTCTTCTTCCGGCCATGTTGCTTTGTACACCAATGCTGCAGGAGTATGCTCTTTATATCCGCCCCGAATCAATCGATTTGCCAACTCTTCCAACATTCCGGTACTTAAATAAATTGCCATCGAAGATTGATGGGCAGCAAAGCTTTCGATACTTTCCTTTTCCGGAACCTTCGTCCTTCCTTCCATTCTCGTAATAATCAAAGATTGTGAAATCTCAGGTAAGGTATATTCCAAATTCAACGAAGCTGCCGCTCCAAAACACGCACTCACGCCCGGACAACTTTCATAAGGAATCCCCAAGCATTCCAGCTCATCCATCTGTTCTCGTACTGCACCATAAATACTTGGTTCTCCTGTGTGAAGACGCACAGTCATTAATTCTTGTTGCTCTGCATTTTTCATAATCTCTATCACTTCTTCCAACGTAAGCTGTGCACTATTGTAAAATGTACAGTTTTCTTTTGCATACTTTAAAAGTTCTGGGTTCACAAGCGACCCTGCATAAATGATTACATCCGCTTTTTCTAACAGCCGCATCCCACGTATGGTAATCAAGTCTACGGCTCCTGTTCCTGCTCCAACAAAGTAAACCATTGTTCTGCCTCCTTACTTTTCGCTAATTCACCAAGTTCATTTGTATAAATAATACAATCTATCTTCAGTTTCCCTTCTGCACGTTTTCCCATATAGTAACAAATTTTTTCTACAACCTGTTGCATCACATTTCTAAATCGAGAACTTCTTTTTAAAACCTGCAACGCTTCCTCTGTTGTGACACACGCAAGCATCTCCCGTAGAATCTCGTCCTCTACATTTTCTCTTAACGCACATGCTGCAAGAATCTCCATTCGTGCATCTGCCTCTTTGGAATGTGTATTCATGATCCCACCGGCAACTTTTACCAATTTCCCGACATGTCCAACCATCAGTAATTTTCGAAACCCTAATTCCACAGCCATATCAATTGTTACTCCGATATAATTGCTGCATTTTATGCTTCGCTCCAAATCATACCCATATGCTTTTTTCATGAAATCCATTCCATAATTTCCCGGTGAAACGATAACCGAAGTCTCTCCTCTGGCCCGATGCTGCCTAAGTTCCACACGAATTGTGTCAATAATCGCCTGACTGCTCATCGGTTCAACAATTCCACTTGTCCCCAAGATAGAAATCCCACCTTCAATACCAAGTCTTGGATTGAATGTTTGCTTTGCCAACATTTCTCCCTGTGGTACAGAAATGATTACTTGAATTCCTTTTGTATAATCCATCAAATTACACACTTCCATCACTTCTTTTCGAATCATTTCTCTTGGAATTCGATTGATTGCAGCATTCCCAACCGGCTGATCCAAACCGGGCTTTGTCACTCTCCCAACTCCTTCTCCACCATCAATCCACATAACAGTGCCTTCCGTCTCCAAAAGAGAGACTTCTGCATAGATGAGCGCTCCCGTTGTAATATCCGGATCATCTCCTCCATCTTTTTGAACTGCACACCGACAACTTGTTTCTGTTCGATGCATATCTAATATATCTGCCGTATATGGAATTCCTTTTGGTGTTATAATTGTTATTTTTTCTTTCACTTTCCCGGAAAGTAGCATAAATGTTGCTGCTTTTGCCGCAGCCGCCGCACAACTTCCTGTCGTATAGCCAAATCTCATTCGCCTCTCTCCTATCTTGTCAATTCATATAGAAGTGCATTGCAAATCGCCGCTGCAATATTACTTCCACCCTTTCTTCCTTTGTTCACAATATAAGGTATTCCATCCTGCATAATAATTTCTTTTGCAATTTCTACATTCACGAAACCTACCGGCACTCCAATTACAAAAGCAGGTTTCCAATCGGTTGTCTGTATCATCTCATCCAATTGAAGAAGTGCAGTTGGCGCATTTCCAATTGCAAAAATCACCGGCTTTTGAATCCGGGCTGCTTTCTCCATACTAACCACAGCTCTTGTGGTTTCTCTTTTTTTTGCAAGCTCTGCCACATCCGGATCTGCCATAAAGCAATGCACACTTCCGCCCAAACTTGCTAGTGCACGCTTATTAATTCCGGATAACCCCATATTGGTATCCGTCACAATATCAGCACCATGTTTTAATAATTCTTTCGCAATCTTTACCGCATGTTCTGAAAAACATAAGGTATCTACATAATCAAAATCTGCACTCGTGTGAATGACACGCTTCACGACCATCTCTTGTTCCTTCGGGATCCAAATTCCTCGTTCATCTAGCTCCTCTGTAATAATCGCAAAGCTTCTTGCTTCAATTTCATCCGGTTTTAATTGTTCTATCATTTTTCGTTCCAATATATCTCTCCTAATACCTGTAATAACAATTGATTTTCTTGTCTGGTTTTTACTGCAATCCGATAATATCCTTCCCTTAAGCCACGAAAATTTTTGCAATCCCGAATCAATATGCCACGTGATAATAGCATCTGATATAAGTTTTTTTCACTATAGCATAGCAGAAAATTTGTCTTCGACGGAATGACTTCCATACCCAGTTTTTGCAGACCTATCTCTAAAAATTCTCGTTCCTGCGTTACATACGCTACCGTTCGCTCTAAAAATTCCTGTTCCTCCAGACATGAAAGCCCCGCTTTTTGTGCAAATACCGACACGTTCCATTCCGGTAGCTGCATTCGAATCTTTTCCAACAGCTTCGGATGGCTATTCACCAAATATCCGAGCCTTACGCCAGGAATTGTATATATTTTTGTAAATGCACGAACAAAAATTGTATGTGGATACATTCGATATGACGATAATAGTGAATATGCATCTCCACAAAATTCAATAAAACATTCATCTAGCACAAGCCATATTTTCTTTTGTTCACAATATTCCATGATCGTTCTCAATTCTTCGCATGTTCGTACGGATCCTGTCGGGTTGTTGGGATTTGCTAAAAATAAAAGCTCAGCATTCTCTAACGCTTCTCTCACTATCTGCCACTTCTGTTCACAATATACAATCTCCGCATTTCCGGCTTTTGCAGCATGCTCATAGCCATAAAAAGACGGAATCGGTATGACAATTTTCTTCGGTCTTACTCCATGGATAATAGCCAAAAATAATTCCGAAGCTCCGTTACCAAATATGAGCGCTTCTGCCCCAATCCCAAGATGCTCAGCCATTTTTTTTGTCAGCTGCTCCACATGAATATCCGGATAAGTTCCGACAACATCCACAGCTTCATGTAATGCCTGCTTGACAGAATCCGGAATACCTAGTGGGTTTACATTGACAGAAAAATCCACACTCACAGTATTGCGATAAATATCCCCTCCATGTATCGTCTTCATATTGTCCTCCATCATTTACTTATACACCAAAGAAAAATCACACAAATCACTAGAAATAAATACGACATTTTATACATCAACACATTGATGCGTCGAATATCTTCATATTCAACCGCGCGTATCGAATCCCCCAGATATTCTTTCTTTACAAGTTTTCCAAAATAGTATGCATCTCCTGCAAGTTGAATCCCTAAGGCTCCGGCACAGGCAGCTTCCGTCTGGGCTGCGTTAGGACTTGCATGCTTTCTCCTGTCCCTTTTATAAACAAAATATGCACGTTTTCCAGAATAGGCTTTTCCAGATAAATATGCGACAATAATCATAAGCCACGCGCTCAAACGTGCCGGCACATAATTCATGACATCATCCAGCTTTGCCGCTACTTTTCCAAAGTGCAGATATTTATCATTCTTGTACCCAATCATAGAATCCATTGTATTGACCGCTTTATAAAAGTACCCCAAAATAGGTCCTCCGATGGCCGCATAAAACATCGGTGCGATCACTCCGTCCGACGCATTTTCTGCAACCGTTTCAATCGCCGCCTTTGCTACACCTGTTTCATCAAGGAAAGTTGTATCTCTCCCAACAATCATAGAAACTGCTTTTCTTGCCTCCTCAAGGGTTCCTGTTTTCAACCGGTCATACACTTTCATGCTCTCATCTTTCAAAGATTTTGTCGCAAAAATATAAAATGTCAAAATACTTTCTACTACAATCCCTATAATCGGATGTAATGCATAGCTGCCTAAATAAAAAGCTCCTACCATCGCTGTTACAATCGTAACAACTAATATAACCAGATAAGTTCCCCTTCTTCTTTCTTTTGCTTGCTCACGTTCTTTTGGATACAGCTTGTATTGTAATTTCGTAATCAGATTTCCAATATAACGAATCGGATGGGGAAGCTGATGCGGATCTCCGATCATCTGGTCTAAAGAAAATGCCAGCGTAAATGCTATCAAATGATATCGTAACATAGTACTCTCCTATTCTATTTTTTGTATATTTTGTATCGAAAAATGATTCTCTTTTTCTATCAATTCAAACACATAGCCTGCTCCGTTTTTTACTTGATACTCAAAATAAGAGCCTCCGGCAAATTCACTCAGCAAAGCCATAATCGTTCCTCCATGCGCGATAATACCGATAGTATTGGGACGCTTTTTTTCTTCTCTCTTCAGTATCGCCCATAAACGCATGACTCCTTTTCGAACCCGCTTCACATAGTCATCTCTGCTTTCCCCATTTGGAAATGGCAACGCTCCTCCACTATCTATCCACTTTTGATATGCATCATTTCCTTTTAGTTCCTCATAATTTTTCCCTTCAAACTCTCCAAAATCCATTTCGGTAAACTCTGGAATCTCGATAACTTCTATGTTGGGATATAAAATGTCTCCTGTCATACGACACCTTTTTTTCGGGCTTTCAAATAGCAGTTCGATTGGAGGATACTTCTTTTTCTGACTTTGTAACTCTTCCATCCCTTCGGTTGTTACAAATTCCTCTGTTTTCCCTATATATCGATGTTCTGCATTTCCTTTTGTTCTTCCATGCCGTATCATGACGACATTTATTTTATTTTCTGACTGAGTCCACACAATACTCTATCCACCTCTTCTGCTCGTTCTGCTATATTGCTCAAAATTCGTCCATATGTTTCTCGGTATTTACGTTCAAAGGCATCTATCGGAACAATTCCATTCCCAATTTCATCTCCGATAATGATGCACGCCGGGTACAATTGAAATAACCTCTGTAATTCATTTTCCACATGCGTTCCATCCCTGAGACAAGTTTTCACCCATTCGTGAAAATGATTGATAATCAATTGTTCTCCATTTCCCACAGAAGATTCCCAAAGTGTTCCATCCCAAATGATTTTCTTTTTTTCTGGAACGGACTGACAAGCTACTTTTAATTTCCCCTGTGCATATCCTCCTATTATTAACTTCATATTCTCTCCTTTTAAAATATGTGATTACAGCAGGCTACTGTAATACACAGAACACCTTCACATAAAACAACAAAATATCCTGACGTATCCCCTGTGACTCCTCCAAATTCTTTTTTTGTTTTTCTTGCATAATAAAGAAAGGTAAGAAGCGCGCTTAATAACGTTAACCCACCTACAGCAGGATGCAGCATAATCATCCAAAGCGCACATATGCCCCCTTGCATAACAAGAAAAATCCCCACAAACTTTTTATCAGCACTTCTCGAAAAAAACGAAAGCATTCCATCTTTTTTTGCCGGAGAAAAAAAGAGAACAGAAAGACCACTTAATGAGCGTGCCAAAAAAAATCCACTACAAAATATCACCAACATCCTCGGATTATGAATCTCCGAAAAACATCCCCCATATATCAGTCCATATAACACAAGCATAATAATCGAAAAAGCGCCGACATGAGAATCCTTTAATATTTCCAGCTTTCGCTCTCTTTCTTGATAAGAATGTAATGCATCCATCGTATCCAAAAAACCATCCATATGAAATCCACCTGTAATCAGCAAGGGAATTGCCATTCCTAGGAAAAGATAACAATATTCTCCAATAGAATATGCATCGCAAAATGTATACCATCCATACAGAATCAATCCAATCACACCACCAATCCAAGGGAAAAAGCATAACATCGTACGCATTTCCTTTTCTTCCCACGGAAATTGTGGCATCGGTATTTTCGAATACAGAGAAAATGCTATCGCAATGGATTTACAAATTTTCATGTTGTTGTACACACTCCTTCCACACATTCGCAATGCCTGCGACCACTTCAATCACTCTATCTGCTTTTTTCGCAAGCTGTATATTGATTTCACCAAGCGCTCGATTATAAGCCATGGTACTCTCATCATAGAGACATCCATCCTCAAATACGTTATTGGTAACAATCACAATCTCCGAGGTTTTCCGCGCAATTTCTTCGATTCCCTGTAATACATATTTTACGGTTTCTTCTTCACTTACGACTCCTTGTTCGGTAAACATTTCATTTGCCACAAGATTCGACATACACTCTAGCAAGGCTCCACATTTGTCTTCCATGCTTTTTGATGCATCTCCCAAATTCCTGGGTTGTTCTATGGTCTGAAATCCTTTGCCTTGTCGCATCATTTGATGCCTCTCCACCTTTTGTTTACCTTCTTCTCCATAGATCTGCATTGTCGCAATGTAATATCG
This sequence comes from uncultured Lachnospiraceae bacterium, assembly GCA_900550235.1. GTDB lineage: Bacteria > Bacillota > Clostridia > Lachnospirales > Lachnospiraceae > Faecalimonas. The sequence goes on from URRQ01000001.1 coordinate 77,580, forward strand.
ATGATTTGTTTTTACATGCTCTATAAAATATTGTTCTGCAAAGGATGATTTTCCGCTACCGCTTCCCCCTATGATCACCGTCATCTCCATATTCATACCTCTTATACTGTTCCACTCCAACTACAGAAAATGTCGAACTGCTTTCATAAACCGTCAATGCCATATCCAATAACTCCATCCCCATGACTGCTCCGGTTCCTTCTCCTAATGCAAGCTCTGCATCCAATATCGGATCCAAATCCAAAGCCTGTATAAGCTTCTCCATGGCAGGTTCTTTTCCTTTATGCGACGCAAGTACATAACGCTTTATTCCGGGTACCATTTTCTCCGCTGCAAACGCTGCTGCAAGACTGATCACTCCATCCAGCATAATCGGCACATGATAGAGGGCTCCTCCTATACACACTCCTACTAAAGCTGCAATATCCAATCCTCCGACTGCCTGCAGAATTCGGAAAGCATTGGCATGATAGAGATCATAGGTTTCTATAGCAGATTGAATCAATGCACACTTTTTTTCTAATTTCTGATTCTCCAATCCTGCTCCTCTTCCCGTAACACATTCCGCTTTACACCCCAATAACGCTGCTGTAATTGCGCTGCTTGTTGTCGTATTGCCAATTCCCATTTCTCCGGTTCCTATCAACCCAAATCCTTTTTTTTGACATACATCTACCATCTCGATTCCTACGGCAATCGCTTGCAATACCTCTTCTTTTGTCATCGCATATTCCTTTGCAAAATTCCGTGTTCCTTTTCGGATTTTTTTTTGAACGATCTGCGGAACCTCTTCCTCTGTATTTACCCCAATGTCGATAGGAACTGTCTCGATGCCTCCATATGTTGCCATTTTACCGACAGCTGAACTTTTTTTCGCCATATTTTTCATAACTGCCAGCGTAACATCCTGATCGGACTGACTGACTCCTTCTGCAACAACTCCGTTATCTGCACAAAAAATCAGGATGACTTTCTTCTTTATATCAAACTGTTCCCTTCCTTGAATCGCTCCGATCGTTGCAGTCATTGTTTCAAATTTCCCCATACCATCCAGTGGTTTTGCAATCTGATCCCAATTGCTTTTTACCTTCTCATAGATTTCCCGATTTGGTACCTCTATCTTCATTTGACAAATTCTATCCTCCGTAAGATTCATCCAGACGGGCTTCTCGAAGCATTCCATAAATGTCCTCCATTTTCAAATTCTCTCTCAATATCATTGCTAACTTGTCATACTGTGTTTCTTTAAATGCTTTATAATCATCCAGTTTTTTCTTGTTCCAATCCAACCCTTTTTTCTTTGCCAGACATTGTACCATCGTATTTACAATCTCTCCCTTGTCAAATATTCCATGCACATATGTCCCATATATGTTGTTTTTACTTATAACTGCTGCATTCTCCATTTTGTCCACATGCGTGTGTCCCATATGAATTTCATACCCTTGATACAAAAGTCCGGTAAGGTTTTGAAAGATTCCTTCTAATTTCGGGATTTTCCCCTGTACTTGAGACCGCACTTTTTCCCCTTCCATTCTTGTTTGAATCGGCAAAAGTTCCATCCCCCGAATCCTTCCGCCGGATTCTATCCCATAGGGATCTTCAATATACTCTCCTAGCATTTGAAAGCCTCCGCAAATACCAAACACCGGGATTTCTTTTGATTTTTTCTTAATCATTGCTTCCAATCCGTTTTGTCTCATCCATTTTAAATCTTCCATCGTATTTTTACTTCCCGGTAAGAGAATCAAATCCGGATTTCCCATTTTCTCTATTGACTGCACATAGCGAAGTGATACCTGATCTACCTGTTCTAAAAGATCAAAATCTGTAAAATTGGAAATTCTCGGATAACGAATTACTACAATATCTATTTCTTTTACGTCACGGTCTTTAAAACGATCTGTAAGACTGTCTTCATCCTCTAGCATCACATCCATATACGGAATTACGCCTGTAACTGGGACTTCTCCTTTTTCTTCTAACATGTCGATTCCAGATTGTAAAAGTGTAACATCTCCACGGAATTTATTAATAAGAAGCCCTCCTACTCTCCTTCTTTCTTGCTCCGTCAAAAGTAATAAAGTTCCCAAAAGCTGCGCAAACACTCCTCCCCGATCAATATCACCTACCAAAAGAACCGGTGCATCCACTAACTCAGCCAATCCCATATTCACGATATCATTTTCACGCAAGTTAATTTCTGCAGGGCTTCCAGCTCCTTCAATCACAATGATATCCACAGATTGCTCCAAGGTTCGGAAGGCATCTAAAATAACTGGAATCAAGCTTTTCTTTTTTGCAAAATACTCTCTTGCACTTAGATTGCCAATCACTTCTCCGTTCACGATCACTTGGGAGCCGGTTTGATTGGTTGGCTTTAACAAAATCGGATTCATACATACCATTGGCTCGATTCCAGCTGCTTCTGCCTGCATAACCTGTGCTCTTCCCATTTCCAGGCCTTCTGCTGTGATAAAGGAGTTCAATGCCATATTTTGAGATTTGAACGGAGCTACCTTATATCCATCCTGCTTCAAAATCCTGCAAAGTCCAGCAACGATCAAGCTTTTTCCTGCGCTAGACATTGTTCCTTGTACCATAATCACTTTCGCCATATCTTCTTTACTCCATTTCTATCTCTACTTCCAAATCCTTCGCATATTGAAGCAATTCTTCATTCTTTTTTTCCAATTGACCAAACGTTTTTTTACAACAGATTACTTTTTTGCACGTCCGTAATGCTTCTTTTGCTCTTTTTAAACTTTCTTCACTCATCGGCTCAAATGCAGGTGTTCCTATCACCTTCGAAGCAAGCGCTTTTGCAACTGGATACTCTAGATCATTTTCAAATAAGATTCCCGCTGCAAATGGAATCTGTGCTCTTTGCAATCGTCGATAAACAAACGTACCACATCCATTTCCTCCGATTACAAATACCGAGGCTTCTCCTCTTACCTGCTCCAGTTCCATAACTCCGGTTTTTTCATCAAAACTTCCTGTTTCAATCTCAAACAACTCACGGATATATCCCGATTTAAAGATTTCATCCGGAGAGCCATATCCGGAAATATATTCTCCCTTCACGCAAAGAATTTGATCGGATATCTTTTGCGCCAATTCCAATTCATGTAGAGACATAATGACTGTAAGCTGTTTTTGTCGTTGCAGCTTTTGCAAAATAGATAAAAATTCTAATTTATATTTGACGTCTAAAAAAGAAGTTGGCTCATCCAAAATAATAATCTCCGGTTCCTGACAAATTGCTCTTGCAAGCATCACTCTCTGTCGTTGTCCGTCACTTATTTTTTGAAAATCCTGATTACGAAACGCATACACATGCACAACCTGCATGGCATACTCAATCATCTCTCGGTCTTTTTCCGTTAACATTCCAAACCTTCCTGTGTATGGATAGCGCCCCGTTGCAACCACATCTTCACAGGTCATGCATTCTGTTCGAAGCTTTTCTGTGAAAACGATTGCCAGCTCTTTAGAAAGCTCCTCTCTTGTCATTTGTTTTAATTCATTCTCTCCGAAAAAAATCGTTCCACAAATCGTTTCCAGTTGTCTTGCAATACTCTTTAATATGGTGGATTTTCCTGCACCGTTTGGACCAATGATCGTCAAGATTTCTCCCTTTTTTAGACTCACTTCAATGTTTTTAATCAACGGATTTCCATCATATCCAACCGAGAGCTGTTTTGTTTGAAAAAAGTACTCCATCTATACAATCTCCCCTCTTCGTCTTTGTACCATGACCCAAAGCACAACCGGCGCCCCAAAAATAGCAGTTACCGTACTAATACTCAATTCCGTTGGAGATAACATTGTTCTTGCCAGTAAATCACAAAACAAACAGAATACGCTTCCTCCTAATATACAAGCCGGTATCATAAGAATCGGCTTCGCAGAACCTAACATTTTCTTTACAATATGAGGAGTTGCAATACCAACAAAAGATACCGGTCCTGCAAACGCTACAATACTTGCAGAAAGCATACTGGAAAGAATCACAATCCAAATTCTTAATGTTCGAATATTTACTCCCATGTTTTGTGCATAAATTTCTCCCAAACGATATGCATCAAGTGGCTTTGATAAAAAAAACACAACACCAAACGTCACCAAACAAACGAGCGCCATCACAGAAACATTTTCCCATGTCATTCCAGAAAAACTTCCTCTTGACCAGTTGTGCAGATTTACAATTTCTGCATCATCTGCAAATGTTACAATCAATTCCGTAATAGCTGAACAAATGTACCCAATCATAACTCCGCTAATAACAAGCATAGACATTCCTTGTATTTTTTTTGACATAGCAAGTACAAATCCCATGGAAATCATAGAGCCAAAAAACGCAGAAACAATCATAGTAGAAGATGACACCGTAATCCCCCTCTTTAAAAATCCAATCATTACAAGAGCTACCAGCATTTTAGCGCCGGAAGAAATGCCTAACACAAAGGGACCTGCAATGGGGTTATGAAAAAAAGTCTGCAGTAAATATCCGGAAAGACCTAAAGCACCTCCCAAAATCAAGACTGCTAACGCACGTGGAAATCGAATATTCCATATGATAGTAGTGGCTGAATCCAAAACTTCTTTATGTAAAAGAGCTTGCAACACTTCTTGTACAGAAAAAGAAACGCTTCCAATCCGAATATTACATCCCAATAATACGAGTACTCCGATTCCCAAAATAATAAAAACAATTGTATACTTGTACTTTCTTTTATCAGTCATGTTCTGTTTCCTTTCTTTTTATCTAAGAGGATATAAATACTGCATTTTTGATTCCTTCTCTCGAAGCATTTTATAAATGTCCTCCATCAAATATCCTATGGAAAGTGACTGCTGATACATATTATTTGTTGTACACCATACATTTCCTTCTTTTACCGCTTTAAAATCTTTTAAAACATCACATTTCTCTAATAATTGCTCCAGGTTTTTGACTCCTCCGTCAATAGAGCTATTGTAAATCAAAAAATCTGCATCTTTTGCACCGTTATAAAATTCTTCAACCTGCATATTGATCGTGGAACGTTTTGTAGAATCTTCTCCCAAATCCGAAAAAACATATGTTCCTCCTGCAAGTTCTATCATTTTCGGAATATAATCATTAGACTGTCGAACTTGAATCATTCCATTGGATGTAACAAAGAAAAACGCGACTGTTTTTCCTGTTTTTTCCTCGCCGGTTACTTTTTTCAAAATCTCTTCCTGTTTTTGAAAGATTTGTTCTGCTTCCTTTTCTTTTCCAAGAAGCGCACCAAAAAACTTCACCCATTCCACTCTTCCAAGAGGATGTGTTTCATAACTGGACCTCTCAATCATCACAGGAATTCCAAATTCATTGAGTTTTTCTTTTACTTCCGGTGCATGGGATATCATCATATTTTCAATAGCAAGTGAACAATTTCCAGATACGATCCGTTCATAATCCGGCTGATTATATTTCCCCGCGTACTGCATTTTCCCTTCTTGCATTGCTTTTTTTGCTCCTTCGATATACCAGTTCTCTTCTTTTTGACCAGAAAAGGCAATGGTGTCTAAGCTATCCAATTCTTGAAACATGTCCATCACAGAGGATGCTACTACATAAAGATTTTGAATCGGCCGATTCAATACAATAATATCCTTTTCCAATCCGCTTGGTTCTTCCATTCCTTCCGGAACAACAAGAAACTTCGTATGCTCCATTGGAAGAAGTAACATAGTATATCCTCCTTCGTAATAGTCCACCTGAAAATTTTCTGCATATTTTAACTCCATTGTTTTTTCATACACAAGAGTTTGCTGTGTTTGTTCTGCTTTCTCTTCCTTCAAATTGGAAGAAGGACTACTGCAGCTACAAAGCCCCAGCAGTCCTATAATCATAAGACAAATCCATCTAGTTGATTTTCTTCCCGGCATAACGATTCCTTTCTTATTTCAATTCCTTCTTTGTCTCAGAATGAAAGGTCAATGTATATTCAATTTCATGAGGTTCACTCATTGCTACTGTATCTCCCACTACATGAAGTGGACAGTCAAATTCTTTGATCGGTATCTCAAATACAGAATTTCCTTCTGTATTTATCGGAAGATATTTTTCTCCATCTACTAACATATAATCATAATTTTTGCTTGTCCACTCTACTGTCGCCTTTGCTTTACCATCTTGAATGTTCACAACAACCGGAGATAGTATTTTCGCTTTTCCACTTCCACCCTCAAATGTCAGTTCCATTTCATATGTTCCATCCGGAAGTTCTATTTTCTTCTCTTTTTTCACAAGGTTTGATACCGATACTTTATGGTCATACCATTTCCCTTTTGTCCCAACCAAAGCAAGGTCAAATTCTTCTCCCAGCTTTTCTACCGGCACATCAAAACCATACACCTCTTCGGTCGTACCATCATCATATGTAATCGTATCTGTTGTCGGCTGTAAAATCTCAGCGCCCTCTTCTTGTGCATCCTTTGCAAGACCTGGATATAGATTTAAAATTTTCTTAGATGTCAGTGAAATATGAAGTGTCATAACTCCATCTTTTACTGTCAATGTTCCTTTTCCATCACAGGCATCATTTACATGAAACATTCCACTGTCTGTTTGGAAATCAGCATCATATGTTCCGTCTTCCAATTCTGCCTTTTTAAATTCTCCTGTTTGCTGTTCGCTTTGTTCTTTTTTTACTTCCGGTTCCGTCTTTTTTTCCGGCGTACATGCACTCAGTAACATTGTACTGATACATGCAGCACATAAAACTGCTACAAAATTCTTTTTCATCATTTTCGCATTCCCTTTCTTAATTCATTTTCGCTTTTGTATGTTCTACATATAGATTTTGAATTGCTTCAATCTCACCTAATCCGGAAATCTGTGACTCAACCGATTCAAATTTTCCTGATTTCTTCATCATACTTGCCCAGGAATCCTCATCTTCTCCTGCCATATCATTTTTTGCATGATCTCCTGCCACAACCATAAGGGGCCGTAATACTACCTTTTTATAACCGGCTTCTGAAATATTCTGAATGAGCTGCTCGCAGGCAGTCTCTTCCGGTTCTCCTTCTACCGTACCGATAAACATATTCTCATAACCAAGTTTTTCCATCTGTGTCTGCATTTGACTATAGGACACTTTTGCATTATGAGAAGTTCCATGACCTAAAAATACGAAGGCTGTCCCTGCTTCTTTTGCAGATGCAACATCTGCAAATCCGGCTTCTTTCACAGCTTCTTCTACAACTGCTGTTGCAACAATCTCTTTGTCTTCATTGATTACAGTTGCATCCTTTCCAACTTCTCCCAAAAGTGGTTCTGCTACCTCCACTGATGCAAATTTTCCCTCATATGATTTGACAGTATCCATCAATTCATCATATTCTGCTCCATGCATCAAATGGGTTGGCTGAATGATCAATTGTTCCACTTGATTCTTTACCGCACGTTCCAGTGCCTGTTCCACATTATCTATCACCTCATGATCCCTCGCCTGGATATGATTGATAATAATTTGTGCTGTAAATGCACGTCTCACAGACCAGTCCGGATATGCTTTTTGCATGGCATCTTCAATTCCTTTAATATCCTTTACTCTACTATCATTGAATGACGTTCCAAAGCTTACAACCAGAATCTCCTTTTTTCCAATCTCATCTTGATTTCTTGGATCATCTTTCGATGCATCCCCTGTGTCTCTTCCAAAATAATCTGGATCCGCATACTCTCCTTCTACCAATTCTTTTTGCTTTTCTGTCAATTGATCCCATGCTTTTTTCGCTTTTTCACACTGCTCATCTGTTTCTTTTGTTCTCTTCTGCACATAAATTGCATCAATAAGCGCCGCTACTTCATCTGCTTTCTCCTGATCTAATTTTCCTGTTTGTTCTTCCTTTTTCTCAGTTTCCTGCTTCTTATTTTCCTGGCCGCATCCCGCAAGTCCAAGAGTTCCTACAAGCGCTACTGCAAGTAACATACTGACAATTTTTTTCTTCATTTTTTCTTCTCCTTTTCTATCTCTTAAATAGAAGAATTGCTTTCCACACAAAAAAAAGGTACAAAAAATCCTTTGCCCTATGGCAAAGGATTGTACACAAAAAACAAACAGTAATGCATCATTACTATAATTCTCACGTACAACCAATTACTCGTGGTTTGAAGCAACGCTTCCGTACAACATTTAGGCAGGTCTCCCGACTTATGTATCCTTGCTTTTATCATCTTCCCAGTTTCCCAGTGATCTTGCGATAATTGCTCTTCAATTACGGTGACGAGTTCGTACAGGATTTGCACCTGTTTCCCTTTTCACCAAAACAAATTTTCTGTATATGTTTTGACACCTAAATGCTTCTCTATAAAGTTCGAATTATTATAGCACGGTTCGATTCCGTTTTCAATATTCAAACTTATTTCTTTTTATATTCCTTTTTATATTTCTTGTCTTCTTTTTTCTTCTGAATCGTTTCCTCCCAAAGAGAACTTCTATATTCCAGCACACCCTTTTTACTCTTCTTTGCTTTGTCCTTCAAGTATTCGGACTCAATTGGATCAATCGGGTCTATTGGATTCTCTTCTCTACTTTTCGCCCTTCTTTTAAAGGATCTTGCCGCCGCTCCTCCTTTATTATAAACCCAGAATGAATATGTCAATGCTTTACTAACCGGTCCCATAATCTCTTTTGCCGCTTTCACATGCATGGTTCCTCCAGCTTCTAACCTCGGTTTCTTCCTGATTAGCGTAATAAGCTCCGTCTCACAGGTAACGTGCTCGGGAAGAATCGTATACGCTTCTCCGACACAAGACGGTCTGTGCGAATCACTTCCTCCAAATGCCGGTTTCTCATATTTTTCTGCCAGTTTTGCTGCAGATGCATTAGATTCTTCTGGCTCACATGTATTAAATGCCTCTATAAAATCAAATCGTTTGATAATTTCCGGATTCTTGCAATACCGTTTTGTATTTGTAAAACTCAGGTATTTTTCTCCACACGGATGTGCCGGTCCTAAAATTCCACCATTTTTATGCACAAAATCAATGAGTACCGCAACCGGAAGTCCCTTTGCTTCCAAAAGACGCATCCGCACCCCTTCCGGCATAATCACAATAATATGCCCCGCATCACATGTATCATATTCAATCCCTTTTAATACAACAAAATCCGTATGCTTTTTCCCTCGCATATTATTCTTCCAATATCGATAACCGTTGTACGTATTATGATCCGTAATCAACATCCCCTGGAATCCTTTTTCCTTCAGAATCGTAATATATTCATCCAGACTCACTTTACTGTCGATGGAGCCTTCTTTCACATGACAATGCATATCTAACTTCATAGCCATGCCTCCTTATTTTCTGCGAAATTTCGCATTTATTATTATCTCTATCGTACCATATTTCTATGTGACTTACAATTAAAATGAATGTGTCAATATAGCAAAAAACCGACATAGCTTTTCGCTATGCCGGTATAAATTTCTTATCTGGCTTGATTTCTCTTTTTTATTACAAAAAGTGTTCCTAACATCAGCGCAATACCGATTGGAAGTGAAATCCATGCGGATTGTACAAATCCCGCGATGATGTATGTTACAAAAGACACAATTGCTGCTGTCACAACATAAGGAATCTGTGTAGACACATGGTTTACATGATCACATTGCGCTCCTGCCGAAGCCATAATTGTTGTATCAGAAATTGGTGAGCAGTGGTCTCCACAAACTGCACCAGCCATACATGCTGAAATAGAGATAATCATTAATTCATGATTAGACTCTGCAAAAATAGCAACTACAATTGGAATCAAGATTCCAAATGTTCCCCAAGATGTTCCTGTCGCAAATGCAAGGAATGCACCGATTACAAAGACGATTGCCGGTAAGAATCCCATCAATCCGCCTGCTATTTTTTCTACACCTTCCGCAACAAATGTGGCTGCTCCAAGACTGTCTGTCATTGCTTTTAATGTCCATGCAAATGTAAGGATCATAATTGCCGGAACCATCGCTTTGAATCCTTCCGGAATACATGCCATACAATCGCTGAATCTTAAGACTTTACGAGCCATATATAACACAATCGTAATAATCAATCCGAAGAAACTTCCAAGTACAAGACCAACAGATGCGTCACTGTTTGAGAATGCTTCGACGAAGCTCGCACCTTCAAAGAATCCACCTGTGTAGATCATTCCGATTACACAGCATACAATCAATGATAAAATCGGAATTACCAAATCGATAACCGTTCCTTTTCTTCCGATTTCTTCTTCTGAAGAATTGGCATATGGACGATTTGCTGTTGTATAGATATCACCTTTGATCGCATTATTTTCATGAATTCTCATAGAACCAAATTCACATTTCATAGCAACCATTGCAATCATCATAACGATTGTAAGAAGTGCATAGAAATTATATGGAATTGCCTGAATGAAAATGGAAAATCCGTCTTCTCCTTCTACAAATCCTGTAACAGCTGCTGCCCAAGAAGAAATTGGAGCAATAATACATACAGGAGCTGCTGTTGCATCGATCAAATATGCTAATTTTGCACGTGAAATATTATGTTTATCAGTTACCGGTTTCATAACACTTCCAACTGTTAAGCAGTTAAAATAGTCATCTATGAAGATCAATACGCCAAGTGCGATCGTAGCAAGCTGTGCTCCGGCACGTGATTTGATATGTTCGCTTGCCCAACGTCCAAACGCTGCCGAACCTCCGGCTCTGTTCATCAAGCAAACCATTGCTCCTAAGATTACAAGGAATACAAGAATACCTACATTGTAACTATCTGAAAGAACACTGATAATTCCGCCCTGGAAAATATGTACAATCGTTCCTTCAAATGAAAACTCAGAATACAGCAATGCACCAACCAAAATACCTATAAACAAAGAGCTATACACTTCTTTTGTAATAAGCGCCAATGCAATCGCAACAACCGGTGGAACCAATCCCCAAATCGTTGCATAAAATCTTGTGTCCGGAACTTCCCCTTCTGCGGCAAAAACCGTCATCGAACACATGAGTACGCATAACAGTACGCAACTAAGGACTGTTAAGACTTTTTTCTTTGAAAACTTTTTCATAACTCATTCCTCTTTTCTTTCTTTTTTCCTGAACTACTGAAATAAGAAACGTGTGTATTCTATGTCATAGCAATACAACAGCATCTGTTATGCCATGAAAAAAGCCATAAACACACACAGATATGTTTATGGCTCTTCTTCATTATAATTAAGAATATATCATCTTTGATAGCTCTCCACACCTGTGACAGTTCGCCGCATATTTTGCGTCGTCCCAGAAAAATTTCTCGGACTAAGAAATCTTTCTTCGGCGGTTGTACCTTTCCGACTTAACAGCTCGTCCAGCCTTCATGTAAAGTCATACTATTTAAAACCGCGCCTCTATCTTTTCAGTCATTCAATTTTAAATCTTCTTTACCTTATCACAGTTGTAAAGAAAAGGCAAGGATTATTTTTTCTTTTTTCAGATTAAAATTTATGGATAAATAATCCACTCCGAAGTTTCGGCTCGAACCAAGTTGATTTCGGCGGCATCAAAAGTCCTGCATCTGCGACCTCAAACAACTCTTCCATACTTGTTGGATACATTGCAAAAGCAACACTTCCTTCTCGTTGATCTACCAACTTCTCCAGTTCGGAAAGTCCACGGATTCCTCCCACAAATTCAATGCGTGAATCTGTTTTTGGATCTTCGATTCCCAAAATCGGTGTCAATACCTTCTTTTGCAATTGTGCCACATCCAGTCTTTCTGATGGATCTTTTGCGTCATCTAAAGTGTGTAACGTCAGACAGTACCACTTATGATCCATATACATTCCAATCTCGCCCTTTTTCTCAGGTTTATAGGCTGCCGTTCCTATTTTTTCCACAGAGAAAATTTCTTCCAAAAGCTTAAAAAATTCTTCAATTGACTTGCCGTTCAAATCATGAACAAATCGATTGTAATCCATGATCATCAGTTCCTGATCCGGAAATAATACAGAAAGAAAATAGTTAAATTCTTCTGCACCCGTATATTGCCCTGCTTCTTTTCTTCTTTTTAATCCCGTTTTTACTGCTGAAGCCGCTCTATGGTGACCATCTGCAATATATATTTCCGGAATCGACTCAAAAATAGCATAAATTTCACCAATCCGGTTTTCTTCATCCACTTTCCAAACTCTATGTCTGATTCCATCCTCCGCTATAAATGCATATAACGGTTCTTTTCTTTTCTCCTCTTCCTGAATTTGAGAAAGCCTATTATTTTTTCGATAGGCGAGAAAAATCGGTCCTGTATGTGCGCTGCAAGTATCCACATGCCTGATTCGATCCAATTCCTTCTCCGTTTTCGTATTCTCATGCTTTTTGATGCGATCATTCAAATAGTCATCTACTGACGCACACCCTACGATTCCAGTCTGCGTCCGCCCATGCATCGTCAATTCATAAATATAATAGCACGGAAACTCCTCTGTTAAAAAGCTTCCATCTTCTATCATTTCCTGTAACGTATCTCTTGCCTTTTCATAAACTGTATCGCTGTATATGTCTACACAATCCTCTAGTTGTGTCTCTGCACGGTCGATTTTCAAAAATGAATATGGATTCGCTTTTACAATCTCTTTTGCTTCCCTGCGATTCACCACATCATAAGGAAGCGCCGCTATCTTTTCTACAAGATTCTCCTGTGGTCTGATACACGAAAATGGTTTCAATTCTGCCATACGCTCACCCCTTTTCCACTTTTTCCTATTCTATCTAACGTTTGGAAGCTTTGCAAAAGATTCCTGTAATTCCGCATCCGTCGGAACGTAATCTTTCATATTTCCTTGGTGGAATTTTTCATATGCAACCATATCGAAATATCCGGTTCCGGTAAGCCCGAATAAAATTGTTTTTTCTTCTCCTGTCTCTTTGCATTTTAATGCTTCCTGAATGGCTCCGTAAATCGCATGTGCAGATTCCGGCGCCGGAAGAATCGTTTCCTGTTTTGCAAATAATGTTGCTGCTTCAAATACTTTTGTCTGTTCGACAGAAATTGCTTCCATGTATCCGTCATGATACAGCTTTGATAAAATCGGTGACATTCCGTGATACCGAAGACCACCCGCATGGTTTGCCGACGGCATAAATTCACAACCAAGCGTATACATCTTCGCAAGTGGCGTTACATGCCCTGTATCACAATAATCGTATGCATAGGTACCTCTTGTAAGGGATGGACAGGAAGCCGGTTCTACTGCAACAAATCTCGGATTTTTCTTTCCTAAAAGCTTATCCTGCATGAACGGAGCAATCAGACCTCCCAAGTTAGATCCTCCTCCTGCACAACCCACGATCACATCCGGATATTCCCCATACAATTCCATAGCCGTCTTACTTTCCAGTCCGATTACAGACTGATGCAAGACCACTTGATTCAACACGGATCCCAATACATATCGATATCCTTCTGTCGTCGTTGCTTTTTCTACCGCTTCTGAAATTGCACAGCCAAGGCTTCCTGTCGTTCCCGGATGTTCTTCTAATATCTTACGTCCAACTTCTGTCGTTTCGCTCGGGCTTGGAATCACATTCGCATCAAACGTCTCGATCACTGCTCTTCGGAATGGTTTTTGCTCGTAGGAACATTTCACCATATATACAGTAAGCGGAAGACCATAGAACGAGCACGCTTCTGCAAGGGCTGTTCCCCATTGTCCTGCCCCCGTCTCAGTTGTCAATCCCTTCAATCCTTCTTCTTTTGCATAATAAGCCTGTGCTGCTGCCGAGTTCAGTTTATGACTTCCCGATGTATTATTTCCTTCGAATTTATAATAAATCTTTGCCGGTGTATCCAAATATTTTTCCAAATTATATGCACGGATAAGCGGCGATGGGCGATACATTTTATAAAATTCCTGTACTTCTTCCGGAATGTCTATATATCGTGTTGTATGATCCATTTCCTGATGTGCCAATTCCTTTGCAAAAATCGGATATAACTCCTCTTCTTTTAACGGCTCTCCGGTTTTTGGATTCAAAAGCGGAGGCATCTCCTCCATATCAGCACGCAAATTATACCATTGTTTCGGCATCTGCTCCTCTGTCAAATATATTCTGTGTGGTACTTTCTTTTTGCTCATTGTAAAATCTCCTTTCTTGTTTAAAACCGTATGCACGTTATATGAAGAATCATTCATACATTTTTATAAAATAAAAGGTGGCCCGAAGGAGACACAAGCTTTTACCTCTGTATCTCCTACAGGGACAAAAGCTTATAACTTCTGCGGTACCACCCTAATTGATGAATTCTCATCCACTCTTTCATGTACAATCATACACGGTTCCTTGATAACGGGCGAACATCCCGTCGGGCATTACTTGGATTCTTCCTTTCTTCCCGACCTCATAAGTCCATTCATCTACGGCTTTGCTACCTTCTTCCACCAAACGAAGGCTCTCTGTAAACAAACTTCCGAAAACTACTCTTCTTAATCTACGGTTTTCATTGCTATTTATTTTCTATGACATAGACTTTAGCAGATAAAAAACTATCTGTCAATTGATTTATTTTATTCATTGTTTCTGTAAAACATTCATGATAGAATTAACATATACTACAATAAACGATGCAAAAGGAGGATTGTATGAAGAAAAGATTGCTCGCACTACTTCTTACATTATCCATAACAACCATTTCTTTGACCGGCTGTGGTTCCAAAATCCAGGCAACCAATCTGATGGAAGAAAAAAAGCCGGCAAATCCGGTTAAAATGACTTCGATTTCTGAAACAAATACCATAGCTGCGACAGATTTTGCTGTTCGCCTTTTTCAACAGGCAAAAAATGGGGAGGAAAACACTTTGATTTCTCCACTCTCTGTTCTTCCTGCCTTGTCTATGACTTGCAATGGAGCAAAAGATGAAACACGTTTCCAAATGGAACAGACATTGGGAATGCCTGTAGACAAGCTTAATGAATACTTATATTCCTACATCCATCATTTACCAAATGAAAAAGACTGTCAATTTCATCTTGCCAATTCTATTTGGCTTCGGGATGCAAAAGATTTTATTGTAGATGATAATTTTTTAAAAAACAATGCGAAATATTATGATGCCGGAATCTATCAATCCGCTTTTGACGATCAGACTTTAGCCGATATCAATAACTGGGTAGCAGCCCAAACAAATGATATGATTCCAACTATTTTAGACCAAATAGATTCTGATGCCTACATGTATCTGATCAATGCTCTTTCTTTTGACAGCAAATGGAGCAGCATCTATGAGTCCTCTTCTGTAAGTAACGATGTCTTTACAACAGAAAATGGTACAAGTCAGGATGTTGAAATGATGCATTCCAGCGAATACGAATATATTGAAGACGAGAATGTCTCAGGATTTCTAAAGCCGTATTCCGGCTATTCCTATGCATTTGTCGCTTTACTTCCTAAAGAGGGAATTCCCCTTACGGAATATGTCAACTCTCTAACCGGAGAACACTTGCACCATCTGCTCACCACTGTTGAAGAATACCCGATCACCGCAGGGATCCCTAAATTTGAAACAGAGTTTTCCATTGATCTGATCCCACCTTTGCAGACACTTGGTATCCATGATGCATTTGACAAAGATCTTGCCAATTTCTCCGGTATGGGTTCTTTTGATTCACCATGGGAGCGTCTTTACATCAACTCAATACTGCATAAATCCTTCTTTTCCATTGGGGAGAAAGGAACAAAGGCCGGAGCTTCTACAATAATCGGTATGGAAAAAAGCGCTTCTTCCATAAATCCCGAAGAAGCAAAAGAAGTAATTCTTGACCGCCCATTTTTATACATGATCGTAGATTATGAAAATAGATTTCCGATTTTTATCGGAACTGCAGACGATATGCAATAAATACGAAAATCAAATTAATACCTATACAGAAGGGATAACTTTATGCCTATACTACTAGATTATCAACTACGAGAACAAATACCTCACAACACTACGGAATTTCCTATCAGCTATTTTCATGACGAGCTTGCTACCTTGTCCAACCTTGCAGGTCCTTTACATTGGCATCCTGACTTTGAAATAGCAACTGCCGAAAGCGGTGTTTTGGATTACCAAATAGGACAACAGCACATTATACTGGAGGCAGGTGACAGCGTATTTGTCAATGGGAATATATTACACGGAATCAGACAACTATCCGGTAGTTGTCCCGATCCGATGCCCAACATCGTATTCTCCGGCGCATTAGTTGCTGCAGAAACAAGTAATATTTATCAGAAATATATTCAACCCATTGCACAGTGTGATTCGTTACCGTTCATTGTATTTAGACACAATGATCATTCCTGCCAAGATGTGCATTCTTTAGTCAGAGATACTTATAAGCAATTGAGTAAAAAAACGCAATGCTATGAAATGGTTGTACAACGTAATATAAGCCGTATATTTGAGCATATATATCGCGATTTTGATAAATTTCAAAAATCAGAAGCTACACGCATACAAGTCAAAAATCAAATACGCATTCAAAAAATGCTCTCATATATTCATGAACACTATGCTGAAACTGTCACTCTCGAAGACATCTCAAATGCTGCTAACATCAGCCGCAGCGAAGCAGGACGCTGTTTCAATACATATATGGGATGTTCGCCTATTGATGCACTTATTCAACACAGACTTCAAATGGCTCACAAACTACTAAACGAGAAAACGCAGACTCTTCAACAAATTAGTTATGCCTGCGGTTTTAATTCTGTAAACTATTTTAGCCGTCAGTTTAAAAAATTTTATGGATATTCACCCAGTCAAAGTAATCTTTCGGGTAAATAATGCTTGTTTTTAGTAATTTTATGTCTTTTTTTGTTTTGCCATGATGATATAATACCAAGCTGTATATTATTACTATAATCTTGAAAGGAATCCTCATGACAAAACAAAATAATTACAAAAAAACTCTGATTGCTTGCTACCTTGGTTTTGTTACGCAGGCTATATCTGCAAACTTTGCCCCACTTTTATTTCTAACATTCAAAAACACATACGGGATAACACTTGAAAAGATTGCCATGATTCCCATGGTATTTTATCTTACACAATTATTTGTTGATTACGCCGCAACTGAATTTGCTGACAAACTAGGTTATCGTATCTGTGTAGTGGCATCTCAAGTACTCTCTGCATTTGGGATAGCATCCATGTGCATCTTACCCGAAATAATGCCGACTCCTTTTTCAGGTATATTGATTTCAGTCATCCTGTATGCAATAGGAAGCGGTCTTATTGAAGTTTTGGTAAGTCCAATTGTAGAAGCTTGCCCTTTTGAAAACAAATCCGGAATGATGAGCCTCTTACATTCTTTCTATTGTTGGGGCGCGATGGGTGTAATTCTAGGTTCTACACTTTTCTTTACTATATTCGGAATTAACAATTGGAAAATATTAACCCTTATTTGGGCGATCATACCATTATATAACGCATTTAACTTTATCAAATGCCCGATTGATCGACTTCCTGATTCTGACGAGAGCATGGGAATTCGGCAGCTGTTTCAAATGCCTTTATTTTGCTTAATGATCCTACTAATGGTATGTTCTGGCGCATCCGAAGCCTGTATGGCTCAATGGGCATCTGCATTTACAGAATCTGCTCTCGGTGTTTCCAAAACTGTTGGCGATTTGGCTGGACCTTGCTTATTTGCCATGTTCATGGGAATATCCCGTATGCTTTATGGGAAATTCAGTGAAAAGCTTGATTTGATCAAAGTCATGCTGAGTTGTGGTATCCTGTGCACCGTCTGCTATTTACTCGCATCATTATCTACTTTGCCGATTCTCGGACTTATCGGTTGTGCACTTTGTGGTTCGGCAGTTGGTATTATGTGGCCTGGTTCTATCAGTATTTCTTCACAGAACTGCCCAAGAGGCGGCACTGCAATGTTCGCATTCCTTGCATTAGCCGGAGACTTAGGCGCTATGATAAGCCCCGCTATGGTCGGCAGTCTTGCTGAAAGGGCAGGAGGGAATCTTAAAATCGGACTGTTTGTTGCAACCATATTCCCGATAGTTCTTGTATTCGGATTACTGCTTTTAAAAAAGAAAAGTCATACAACAGCAACTACGTAATAATCTCTAATAAAAATCGGCATAACCACAATGGTTACGCCGGTTTTTTAATAATCTTTGTATTTCTTATGCTCTCTTTATATTATTTAAATTGTTGTAATAATCTCTGTCACAATTTTTTCAAATTTATCTTTTACTTTATCTGCTACTTCTTGTACTTCCTTGTGATTCAATGGCTGATCCAAAATTCCTGCTGCCATATTCGTGATGCAGGAAATTCCGCACACCTTCATTCCCATATGGTTTGCTGCCATTGCTTCACATACGGTGCTCATACCTACCGCATCTGCGCCTAATGTGCGAAGCATACGAATCTCTGCCGGCGTCTCATAGTTTGGTCCTGTGCACTGCACATATACGCCTTCCTGAATCTTTGTTCCTAATTTATCAGCTGCTTTTCTGATTTTATCACACAATTCCAAATCATATACATGACTCATATCCGGGAATCTTGCTCCAAGCTCATCTAAGTTTTGTCCAATCAACGGGCTCTTCACAAATGTAGAAATGTGATCGGTAATCATCATTAAGTCTCCCGGTTCGAATGCTGTATTCACACCACCTGCCGCATTTGTAAGGATCAATTTTTTCGCTCCTAATAATCCCATGATTCTTGTCGGCATTACCACGTCTGTCATCTCATATCCTTCATAGAAATGTACACGGCCTTTCATAAGAACAGTTGGTACTCCATTGACATAACCGAATAAAAATCTTCCATCATGTCCGGCTACTGTAGACACCGGAAATCCTTCAATCTCTGAATACGGAATCTCCGCTTTCACATCCATGTTTTTTGCATACTCTCCAAGTCCGGAGCCTAGGATTAATGCCACCTCCGGTTCAAAGTTTGCCTTTTCCTTTACAATCTCTGCGCATTTTACTAATTTTTCGTATACCTGATTCATATGTTCTCCTTTTCTAAACTAACTCGTTTAAGATTGATGTCCCGATTGTACCTTCCGGCATCTCCACACCGAAATTGTCCGCAATAGACGCACCGATCACTGCAAATGTATCTTCGTTTTCAAGCCTTCCGCCTTCTGCCATTTTCTTAGAATAAGATACAAACGGAACGTACTCTCTTGTATGGTCTGTTCCTGTGTAGCTTGGATCATTTCCATGATCTGCTGTCAGGATCAAAAGATCATCTTCACGTAGTTCATTTAAAAGCACTCCTAGATTTTTATCAAACTTCTCAATCTCATGACCATAACCTTCTACATCTCTTCGATGTCCCCATTGTGCATCAAAATCCACAAGATTTACGAAGCATAATCCTTGGAAATCTTTTTTACAAATGTCTATCGTCTGCTCCATTCCATGAACAGAACTATCCGAATGATGTGTCTCTGTAATTCCTTCCCCACAGAAAATATCATTGATTTTTCCTACGCCGATCACATCGTAACCCGCATCTTTTAATGCATTTAATGCAGTAAGACCTGTCGGTTTCAATGCGTAGTCATGGCGATTGCTTGTTCGTTTGAATTCGCCTTTTTTCTTGCCAACATATGGTCTTGCAATGACGCGACCGACTCTCCACTCGTCCTTCATCGTGATCTCTCGTGCAATTTCACAACAGCGATACAGATTTTCCAAATCAAATGTTTCCTCATTACCGCAAATCTGCAATACCGAATCAGCAGAGGTATAGACGATCATTGCACCTGTATTGATTTCTTCTTCTCCCAACTCATCTATAATAGCTGTACCACTGGCGCTTTTATTTCCAATAACTTTCTTGCCACATCTTTTTTCTAACTCTGCGATCAATTCCGGTGGAAATCCGGTATCCGTAAAGGTGATGAATGGTTTTTCTGTTTTGATTCCCATCATCTCCCAATGCCCCGTCATTGTATCTTTTCCGTTGCTCACCTCGCCAAGACGTGTATATCTTCCCAAAGGCTTTTCTACCGGTTCCATTTCACCGGCAGTATGAAGATTCAGCATTCCGAGTTTCTGAAGATTCGGAATGTCAAGTTTTCCCATTTTTTCTAAAATGTGTCCAAATGTATCCACACCTTCGTCTCCGAATTTCGGGGAATCCGGCATAGCGCCGATTCCAAGGGAGTCCAATACAATTACAAACACTCTTTTATAATCTTTCATTTTTTGCTCCTTTTCTTCATCTCTTTACAAAGATTACATTAATTTACCGAATAACTGTTGTTTTTTCTCCCCCTCAATAAAGGCTGTCTTTACCGCATTCCTCATAAGTAGCAAGATTTCTTCATCTTTAATCCCATATACCTTCTGTACAAACTCCAATTCTTTTGTCATAGAAGTATTGCTTACCGTTCGGTTATCTGTATTGATCGTTACCGGAACGCCCGCATCTAAAAATTCACGAAGTGGATATTCTGTCGTATCTGCAACCGCCTTTGTCTGCAGATTGCTGATTGGACACATTTCTATGCCGATTCCTTTTTCTCTTACAAGCGCCTGTACTTCCGGATAATTTCTCATCGCAATTCCATGACCGATTCTCATTGCTCCTGCTTCAATCGAATCTTGAATATTTTTCACATCTCCGCATTCTCCCGCATGCAATGTAAACGGCATTCCAAGTTCTTTTACTTTTTCGAAAAACTCCATGAAACCTGCCATCGGATATAGTCCTTCTGCACCTGCCAAGTCGGCAGCGCACACACCTTTTCCAAGAAATTGGTACGCTTCTTTAATCATCGCATAGCTCTCTTCAAAGCTATGGTGACGCATGACGCATACAATAACATTGTAATCCACACCAAATTCTTGTTTTCCTCGCTCCAATCCACGAAGTAACGCCTCGATCACCTGTGTTGTTCGAAACGTCCGATTCACATGGAGAAGTGGAGCAAAACGAATCTCTGCATACACAACATTTTCTCGGCTCATGGTGCGAAGTATATCATATCCTGCATCTTCCAAGCCTTCTGCATCCCGGA
The DNA here is from genome assembly GCA_900550235.1 of uncultured Lachnospiraceae bacterium. Lineage (GTDB taxonomy): Bacteria > Bacillota > Clostridia > Lachnospirales > Lachnospiraceae > Faecalimonas. Next base: position 98,634 of record URRQ01000001.1, read on the forward strand.
GGCATTCTCCCGGAAGAGAAAACTTTTCCAAATATTCTACCAAACTTTCACAATCATCAGATACGCTTAGTTCTTCTTCCTTTACAGAACGCTTTAGTCTCTTTTCAATAAACTCTTTACTCAGAGATCCATCTAAATGACAATGGAGTTCTATCTTCGGTAAGTCCCTTAATTCTTCTAACGTCATTCTTCTTCCTCGCTTTCTCTTCTACGAAATCACTCCTACTGCTTACTTTAGATTATTCGGACCAAATCCAAGAGGAAGCAGTTCTTTTAATGTAAAAATCTCATACTGCTCTTTGCTTGTTGCCAAGATAATCTGAAAAGTGTCCGGATTACAGAATTCCATCATCACTTGTCGGCAAACGCCGCAAGGCGCCGCGTATTCTGTCAACACTCCATCTTTACCTCCGACGATACAAATGGCGTCAAATTCTCGTACTCCCTCACTAACCGCTTTAAAAAAGGCTGTTCTCTCCGCACAGTTTGTCGGCGTATAAGATGCATTTTCGATATTGCAGCCCCCATATATTGTTCCATTTTTTGCAAGGAGCGCAGCTCCCACTTTAAAATTTGAATATGGCGTATAAGAAAATTGCAATTGCTCCATTGCCTTTTCAATCAACATTTGAGTCAGATTTTTATCCATCTATCCTCTTCCTCTCTTAATATCCAGCTGCTGTTTCATTCTTTACAATCTTGATCATTCTGCTTGTTCCAAGACGATCTGCTCCCAATTCCAAGAATCTTTCTGCGTCTGCCATGGAAGAAATGCCTCCGGCTGCTTTCATCTTCACATTCGGTCCAATGTGTTTTGCAAACAATTCAATATCTGCAAATGTAGCTCCGGCTTTTGAAAATCCTGTAGATGTTTTGATATAATCTGCTCCCGCTTTTGTTACGATCTCGCACATCTTAATCTTCTCTTCTTCTGTTAAAAGACATGTCTCAATAATAACTTTTAAAATTTTGTCACCACAAGCAGCCTTTAATGTACGGATTTCTTCCTCTAACAATTCATATTTCTGATCCTTTAACCAACCGATATTGATCACCATATCAATTTCTTTTGCACCATTTGCAATGGCATCCTTCGTTTCAAATTCTTTAACTGCTGTTGTCATATAACCATTTGGGAAACCGATGACTGTACAAACAGGAATTCTATCTCCAAGGTACTCGCTTGCCTGTTTTACATAGCTTGGCGGAATACACACAGATGCTGTTTGAAATTCTACTGCATCATCACAAATCTGTTTGATTTCTTCCCATGTTGCACCCTGTGTCAAAAGTGTATGATCTACATGTTTTAATACTTCATTTGCATTCATTTTCATTACCTCCGTTAATTCTGATCTTCCTTGATTAGTTTGCGAATAGCTTCTACCGCTACCTGAATGGCTGCATCTGTATCATGAACAACCGGATTTTCAAGTCCTAATTTTTCTCGCTCCTGATTTGCAACAACTAAAAAGCAAGAACCGGCTCTTACTTTTAGATAGCTTGCAACAATGAACATAGCTGCAGATTCCATTTCAGAAGCAAGACAACCTAATCGTTTCCATGCTTCCCACTTATTTATCAATTCATAGGATACCGGTTTTGTCTCCGGCTCATGCTGTCCATAAAATGCATCTTTACACTGTACAACTCCTGTATGGAACGGATATCCCTTTTCCTTTGCCGCTTCCACTAACGCATTGGTTACATTTAAGTTTGCAACAGAAGGAAATTCGATCGGCGCATATTCCTTGCTTGTTCCTTCCATACGGATCGCTCCTGTAGCTACAACCACATCGCCGCTTTTTACTTCTGTCTGCATACCGCCGCATGTTCCGATTCGGATAAATGTATCTGCTCCACAGCGATACAATTCTTCCATTGCAATAGATGCTGATGGACCACCGATTCCTGTGGATGTTACACTCACTTTCACTCCATCTAACGTTCCTGTATATGTTACATATTCTCTATTATCTGCAATCAATACCGGATCATCAAAATATTTTGCAATCTTTGCACAGCGTTTCGGGTCTCCCGGCATAATGACGTATCTTCCCACTTCACCTTCTGCCACTTGAATATGGTATTGTCTGCTTGCATCTTCTGAATAATTTTTCATATAACCACTCCTTTTTCGCTTATTTTGGGTGAATAAAGGAGAATGTGCGGGGCACATTCTCCACAAACTCCGCACCGTAAGAACGTCCCTGTCTTAACGTTGCCCTTTATCATATGGAATACCTTCCGCTTTCGGCGCTCTTGATTTCTTGGATACAAATACAAGAACGATCAAAGAGATAATATACGGAAGCATATTGTAAACAGTACTTGGAAGCTTCAATGCTACCAAAGCATCAAATCCTGTATATACATTGGAAAGTGCACGGAATAATCCGAACAACAAAGCTGCAAGTCCGATATTGATCGGTTTCCACTGACCAAAGATCATAACGGCAAGTGCAAGGAATCCAAAACCTGCTACACCATTTTCAAATTTCCATTCGCTTACACCGGCTGTAATATATACAAGTCCGCCAAGTCCACCAAGGGCTCCTGAGATCAGGACACCTGCATAACGCATTTTATATACATTGATACCTACGGAATCCGCTGCCTGTGGATGTTCTCCACATGCACAAAGACGAAGACCGAATTTTGTCTTATATAATACGATATAAGATGCGATTAACACCAAAAATGCAATCAGCATAAACCAGTTAAATTCAAATTTTCCGATATTTACCAAAAATGCTTTTTTGGCATGTCCGTATGCAATGGTAGAGGATACGTTATCTACACTTTCTGCTGTATTGATTGCTCTTACAAGAACAACTGCTGCTGCAGGTCCGAGTAAGTTAATTGCTGTTCCAACAAGAGTCTGGTCTGCCTTGAAACGAATCGCCGCAACTCCAAGAAGGAGGGAACAGATCATACCCACCAAAACACTTGCTAATACAACAAGAAGAATTACAAGGGGCGCCGCTGTGGAACCCGGAAGAAATTTCATCATCAAAGCTCCGCCGAGAGCTCCCATAACCATGATTCCTTCCAAACCAATATTGATGACACCGCTATGTTCTGAGAAACATCCGCCAAGCGCAACAAGCACAAGTACGGAAGCAAATATTAATGTATACTGAACCAATAACGTCATTATGCGTCTCCTCCTTTCTCAGCTTTTGCCGCCATCTTCTCATCTCGTTTGGCAAGGAATTTGTTTAACCAAGTCTTGAAGAAGAGAACGAAACCACACAGATAAATGATAAACGCGATCATAAGATCCGAAATCTGTGTACAGTACATGGATTTGTCTACATAAGTTCCACCGCTTGTAATATGCTGAATGAAATAGGATGAGAATACGGTTCCAATCGGATTCAAGCCACCGAGAAATGCTGCTGCAATTCCGTTAAATCCCATAGCCGGAACACTTGTCTGCTGCACCATCCATTGTTCAATTCCACTTAAGTAGAAGATTCCTGCACCCATTCCTGCAAGGCCGCCCGCGATCATCATTGTGATGATGATATTTTTCTTTTCCTTCATACCGCAATATTTTGCAGCATTTTTATTCATACCGGTCGCTTTCAATTCAAATCCAAATTTAGTCTTTTCCATGAAAATCCACACAAGGATTGCCATAACAACCGAAAGAACTACACCAATCGTTACAAATTCATTATTAGAAAACAAGGTATCTAATCCTGCATTTGGAATCAATGCTTCTTTATTTGCACTGGAGAGTTTCATCGTATATGGTGTAGATGGCTCCTTTACTTTTGAGAGAAGCATGTTCACACAATATAAACTGATCCAGTTTAACATGATACAGGAAATAACTTCATTTACATTGAAATATGCTTTCAATACACCGGAAGCTCCTCCGATCAATGCTGCGAATACGATAGATGCCAACAGGCACACATACCAAGGCATATCAAATGCAACTGCAAAATAAATGCTAGCGCCTGCTCCGACAACATACTGTCCTGCTGCTCCGATATTGAAAAGTCCAACTTTATTGGCAAACAATACGGAAAGCGCACACATCAACAGAGCAGAAGCTTTTACAAGCGTTGTACCAAGATATCTCATCACCGCTACCGAACTTGGATAATACAGATAATTCTTTAAAATCGCTACAATGGCTTCTCCTGCCCCACTCGGATTGATCACAAGGAGAACCAAATATCCTACTACGATACCGATCAAAATACAAAGCAAGGATGCAATGACTGTTTGAAATCCGTCATTTCTGATCAAACTATGTTTTTTCTTATTCATGTGATCCTTCCTCCTTTCTCTTGGAACCAGCCATGTAAAGACCAAGTTCTTCTACAGTAACTTTCTTTGGATCAAATTCTCCTACGATTTCGCCATCAAACATTACAAGAATACGGTCTGATACATTCATAACTTCATCAAGCTCCAAGCTTACAAGAAGAACACCTTTTCCCGCGTCTCTTTGTGCAACAAGCTGTTTGTGAATATATTCAATCGCTCCTACGTCCAAACCACGTGTCGGCTGTACCGCAACCAACAATTCCGGATTCTTATCAATTTCACGTGCGATGATCGCTTTCTGCTGGTTACCTCCTGACATGGAACGCGCTTTTGTAATTGCTCCCTGTCCGGAGCGTACGTCGTACTGCTCAATCAGACGATTGGCATACTCTCGGATTGATTTTCTCTTCAAAAATCCTGCTTTATTTGTAAATTTCGGCTCAAAATATCTTTGAAGTACAATGTTATCTTCCAAAGAATAATCAAGAACAAGTCCGTGTTTGTGTCTGTCTTCCGGAATATGACTCATACCGGATGTCATACGTTTGCGGATTGGCATATGGGTAATATCCTCTCCATTCATCGTAATCGTTCCCGCCTTCAACGGCTCTAATCCGGTAAGTCCATAGACAAATTCCGTCTGTCCGTTCCCGTCAATTCCGGCAATACAAACGATTTCACCTCTTCGTACTTGAAGAGATACATTATTGACTGCATTTTTCTTATGATGCTTGGATGCTACCGTCATTCCTTTTACATCAAGAACAACTTCTTTTGGCTCACACGGTTTCTTCTCTACTACAAAGTTAACATCACGTCCCACCATCATCGCAGAAAGTTTTTCCGGTGTCGTATCTTTGATATCAACAGTTCCGATATATTTTCCTTTTCTAAGAACACTGCAACGGTCTGCAACCTGCATGATCTCTGCTAATTTATGTGTAATAAAAAGAATACTCTTTCCTTCTGCCGCAAGACTCTTCATGATCGCCATCAATTCCTGAATCTCCTGCGGTGTCAAAACAGCAGTCGGTTCGTCAAAGATCAAGATTTCATTATCTCGGTACAGCATTTTTAAAATTTCCGTTCTTTGCTGCATACCAACTGTAATATCTTCTACAATTGCATCCGGATCTACCAAAAGTCCATATTTTTCAGAAAGCGCTACAACTTTTTTTCTCGCCTCATCTTTTTGAAGAAACCCACCCTTTGTTGTCTCTACGCCAAGGATAATGTTATCCAATACACTAAAACATTCTACCAGCTTAAAGTGCTGATGTACCATTCCGATTCCTAAATCATTGGCATCATTTGGGTCCTTAATCTCTACCTTTTTTCCATCTTTTCTGATCTCGCCCTCTTCCGGCTGATAGAGACCAAAAAGTACACTCATCAGTGTAGATTTTCCTGCCCCGTTTTCACCAAGCAATGCGTGAATCTCACCTTTTTTCAACTGTAAAGTGATATTATCGTTTGCAATGATACCCGGAAATTTCTTTGTAATATTCAGCATCTCAATTGCATATTGATCCATCCTTTACGTACCTCCTCTCACCAGTTCTCTGACCTTTTGATTAGAAAAGGAGCAGGAAAAGTATGCCTGCTCCTTCGTTGTCAGAATGATTCTTTATTTAATGCTGCCGTAATCTGTTACTTTGATTGTTGTCTGTGGTAAAGCTGAAGTATCGTTAGAAACTTTAATCTCTCCATCAAACATTGCTTTTACAAGCGCTTTATAATCGTCCTGTGAGAATCCATCTCCCCACTGTGTTGTTTCCATTGGAAGCTGTACATAGTTATCTTCCGGATTTTCAGAAACTAAACCGAGGTTCTCGATTTTACCTACGTGCTCTTCCCATTTACCGTCTTTGATTGCTGTAAGCATGTTAGCAACTGTTGGTGCAAGACCTTTCATAGCAGAAGTAATTGTCATATCTTTTCCGATGATTCCTGACTGGTCAGAGTCAACACCGATTACTTTTCCGCCTGTCTTCTGTGCTGCTTCTACTGCTGATGTGTAAATTCCACCACCGCAAGCAAATACAGCTTCTACACCTTTTGCACTGTACCATGTATCCATGTAAGCTGTGATATCTGCATCACCGTAGAACTGTCCGCCACATACGAACTCAACCTGCACTTCGTTCTCAATGCCAAGTTCTTTTGCTGCCGCGTCTGCACCTTGTACAAATCCATATCCAAAACGCTGAACAGCCGGTACTGCCATACCACCAAGGAATCCAAGGTGTTTATAACCTAATTTCACAGCAGCTACACCTGCCATATATCCGGAAAGTTCTTCCTGATACGTACAGCAGTATACGTTGTCTGTATTGTAGTAATCTTCTACATTGTAGTCAGCTGGATTATAAGTATATCCCTCGCCTACACCTTTTTCACAGATATCGCCTGCTCCAACATCAAGTGCGACGAATTTTACATCCGGATAGTTCTTAGACTGCTCTACAATTGTTGCGGCAAACATATAACCTGGTAATACAACTACATTAGCACCTTCTGCAACTGCCTGATCCACGCTTGCATTTCTTGCTTCATCAGAGTCGCTTTCCGGTTTGAAATAATTGAATTCTACACCATTTTCTTCTGCCCATGCTTTACATGTCTCATATGTTGTCTGGTTGAAGCTCTGGTCTGTGATATCACCGGAGTCTGTAACCATGGCTACGTTCATATCGCTTTTCTCGCCGCCGTCGCCTTTCTTCTCCTCTTTGCCTGATCCACCGCATGCTGCTAATGAAAATACCATAGCACCTGCAAGTAATAATGCAATCAATTTCTTTTTCATAATTCACCCTCCTATGAGTCTTTTGTTTGCGTTTACATTTTCGAACACATCTTATCATATCAGCCGCCATATCTCAACGATTACTTTCAATACTTAGATTAACTCAAATCAATCTTAGATGAAATCATTTCATTTAACCCTTCGTATTGTTCCCGGTTGATGAGTATTTTATTTCCTTTCTTCGTCACAAGATCATTGTCCAGAAACTTTTTCACAGAACGATTGATGCTCTTTACGCAAAGCCCTGTTGCATCCGCCAAACTCTGACGTCCTTCATCAATCTGAAGCACTCCGTCTTTGTTATACTGTACATAACGTTCAGTAAGTAGAAGCGCCAGTCTGTCTGCTCCTTGCAGGAACAGTGTGATTCTGCTGTTTCGCTCTTGCTCCAAAAGGTACTCTCCAACACATTTTGCTTCGTTTTTCAATGCACGAATGTCCGAATACATCCATTTTTCGAACTTCGCTCTCGGTATCTTTACAACGGTGCATTTTGTTGCTGTTCGAAGTGTTGTCTTATATACATCCAGATCCATGATGAATTCCATCCCTCCGAATGCATATACCTTCTTGAACCGCATGTAATCATATACCGAACCGTAAATACGATAATCTGTGGCATCGATCACACCTTTACCGATAAAATAAATGGTATCTGCCGGCTCATTCTCTCGAATGAAAGCAACTCCCTTATCCAGCTCTTCAATCTGAAAAGCCTCCATCAGCCAGAGCGGTGCAGTTTTAAAATAATTCTCAAATTGTTCCTGCCTCTCCCTGTCTACATACTTCAAAAAAGGAAGCGCATCATACAGATATTTGTTCCCCATACATTTCATCTCTTTCTGCTTTTTTTACATTTTTCAATGTGAAATTTCAGAACCGGTTTCTAGAACGCATTATAACATTGGGACATTTGTCTAAAAAGGACTTGTGTCCATTTTTGTTATATTTATCTACACTTTGTCATAAATATACAGTTTTTTGTATTTAGTTTTGTACATTTTTACCACTTGTCCTACCACTCACAAAAAAGTTTACGTTTTCTCCCTAAAAAAAGAAAAGGTGACAGCCGACAAATGTCCGCATATCACCTTTTCTTTTTTATTCTTTCTTTTCCTCTTCAAACACAAGAGAATTTGCAATCTTCGAGAAAATCACTCCCAACGCAAAAGCTCCTGCATCCGGATAACCGATACTTCTTTTTCCAACTGTGCCAGCTCTTCCCATCCTCGCCACAATCTTTTCTGTATCTTTTGCACCTCTTACCGCTTCATCTGCCCCAAGAGAAAAGAGTTCTTTCATCGATAGCTCTCCGGCATATCTTCTCCATACTTCTGTACAAGGTACCAACGCATCTATCAGCGTTTTGTCACCTACGACAGCGCCCCTGCCAAAAGAATTCTCTCCTGTCTTTTGAATTCCCAATACAGCCGCTTCCATCATCTCCGCAAATTCATTTGCTGAAATTGCTTTCTTGCCTTTTGTAGCTTTACCTGCCGCTCGAAAAGCCGAGCCCCAAATCGGTCCGGATGCTCCGCCGCAATATTCCATAATCACCATGGAACAGTCCTCAAGAAATTTGCCCATATCTTTTTCCTTGTCCACACTGATAGCATCCCATTCTTGTTTTAAACGAAGGAACCCTTTCGCAACACTCATTCCAAAATCTCCATCTCCTGCATGGGCATCCAATTCACAAAATGGTACTTCATTTTTGATAATGCATTCACTCATAGCATCCACCATATATATCATATTAGAAGTCGTAATACATTCCCCACGAATGGTTGCATATGCCGGACATGTTTGTATTTGTTCTAATTTCTTTCGATCCGGATGCTCCAGAATCTGATGAGGTACATATGTTCTTTCAGGTACATGTCCTTTTACCCGAAATGCCGGAGCGTCACATTCTGCATCCAACAATTCTTTTAACTCATCATTCATTTTCATAAATGAAACCGAAACTCCACTCATATCAATACTCGTCATATAGTTTCCTGCAAACGAACGATATATTTTTATCTTACGTTCTGCCATTATTTTAGCGACCGTATTTAAAAACAGATATAATTCCTGAAGCGGAGTCCCTCCAAATCCATTGATAAGAATTGAAACTTCATCATTTTCAACCAATCCCAGCTCATCTGAAAGTTCTTTGCACATTCTCTCTGCTAATTTCTCTGCTGACTGCATCGGTTCTCTACTCTTTCCAGGTTCTCCATGAATCCCAACTCCATATTCCATCTCATCCTCTCCAATTTGAAATGTCGGAGTTCCTTTCGCCGGAACTGTACAAGAAGTAAATGCAACACCAATACTTCGTATATTGGAAATCGCATTCTCCGCTGCTACTTTTACCTGCTTTAATGCGTATCCCTTTTCTGCAGCTGCTCCTGCGATTTTATGCACAAAAATTGTTCCAGCAACACCACGTTTTCCTACTGTATACAAACTATCTTGTACTGCAATATCGTCATCTACTTTTACATAATCAACGTGAATTCCATCTTCTTCCGCAAGTTGTGCGCCATTTTTAAAATTCATCATATCTCCACTATAATTTTTCACGATCAACAGCGCACCGGCTTCCCCTGCCGTCTCTTTAATCGCCTGGTACACCTGTATCTGGGAAGGTGAAGCAAAGATATCTCCGCAAACTGCCGCATCCAACATCCCTTTTCCAATAAATCCCGCATGAGCCGGCTCATGACCACTGCCACCCCCACTGATCAAGCATACTTTTTTGGGATTTCGTTCTTTTTTTTGGAGCACTTTATACTTCTGTATCAGTTCCAGTTCCGGATGAGCTAATACCATTCCGCCGCACATCTCCACTACCATCGTATCGGAGCGGTTCATTAGTTTTTTCATATACGCTTACCTCCCCATTTCCCACTCATACTTTTCCTTATAATTTCGCCCAACAGTATCTGCAAGACGGATAGCTGCTGCAACACCCTCTACCGTAATCGGAAATGGCATAGCATAAACTGATTCCTCCGGTATACATGCTTTTTCTGCAACTTTTTGTAATTCTTCATCACTGATGTCGTACACTCCAATATCAGCAAGACAAACCGGAAGTCCAACAGATAAACAAAAATTCAGTACCTCTTCGATTTCTTCCATCGGAGCATTTTCAAGGAGAAGCTGCGCCAGTGTACCAAACGCAACTTTTTCTCCATGATAATATTGATGCGTTCCTTCCAAAATCGTCAAGCCATCGTGAATAGCGTGGGCCGCTGCCAATCCACCGCTTTCAAACCCAAGCCCGGATAATAAAATATTCGTTTCTACAATCTGCTCTAATGCTTCTGATACGATATGTTTCTCACAAGAAAGCTTCGCCTTCCATCCTTCTTCCAATAAAGTCCGATAACACAATTCTGCCAGTGAAAACGCTGCCTTTGTACTTCTTGCTTTTTCACACATTTTTTCTCTAACTCCACAAGGCAGTCCCGCATTTACCGCACTGTTGGATCTTACATTTGCTCGTGCCTCAAAATAGGTTGACAATGCATCTCCCATTCCTGATACAAGGAAGCGAACCGGCGCCTGCGCAATGATTTTCGTATCCACAAGGACAACACTTGGACTTTGTGAAAAATACGCATAGTCATCAAACGCACCTTCCGTTGTATAAAGAACTGCCGAATGGCTTGTTGGAGCATCTGTAGCTGCAATTGTAGGTACTACGATCAGATTTTTCCCTTCCGCAACACATTTCGCTGTATCGATGGCCTTTCCTCCTCCAAGTCCAATGGTACAAGTACATTGTTTTTCCTCTGCAAGTTTTTTCAAACGCTCAACTTCTTCTTTGGAACACTCCCCACTAAATCCGCTCTCCACCAATGTAATTTGGAATCGTTCTGTCGTCTGCATAAGCTGACTCTTTACACGGCTCACATCTTCCGGATGTGCAATCAATAATGCAGACTCTCCGAAGGTTTTTATAAAATAACCTAAATTTAAAAGTTCCCCTTCTCCTTGTACATATTTTGTCGGACAAATAAATGCTTTTCTCATGATTTTTCCTCCATTCAATCATTATTTTCTTCTTGAGGCAATCATATGCTATATTTCCTACAAATTCTCTGTATTTTGATATCACATTTTGATAGATTTTCATAATACTAATTTGCTCTCTTACTTCAAGATTGTACTATTTTGTCTTTTCAATTGTTGAGTCAGCATTTTTTCTATATTTCCGATACATTCCCGGAGTCATTCCTACGTTTCTTTTAAAGATTTTTATAAAATATCCGGTCTCATTAAAGCCCAGTCGATCTCCAATCTCACTTACCGACATCTCTTGATTTTCTAGCCACTCTTTGGCTTTTTTTATTTTTTCTTCTGACACATACATAGAAAAACACTGTCCGGTCTCTTTTACAAATACTCTGCTCAAATAACTAGGGCTAATCGCACAATGCCTTGCCGTTTCCGTCAATGATACATCATTTTCCAAATGACTTCGTACATAATCTTTCGCTTGTAAGACAAAACCATTCTCTTTCAAGACAGACGCCTCTTCTTTCTCACATGCAATCATATGATGGGAGTTTTCTTCGATTTCTTTATTTTCTACCATATATTGACACATTTTTGATAGGGTCTGCGAACATTTACTTATTTGAGAATATTCCAACATCGGAACCTCTTCATAATATTGCCGTAGTTCCGCTACATGTTCTTTTAAAATCCGATGCTCCGGTAGCGAAACAATATTTTCCAGATCCTCTCTATCTGTTCTCACCTGCCCAATCATAAGAGAACCTAAATATACATTCTGTAACACAATTGGAATTGCAACATCAATCAATCCAAAACAGCATTGATAAATATACGGTTGATTTTCACGTACAGCCTCTGCTCCCCCTCTCGAATCACACTTCTCACAATATTTTTTCAAAATCGGGTCTTCACGTACCTTTTGGCAAAATAAACAACAATTACTATGCTTTGTCACCGGTACACCCCGATAATCCACCATTAAAATCGCCATCCCCATCAAATTCGCCAAAGAATCCTGCACCTTTTCCCACTGATTCAACGCAAAAATATCTTCTATCTTTTTCATACTCATCACCGCCGTATTTCGCCAAGCTCTCTCCTTCTATCCCAATTGTTTTTCTCATACTCTTTTCGTTTCACATATTTACACGCAATCATACTTACAAGAAATGGTAAAAAATACGTTGCAAATCGATACAAAACCAACACCGAAGATGCTGTCGCCTCCGAAATATAATGCGTAAAAACAAGAATAAACGCTAGTTCTACAGATCCCATTCCTGATACATTTGGTAGCGCACTAGATATTAGATTTACCAAACCGGTCAAAACCAAAATTTGGATGAACGTAAGCGCAGCCTCTTCTGTCGAACGCAAACAAAAAAATGGAATTCCATACATCACCAGTAATTTTACACTCTGAAGCGAAAACGCAAGAAGCATTGCTCCCCGCTCCTTTTTCATGAATTGCCCGCATTGATACATCATATTGAACTGATAAATTCCCTTCTCCTTTTTTCCAACCCATTTCTCTTTGTTTGGTAGTTTTTCCAACGCTCTACATGCCAAACGATTGACTGTTTTAGAAAACCCAATCAAAACCAAAGTAGCTACAATGGTAATACAAATCCCAAAGCCACACACAATATATCTCGTAATCTCTGCACATTCTATTGTTCTTCCGAAAAAGAGAAGCAATACAAGGTTACAAAAAAGCACCGCACACTTATGCAATATATAATCCAAATTGATAAAACCAACTGCCTCCCCCATATCTACTTCATGTTTATGAAGATGAAATATTTTCATCGGAAGCTCTCCCAACGTAAACGCAACGATACTCGCAAAAAATCCAAGATACACATTTTCAATCGCATTCTTTATTGTAATTTGCGGATTCTTTTTTCTCATCAATACATACAATGCCATTCCCCATATGATCTGATATGAAATCCCCATACCGGAAATCAAAATGATAGTTCCAATACTTGCGCGACATATATTTTCATAAATTTCTCGATAATGCTTATGAAACACAAACCAAAGGAGAACAACAAGAAGCAGAATCCGTCCGACCGCTTTCCATATCGTCTGTTTATTTGATATAATGTTTTCGCATTCTCTCCGTCTCCGGTAATTCTTCTGTACAGACAATTACAATCGCTCCTTTTCCTTTGAAACACATACGGAAAACCCCTGCCATTCCACAAATGATCACTGGCAGAACACAGGGGTTAAAAGTACATGCTTCTATTGAATTCTATGTTTTCTTTCCTGACTCTCTGTCCACAGTTTTTCTGCAACCGGAGTCCAATTCTTTGCATAATCTACACACTTATCGCACAAATGATTCACACTTTCCGGCGATTGCAAATCCGTAGAATTTGCCTCTGTGTTCTTCACAAGGTTTCGCAAAATTTCCGGATTTTCCAACATCGGACATGGGCGTAAATGGTTCTCATTGAACGGCTGTCCGTCATGATATGCCATAAAAATCGGAGATTGCAAACACTCCAGTAATGTTTTTTCCCGAATATTTGAATCTGAATAATGTATAAATACGCATGGATCTACATCTCCGTTCGCATTGATATGAAGATACCGTCTTCCTCCTGCGATACAACCTCCTACATATTCACCATCATTCTGGAAATCCATTGCAAAAATAGGCTTCGTGCTTCTGATCTCGCGAATTCTGTGATACATGAACTCTCTCTGCTCCGGATTTGGAAGCAACTCAGGAACTGCATCATTTCCAACCGGCATATAATGGAAATACCAGACAAATTTCGCTCCCCATTTGACCATCTGATCTACAAATTCAAAGGAACTGATTGAATCCAAATTCTGACTTGTGTAGCAGCAGGATAAACCAAATGGAAGATGTTTTGCTTTCAAGATTTCCATTGCTTTCACAACCTTTTGGTACGTTCCGTTTCCTCTGCGTCCATCTGTTGCACTTTCAAATCCTTCTACACTAATTGCCGGAATAAAGTTTTTCACACGAAGCATCTCGTCTGCAAATTCCTCATCGATCAACGTTGCATTTGTGAAGCTTAAAAATTGACAATCATGATGTTTTTCACATAACGCGATCAAATCTTTTTTTCTGACAAGCGGTTCTCCGCCTGTATAAATGTACATATAGATTCCCAATTCTTTTCCTTGCGTAATAATGGAATCTATTTCATCGAATGTTAGATTTAATTTATTTCCATACTCTGCAGCCCAACAACCTGTACAATGTAAATTACAAGCAGACGTAGGATCCATTAAAATTGCCCACGGAATGTTACATCCATATTTCTTTCGATTTTCTTCCTGCTTTGGCCATCCTACAATATTCGCATTAAAGAAGAAGTTTTCTAATGTAGCTTTCATTACTTCTTTATCAATATCTTTCAATACACTCATAATCAACTGATACATATTATTTTCCGGATCTTCCAGCACTTTTCGAAATGCTGCTCTCTGTGTCGGAAAGCTATCCGGTCCATCTCCGGCAAATGTATCCACAAGCGTCATTAATTTATCCGCATTTTTCTCCGGATCTTTCTCTAAATAGTGAAACGCCGTCTTTAATGTTACTTTTTTCAATTCATTTGTAAATCCCATAGTAAATTCTCCTTCGTATTATTCGTTTTCTTTCCCATAGATTTCTATTGTACAATCTCTTCGAAATGTATTGACCGTGTTCTGCACCACATATAAATTCATAATTCCATACGCAAGAATCATCAATCCCATCATCCGGATGATCAGATTCGTTCCTCGGATTGGGACTGCAACAAGCAACCCTCCGATTACTGCTGTTGTAAGTCCAATAATTAAAATCAGCCACCAGCTTTTCATTCCAATCTGTCGCGCATCAATTGCTGTCTGAATCTTTAACAATGCTTCTACCAGCATAAACAATCCAAGACAGATTGTCAGAATGCGTATCATATCTCTTGTCCATATCAGCATCAGAAGTCCGATTATCATGGATACGATACCCATTGCCAGATCGTGTTGAAATGCCAATTGTAAAACATCCTTGGAAAAATATCCAACTACCTTCGCAATACCAATTCCGATAAAAAGCACACTGCCGATCTTATACATCCAATATATTCCAATCTGTGGATACAGAAGTAAAAACACTCCGTACAACACCAATGCCAAAGACACTATGCTATATACAATTTTCACCTTTTTCAGCACTTTCATTCCGTTCACCTTCTTTCTTTCTCTCTTTTGATGGCACTATCATATCGAAAAAGGCACAAAAAAAATACAGACAAAACTTTCGCTTCATCTGCATTTCACACATTTTTTAATTATTGTCTGTATTTCTTTAGTTTTCATTAGAATTCTGATGCTTTATATAAGACGCAATCATATCATCAATCGAATCTTCAAAGGATTTTGATACAAGATACAAATGTCGTTCACGGTAAGGTGGCATTCCTTCCTGAATCCAGTGGATTGTATTGCCTACAATTGCATAACTGTAAAATTCTGTCAGATATGCAATCCCTTCCTCCGATATTTCATAGGAAACCGCCGCCTCTCGCACAAACCGTTCCACGAATATAGCTGTAACTTTTTCCATATATATCTCTAAAAGTTCTCTATCCTTTGAATGGTAAATATGAGACATTGCTTTCTTATTTTCCAAAAAAAATCTTGCGGAACGAACATATTCCTCATAAAAGGTATCATATCTCTCTGTTGCATTGGAAAAATCATCTAATTTCTTAAGCAAAACCTGATGTAATAAATCATAAATATCTTCAAAGTGATAATAGAATGTATTTCGATTCACTTCTGCAGTTTCAATCACATCTTTTACCGTTAGATGATCCATACTTTTTTCATTTAACAAGTAGATAAATGCATTCATAATTCTAGTCTTCGTATATTTTGACATTGCTTTCCTAATCCATTCATTTTTTATTTGAGTTTAACATACTTCAACTATTTCTTCCACAATCTAATCACACTTCCATTACTTTTTCATATACTTTTCAGCGTCTTACACCGTTCCATCAGCTCTTTATCTGATCTTTATACTTCGTATTCAATTTATAGTAACTCAATATTGTTCCTTCTTCATTCTAACAAAATTTCAGTTTTCGAGCAACACAAATAAGCATAGTCTTACCACACTACTCCCATAGACATCACCGACTTTTAGAATATATTAGGAATACCAACATTCTTGGTATTACCACCCATTTTCTCTTAACCATTCTTCTACAGCTGAAGATTTTTCTTTAAAAAAATGTATGATATCCTCTGCATTCTCATTTGTATTTTTGCTTGCCACTACGAGTAAATTTTCTTCCTTACTTATATCATCCCTCATTTTATCAAACAAAAAATACTTTTTAGGAGCGCCTATAAGAATGTGATTCAAATCTGCAGTAACCGAAGTGAATACCGATGGCTCTGTATTATGATTTTCAGCATTGTATATATTCACCGCTAGATCATCTACATAAAGTTCTGTTTCAAACACGGCTTCTTCATTATGTAATACCCGTAATTCTCCTAAAAGAGTAGCCGGTTTATTCTTAAAGAAATATGTACTTTCCACTGCTTCCACTACGATACTTATAGGAATAGTCTCTTCTGAAGTACTTCCTCTCATCAATAAAGTTCCATCTACTCTCTCGACAACTTTTTTCTTAATTGGATATTTGTAGTAATGGCAGATTTCAAAGCACCCTATAACTGCCACAATTATAACGACAACAATTAGTATTTTCATAATTCTGCTCTGCTTCTTCTTCATACTCATATCACTCCAGTCTTACGGATACAATTCCTCTTATTGAATTTATTTATCTGTATAATATTCTATTTTAAACGAATATTCAACACATGCATAAACATCGAAGGATCTTTCACTATGTAATCTAAAACACCTAATTGATATTCAAAAGTCTTATATGCCAATGTCCATTCCGACGTTAAAAAAACGAAATGAAATTCGTCGCTAATTTCTTTCAGTTCTCTTGCCAAATCAATACCATTCATGGAAAAATCATTTAGCTGAATATCTATAACGAACAGAGATTTTTCATTTCTTCTACTTTTTGCATCCAGCAAAGTATCTCTCGGACTTTTCCTGGCCGAAATTATTTTTGCATCTATTTTTCTCTCCGCAATACCCGTTTCTAACATACTTCGAATAAAATCAAGTTGCATTTCTTCATCTTCACACAAATAAACATTTATCATATTCCACTACATCCTCTTTTTATTCTCACTTCCTATAAAAACGAAATTTTCTAAAACAAGTATAGCATAACCTCTTTACAAATAAAACTGCCGACAGGATATCCTGCCGGCAGAAATAAATTCTATCTTCTAAAATTCAATTTTTTATTATTTTTCTTCTCCACCGTAAAGTGTTACAAGTTTCTGAAGGTATTCGTATCTTTCCTTAGCTTCTGCTTCGTTCTTAGCGAACATTACTTCAGCTTTTTCTGGATTGAATCTTGCAAGAGCGTTATAACGAACTTCACCATTTAAGAAGTCTTTGTAGTTTTCAAGAACTGGAGCCTTGCTGTCAAGAGTGAATTTAGCACCCTCTGCAGCTGGGTTAAATCTGAAGTTATTCCAGTATCCACATTCTACTGCCAATGCTTCTTCAGTCTGAGCTTTGCTCATACCTTTCTTAATACCATGGTTGATACATGGAGCGTAAGCAATGATAAGTGATGGTCCTGGATAAGCCTCAGCCTCTGCAATTGCTTTTACTGTCTGGTTGAGGTCTGCACCCATAGCGATCTGTGCTACGTATACATAACCATAGCTCATTGCGATACCTGCGAGGTCTTTCTTCTTCACATCTTTTCCGCCTGCTGCGAACTGTGCGACAGCACCTGTCTTAGTAGCTTTAGAAGCCTGTCCACCTGTGTTAGAGTAAACTTCTGTATCGAATACCATGATGTTGATATCTTTACCACTTGCTAATACATGGTCAACACCGCCGAATCCGATATCGTAAGCCCATCCGTCACCACCGAAGATCCACTGTGATTTCTTAGATAAGAAGTCTTTGTTCTTTAAGATATCTTTCTTAAGTTCGCAATCACAATCGCAAGCTTCAAGTGCTGCAACAAGGTTATCTGTTGCTGTTCCGTTTGTAGCTCCGCAAGCAAATGTATCTAAGTATTCTTTTGCTGCTGCAATAACGTCTTCATTCTTAGCTTCTTCAACGAGTCTTTCAACTTTTGTCTTAAGACCGTCTCTTAAAGCTCTCTGAGCTAATAACATACCGTAACCGAACTCAGCATTGTCTTCGAATAATGAGTTAGACCATGCAGGACCCTGTCCTTTTTCGTTTACTGTGTATGGTGTAGATGGTGAAGAGTTACCCCAGATTGAAGAACAACCTGTTGCGTTAGCAATATACATTCTATCACCAAATAACTGTGTGATTAATTTAGCGTAAGGTGTTTCACCACAACCTGCACAAGCTCCTGAGAACTCGAGTAATGGCTGTTTGAACTGGCTACCTTTTACTGTTGTTTCTTTGAATTTAGCAACAACTTCTGGTTTTACAGGGATTTCTCTACCATAGTCGAAGTAATCCTGTTTTCCAGCGTTTGCTTCCATATTTTCCATAACAAGAGCTTTTTCACCCTTCTTACCTGGACATACGTTAGCACATGATCCACATCCTGTACAGTCATAAGCAGATACAGTCATTGTGAATTTCACACCTGGCATACCGATCATATCGATTGTCTCAAGACCTGCCGGTGCATTTGCAACTTCTTCTTCTGTAAGAGCAACTGGACGGATAACTGCGTGTGGACATACGTATGCACAACGGTTACACTGGATACAGTTCTCTGGTTTCCATACTGGGATATCTACTGCAATACCACGTTTTTCAAATGCTGAAGATCCTGATGGTGTAGAACCATCAACATATTCTGTAAATGCAGATACTGGTAAGTTATTACCTTCCTGAGCATTTACTTTTGTCTGGATATTTTTAACGAAATCAACAACGTCTTTTCTTCCGCCTTTGATCTCTGGTGTGAATAATCCTTCGTCTTCTGCATCTTTCCAAGCTTCCGGAACGTTGATTTCAACGATTTCCTTAGCACCTGCATCGATTGCATCGTAGTTCATCTGAACAATCTTGTCACCCTTCTTGCCGTATGTAGCCTTAGCAGCAGCTTTCATTAATTCGATAGCGTGCTCCTCTGGAATGATGTTAGCAAGTTTAAAGAATGCTGACTGAAGAACTGTATTGATACGTCCGCCAAGTCCGATTTCTTTAC
>URRQ01000002.1 GCA_900550235.1 uncultured Lachnospiraceae bacterium
CCCTTGAAAATAAAAGGTTTTTAATAAAAATAGGACTGTAAAACTTTACAGTACCTAACAAAAGAGAGGAGAGGGAAAATGAAAAAGAAAATAGTGTCATTATTGCTTGTAGCGGCGATGACAATGACAATGTTTGTTGGATGTGGGGGTAATTCTGATAAGAAGAACCAGGAAAACAGTAGTAGCACACAAACAACAGAAGGTGGAGGAACTTTTATTGTTCCAATTAATTCGGATTCTGTGACATGGATTAACCCATTTAGTGCATATGGAAGTGATGATCAGTTAATAGCATTTTCACCATGTTTTGATCCACTATTTATTGTAAATAAAGATGAAACAAGATGGTATCTTGCAGAAAGTCTTGAACCGACTGCAGAGGATGGATGTCATTATCAGATGAAATTAAAAGAAGGTCTTACATGGCATGATGGAGAGCCGATTACAGCGGACGATGTTATTTTTTCCATTAAAGCAATTCAGGAGCCTTCAAACTCAGCAGATGCAAGTAATGTTAAATATGATGGAAACAACTTACAGGCAGAAAAAGTAGACGATTTAACAGTTAATCTTACATTGGTTGCACCGTATAGTGCGTTTGAAACAGAATTTGGACGTTTGCAGATTTTCCCAGAGCATGCATTTGGGGGAGATATTCACATTATCAAAAATACAGAAGCATTGAATGCGGGAATTGGTTCCGGTCCATTTAAATTAAAAGAGTGGAACCAAGGAGAGAGCATCGTATATGAAAGATATGATGATTATTACAGAGGAAAAGCGAGTCTTGATCAGGTTATCATTAAGACAATAACAGATGAAAGCGCACAAGAAGCAGCTCTTCAGAGTGGAGAAATCTCCGTAATGCGTGTAACAAATCCTACGAAACTGGAAAAATATGAAAAAGATGATAACTATACAGTATATAGCATTCCAGAAGGCCGTCTGAATTATATGGCTTATAATTATCAGAGTCCAAATATGAAAGACATTAAGGCTAGAAAAGCAATTGCACTTGCGTTGAACGTAGATGAGATCATTCAAGGTGGCTATGGTTCAGAAGAACTTGCTCTTCCGGCCAAGAATTTCTGTGCACCTCAGAACTTATATTACAATGATGAGATGGAAGGTTATAAGCAAAACATTGAAGAGGCGAGAAAGCTTGCAAAAGAAACTGGTTTAACAGAAAAAACATTGCATTATATTTATAACCAAAACAGACCAAATATGAAAGAAACAGCACAGGTTGTTCAGCAGCAGTTAAAAGAAATCGGTGTGAATGTAGAGATTGAAGGATTGGATTCTCCGGCATTTTTCCCTAAATTATTTGCATCTTGGCTTACAGGAACTCCTGTGGAGGATACTTCTTGGGATTTGGCTTCCAATGGAATGGATCAGTTGAATGCAGACCCTGCTTCTAAGTTGACATCTTGGACAGGAGATAATCTTGAAATTGGATTCTATGTAAGTCCGGAAACAAAAGCACTTTGGAAAAAAGCATCACAGGCTCTTACAGAAGAGGACAAAGATAAGTATTACAAAGAACTTCAGGTACAGATGAATGAAGACTATTCTATGTATCCAATGGCGAATACAAATTATGTGATGGTTGCGAGAAAAGAGTTTAAGGGATTAGATGCAATTAAGAGAGTGCCTGTATTTGAAGATTACTTGAAAATTTCTATGGAAAAATAAAGATTTTAGAAAAGACCGTTCAAGGGAGAACGGTCTTTTCCTGAATTAAAAATATATGTAGATTAAGGGAGAATAAAAGTGAAAGAATACATTTTCAAACGATTTTTACAACTGATACCAGTTGTAATACTAGTCAGTATTTTTTCTTTTATGATTATTCATGCAGCACCTGGAGAACCGATTCAGAACTATATACGGCCAGGAATGACAGAAGAAGAAATACAGGCAATCAGAGTGGAATATGGAGTGGATGGATCTATAGTGGAACAATATATAAATTGGCTAAAACATGTTGTGAGAGGAGATTTTGGAACTTCCATTTATAAACATCGTCCGGTTGCAGAAATGATTGGTGAAAGGTTACCATCCACATTAATGCTTATGGGTTCAGCATTGGCCTTATCTGTTCTGATATCAATTCCACTTGGATTATGGGCAGGATTGAAGAAAAACAAACTGGCAGATAATGTGATTAGCTTTTTGTCCTATCTAGGTATATCGATTCCTCAGTTTTGGCTGTCTATGGTATTGATTATTATTTTTGCATTAAAATTGAATTGGTTTCCAAGTGGAGGAATGCGAACAACCAACGTCAATACATTTGGGGATATGGTGTGGCATATGATACTTCCGGTTATCGTTTTGAGTTTGAATAATACAGCAGTATTTACAAGATATATACGTTCGAATACAATTTCTCAATTAGAAGAAGATTATGTTGTGACGGCAAAAGCAAAAGGAACAACCAAACAAAATATTTTAAAAAAGCATGTTTTGAAGAACTGTTTACTTCCGATTATTACTTTGGCGGGAATTAATATTGCAGGGCTTGTTTGCGGTTCTTTTGTTGCGGAAAGTATCTTTTCTTGGCCTGGAATAGGAAGACTTGCAATGGATGCTGTAACATCAAGAGATTATCCGGTTATCATGGGATTCACAATGTTTTCTTGCATAATTCTGATACTGGGAAATTTTTTGGCAGATTTGCTGTATGCAGTAGTAGATCCAAAGATCAGACAAGGAATGGGTAGAAAAAATGGATAATAAAATGGCATATAAAATACAAGCGGATAGTTTTCAAAGAGTTAAAAAAGAAGAACAGAAAATTAGTGCAAAGTATAGCAGAGGACTCTTAGGAGATGTCTTACAATCATTGAAAGAAAATAGATTGGCTATGATTTGTTCTATAATTTTATTACTGATTTTAGTTAGTGCAGTTTTTGCACCGTTATGTCCGTATGATCCTGATAAGCAGGATGTCATGCAAAAGTTGATGTCACCATCTGCAAAACATTGGTTTGGAACGGACGAATTAGGAAGAGATTATTTTACACGTGCGTTGTATGGAGGAAGAATCTCACTTTCTGTTGGTTTTTTATCGATGCTTTTGTCTACAACGATTGGAACACTAATTGGAACAATAAGTGGATATATGGGTGGAAAAGTGGATATGTTTTTGATGAGATTTACAGATATTTTTATGTCTGTGCCAAGTTTTCTTCTTATGGTGGTTATTAATTCTATTTTCCCTCCAAAAGTATATTCCATGATCATCATTTTAGGATTATTTGAATGGTGCCAGATTGCCAGAATTACAAGAGCAGAGACATTGTCATTAAAAGAAAAAGACTTTATTATTGCCTCTAGACATCTAGGAGCAGGGCATTTTCAGATTATTTTTAAGCATATTATACCGAACATGACATCTTCAATTATAGTTGCCGGAAGTTTAGCGGTAGCAAGAGCAATTTTAACAGAATCTGCTTTGAGTTTTATGGGATTAGGAGTTCAGTTGCCAAAGGCATCATGGGGAACAATGCTTCAGGGAGCACAAGTGTATATTATGGATAAACCAACCTTGGCAATTTTCCCAGGATTATTCATTGTACTTACTGTGTTAAGTTTTAATGTCATTGGAGATTCGCTTCGCAATGCCTTAGAACCTAAAATGGTAAAGTAGGGGGTAAGAAAATTGGATAAAGTTTTAGAAATAAAGAATTTAAGAGTATCATATCATACTTATGCGGGCGAAGTACAGGCAGTAAGAGATGTGACATTTGATGTAGAAAAAGGAAAAACACTTGCGATTGTAGGAGAATCAGGGTGTGGAAAATCCGTAACATCAAAATCGGTTATGGGCTTGATTTCAATGCCACCAGGAGAGATAAAAGACGGAAGTGAGATCCTGTTTGAAGGAAAAAACATTTTAGAACAATCGGAAAAAGAATGGTGTGATTATCGTGGGGCGAAATGTTCTATGATTTTTCAGGATGCATTGACATCGTTGAATCCGACTATGAATATCGGAAAACAAATTATGGAAAATATTTTGAATCATAATAAGCTTGATAAATCGGAAGCTAAAAAACGAGCGTTGACAATGCTCCGTTTAGCTGGAATTCCAGATGAAGAAATGTGTATGAAAAAATATCCACACGAATTATCAGGGGGAATGAGGCAGAGAGTGATGATTGCGATTGCGTTATCTGGTAATCCAAAGGTACTGATCGCAGATGAGCCAACTACAGCATTGGATGTTACAATACAAGCTCAAATTATAGAATTAATGAAAAAGATTCAAGAAGAACTAGGAACTACAATTATATTGATAACACATGATTTAGGTGTGGTAGCTGATATTGCAGATAGAATTATTGTAATGTATTCAGGAAAAGTAGTCGAGGAAGGAAGTTGTAGAGAAATCTTTTTTAAACATAAGCATCCATATACATGGGCTCTACTAAAAGCGGCGCCAAGTTTGGAGCTGGGAAAAGGGAAAAAGCTTATTTCCATTGAAGGAACACCACCGGATTTGATTAATCCACCAGTTGGATGTCCATTTGCAGAAAGATGTAAATATTGTATGAAGGTTTGTTTGGAAGCAATGCCACCACAGTTTGAATTTGGAGAAGGACACAAAGCAGCTTGTTGGCTTTATCATCCACAATCAGGATATACGGATATTCGATTTGAGGAGGAAGAAGATAATGAATAATAAAAAGCCCATTATGGAAGTGTCGCACTTGAAAAAATATTTTCACAGTAGTTCTAAAAAAGTTTTAAAGGCTGTAGATGATGTTTCATTTACAATTTATGAAGGTGAGACATTAGGAATTGTTGGAGAGTCTGGGTGTGGAAAAACAACATGTGGAAGAACGTGTGTTGGTGTATATGATAAAACAGATGGACAGGTTCTTTACAAAGGAAAAGACATTCATAAACTGAATGCCGCAGAGCGTAAAGAGTTGACGAAACATGTGCAGATGATTTTTCAGGATCCATATTCTTCCTTGGATCCCCGATTAAAGGTTCATGATATTATTGCGGAAGGAATACGGATTCATGGATTGACAAAATCAAAAGAAGAAGAGATAGAAGCAGTACAGAATCTTCTAAGACAAGTAGGATTAAATCCAGAACATGCAAGTAGATATGTGCATGAATTTTCAGGTGGACAAAGACAGAGAATCGGAATTGCAAGGGCGCTTGCAGTAAATCCGGAATTTTTATTGTGTGACGAACCAATCTCGGCATTGGACGTATCCGTGCAAGCTCAAGTAGTGAATTTGCTTGTGAAACTACAGAAGGAAAGAGGATTAACAAGTATTTTTATCGCGCATGACCTTTCTATGGTAAAATATATATCAGATCGAGTTGGCGTTATGTACTTAGGCAATATGGTGGAACTGGCTGAAACAGAAGAGTTGTATTCTAACCCATTACATCCATATACAGAAGCGCTATTGTCAGCGATTCCGATTCCAAATCCAGATACGGAAGAAAAAAGAGAACGTATTCCTTTGGAAGGAGAAGCACCAAGTCCTGTGAATCCAAAAGAGGGGTGTCGTTTTTGTACACGATGCAGATTGGCAAAAGATATTTGTAAACATAAAACACCTGAATTACGGGAAATAAAAGAAAATCATTTTGTTGCCTGTCATTTATATGAGAAAGAAGTAGGAGCAATGAAGGAGATTTAAAAATGTATGAATTTGATAACATTATAAATCGCAAAGGAACCAATTGTGTAAAGTGGGATGTTCCGTTTGTAACAGAAGACGTTACACCAATGTGGATTGCGGATATGGATTTTGAGATTGCACCAGCAATTAAAAGAAACATAAAAGAACGAGCAGAGCATGGAGTATTTGGATATCAGTTTTTGTCGGAACGATACTATTGCGCGATTATGAATTGGATGAAAGAACGCCATAATCTTGAAGTAAAGAGAGAGTGGATTTGCTATGTACCGAATGTGGTTTTAGGGATTACATTTGCAATACAGAGTATATCTGAGCCGGGGGATGAGTTTATTATCCATACACCGGTATATGGTCCGTTTTATCGTGCAATTGAAGATACTGGAAGAGTAGTAGTAGAAAGTTGTATGAAGAATCAAAATGGTTATTATACGATAGATTTTGAAGATTTTGAACGAAAAATAACACCTAGAACAAAGGCATTTATTCTATGCAATCCTCATAATCCGGTTGGGCGAGTATGGACAAGAGAAGAATTAGAGAAAATCGTTGATATTTGTGAACGTCATAATTTGTATATCATTTCTGATGATATACATAGTGAATTGATTACTAAAAACCATACGCACACATTTGTTTCAGAAATATCAGAAACAATTGCTGAAAAGAGTTTTATATTTACATCTCCATCTAAAGCATTTAATCTTGCAAGTATACATGTAGCGAATTGTTTTATTAGAAATGCAGAGTTGCGAGAGAAATTTGAAACAATATGTGAAAGGTCACATGCGGCAGAAAATAATGCTTTTTCAGAGGCAGCATTACTGGGAGCATACGAAGATTCACAAGATTGGTTGGAAGAGTTAAATGTATATATCGAAGAAAATTTAGATTATATTGTTAACTATATTCAGGAAAAAATTCCGCAGATAACCGTATATAAGCCGGAGGGAACTTATCTGCTTTGGCTGGATTTAAGACAATTAAGGTTGTCTGATGATCAGATCCATGAATTTTTATTGAAGGATTGTCATCTCGCTGTTAATGATGGAACTTTCTTTGGAGAAGAAGGAAAAGGTTTCATTCGCATGAACGCAGCATGCCCGAGAAAAGTAATTGTAAATGTTCTTGAAAAATTAAAAGAGGAGATAGAAAAACTTGGATAAAACAGAAGTAAAAAAAGTTTTTTGTGGGATTTGTGGACCGTGTTGCCCGATTGATGCACGTGTAAAAGAAGGGAAAATTATATCAGTTGAAGGGAGCCATGGCGGATTATGCGCCAAAGGCGCAGCTTCCAAACAATATGTATACAATAAAGATCGGATACTGTACCCGATGAAGAGAATTGGTGAAAAAGGAAGCAGAAAATTCGAAAGAATTGCATGGGAAGAAGCTTTTGACCTGATTTCAGAAAAATTATTAAATATTAGAGAAACGTACGGGGCAAAGTCTACGATATTTTATGCAGGATATCCAAAGTGGTATAGACCGGCATTGCTACGATTGTCAAACGCTTTTGGCTCACCTAATTTCTGTACGGAATCCAGCACATGTTTTCAAGCCGCTAATATTGCTTGGAAATCTATTTATGGTAATAATATTTGTTTTCCTGATCTGCAAAATGCTAAAACAGTATTATTTTGGACATCTAATTTGTATCATTCCAATACGCCAATGAGTCCAATGTATCAACAACTAAAGAAAAAGGGTGTAAAAACTATTGTTGTAGATCCGAGAAAGACTGCCACAACGTGTGAGGCAGACATACATCTTAGAATTTTACCGGGAACAGATGGAGCGCTTGCTCTTGGAATGGCCAACGTCATAATCTCAGAAAATCTATATGACAAAGAATTTGTAGAAAACTATGTATATGGATTTGAAGCGTATCGGAATTACGTGAAAGACTTTACGCCGGATCGAGTGAGTGAAATTACAGGCGAAGATCCGGAGAAGATCATACAAGCAGCGCGCATGTATGCAACAAATGGTCCGGCAGGAATCATGTTTTCTGCATGTACAGTTGTGCATCATATAAATGGTGTACAAAATTACCGGGCAGTACAGATTTTACCTGCGTTGACAGGAAATTATGATATCAAGGGTGGAAATCGGGTCATGTCAGGCCCGGCAGCGCCATGTAATGAGTTTGGAAAAGTAAAGAGGCTTGATACAGAAGAAGCAATTGGTGAAAAAGATTTTCCGGTATGGTTTGATTTGCCATGCGATGAGGCACAGTGCACTAGATTAGCTGATTATATTTTAAAAGAAGAACCTTATCCGATCAAAGCATTTGTGGGATTTGGATTTAACCGAAGAATGTGGCCGCAGCCTGATTATTTACAGGAAGCGATGAGTAAATTAGAATTTTTCGTAAATGTAGATCTTTTTATGTCAGATTCTTGTGATATGGCCGATGTGATACTTCCTGCATGTACTTCTTTCGAAAGAGAAGAAGTAAAATCATTAAAAGGCGGAAAATTTGCAGTTTCTCAGAAAGCAATTGAACCGTTGGGTGAATCTAAAAACGATATTGAAATCATCATTCAGATGCTTCTGAGAATGGGACTTCATGATGAGGTATTAGAAAAAGGATACGAGAATTATATGAATTACATATTAGAACCGTCTGGACTTACAGTAGAAGAATTGCGTTTGCACCCAGAAGGACTTATGAGCAAAAAGATTCGGTATCCGGAAGAAAAGCTGTACAAGAAACATGGATTTCAGACTCCATCTGGAAAAGTGGAGTTTTGTTCACAGATTTTAGAAAAATATCATGATACATATGGTTATAAAGGTCTGCCGGAATATAAAGACTTTCGGGAATACTCAGCTGTGGATCGGGAAGAGTATCCACTTATCTTGAATGCAGGAACTAGAAAACCACATCGCTTTCATTCAAGAGTATACAGAATTCCATGGCTTGCAGATTTAGAAAGGGAACCGTTTATCGAACTTCATCCGAGTGATGCAGAAGTATATCATCTACAAGAAGGCGAAGCGGCAATCGTAAAATCTCCTGTAGGTGAAATGAAAGGAACTATTGTTCTTTCAACCAACAATTATCCTGGAATTGTTCATGTTTATCATGGAAATGTAAAAGGAGAAGCCAATGATTTGATTTCAAAAGATTATTTGGATCCAATTTCAGGATTCCCGGGATATAAAAGTTATTTTTGTAAGATAGAGAAGATATAAAAGGTAAGAAAAATGGCATATAGAATAAAATTGGACCGCTCCAAATGCGTAGGATGTTATGCTTGTTATGTTGCTTGTTTGGACGCGCACTATCAGGCAGAAGATGAACATGCAATCAGTTTTAGGTCGATTCAGAAGTATACAGATAAAGAACATGAATTTGAAAAAAATATTTGTGTAGGATGTATCCATTGCGGTAAATGCATGCAAGTATGTCCTCAGCATGCAATCTATCAAGATGAAGAAACACAATTCATTTTGGTAAATCAAGAATTGTGTACAGGATGTAAGCTTTGTGAAAAGGCTTGCCCATTGCATGTGATTCAGTTTGATAAAGCTGGCAAAATGACAAAGTGTGATGGATGTGTGGAACGTATTCGAGAAGGAAGACAGCCTGCTTGTGTCAAAGTGTGCTGTCCAGGAGCAATTGTATGGGAAGAAAAAGAATAGCAGGGTTTATATTGGCCGGTGGTGAAAATAAGCGTATGCATGGAAGAAATAAGGCTCTTTTACAATATGAAGAAAAATCTTTTTGGAAATGGATAGTCGAAACGATGGATAAGACGGATGAGATTTATATTTCCGTTGCGAAAAAATCAGATTATGAACTTTATGGAGAATATTGTTTTGAAAAATACCAGTTGGTAGAGGATTTGTATGAAAGGAGAGGACCGCTCGGTGGAATACTGAGCGGACTTTCTATTTGTAAAGAAAATGCACTTTTGGTAATGCCATGTGATATGATAGGATGTACAAAGGAAATGGTGGATGAATTGATTGAAGTATTTCAAAAGGATGGAACACCTGCATTTTACAAAGAGAAAGATATTGTGTTGCCCTTTCCCGGAATTTACACAAAAAGTATGATACCGGTTATAAAAGAAATGATGAAAAAACGAAACTATAAGTTGAGGGATTTGATACAGACGAATTGCATTCCTGTTTCATATTTGGAGAAACAGGGAATACAAGAAACATTGAAAAATGTGAATACATTGGAAGAGTATGAGGAACTTTTACATGATAGCGATAGAGGAAGCAATAGATAGAATACGAAATGCGATTGATCCGGTGAAAGAAACCGAGAAGATAGATATAGAACAAGCGCTAGGGAGAATTTTAGGAGAAGACCTTTTGTCTTGTATAAACCAACCTCCGTTTGCACGTTCCCCGCTGGATGGGTATGCGATTTGTGCAGAAGATACAGTTGGGGTGACCAAGGAAACTTCGATGAAGTTAAAAGTTATAGACTGTGTGTATGCAGGAGGAATTTCGGAAAAAACTGTGCAAAGGGGAGAGGCAGTAAGGATTATGACCGGAGCCCCTATCCCGCAAGGAGCCAATACGGTAATTCGTCAAGAGGATACTTATACTTTTCAAGAAAAGGGCGATGAATTTGTAAACATATATAAAGAACAAAAAGCATTTGAAAACTATTGTTTTTCGGGAGAAGATTTCCAAGAAGGGGATTGTATTTTGAAGAAAGGCGAACGTATAGATTCGGTTAGAATCGGACTTGCAGCAGCAATGGGATATCGGAAGATTCCGGTACAACGGCATATTCAAGCTGCGGTGATCACGACAGGTTCTGAATTGATAAATCCGGGAGAAAAATTAGAGGAAGGGAAAATTTATAATAGCAACTTATTCCTAATTTCTTCTCGTCTGGAAGAAATGGGCGTTAAAGTTTTGAATAAAATGTCTGTGGTGGATGAGAGAAAAAGCATGTCTGAAAAAATCGAAAAAATGAAAGATAAAGCGGATCTTTTGATTTTAACAGGGGGAGTTTCTGTAGGAGTAAAAGATTTGACAGAAGATGTCTTAAAGACTTTAGGAGCAGATATATTATTTCATGGTGTGAAAATGAAGCCGGGTTCTCCAATGTTAGCGGCGATGCTAGGAAACACGGTCGTATTAGGGCTTTCAGGAAATCCGTTTGCTGCATTGGCATCTTTGGAAATTTTCTTGAGACCGATTTTGCATAAATTAAGTGGATGTGATTGGTATAGACATGATGAGAGAGTAGCTGTTGCAGATTCAGAATATCCCAAAACGTGTAAAAATCCAAGGTTTGTACGAGGAAAATGGAAGAACGGGGTTATTACGTTTCCTGAGAGTCATGCATCAGGTGTTATGAACTCTATGAAAGAATGTAACTGCCTAGTTGAAATCAGTGCAGGTAAAGAGGGGATAAAAAGGGGAGAAGAAGTATGTGTAAAAATGCTATAAATAAGCCGGTCATCTATGCAATTTGCGGCTATAAAAATAGTGGAAAAACAACGTTAATCACAAAACTAATTCCACTACTTAATGAAAAGGGTTATAAAGTTGCAACAATCAAGCATGATGGGCATGATTTTGTTGGCGATGTACCCAATACAGACAGTTATAAACATAAGATGGCAGGAGCCTATGGAACAGCTGTTTTTTCGGACCATCGCTTTCAGATTGTAAAAGAAACTGAAGGAATTACAGAATATGATCTTATGGAGTTTTTTCCGGAAGCGGATATCATTTTAATTGAAGGGTTAAAGAATTGTATGTATCCCAAATTTATCTGCGATTATCCGAATTTGATTCCAAATGAAGAAAAAATTGCAGATGAAATCATAGATTATATGCTTGTAAAAGATTTGACGATGGTTCATAAATAGATTATAATAAGAAGTAATGTAAAAATTGTATACAAATAAGAGGGCATAAAAATGATTAAAAGTATGACAGGATTCGGAAGATGTGAAATCTCTGAAGCGGAACGTAAATTTACAGTAGAGTTAAAAGGTGTCAATCATAGATATTTGGATGTAAATATTCGAATGCCTAAAAAACTTAACTTTTTTGAATCATCGATCCGAAATCTTTTGAAACAATATGCGCAAAGAGGAAAGGTTGATATCTTTATTACATATGAAGATTTTTCAGAAGGACAGGTACTTTTGAAATATAACGAAAGTTTGGCGGGAGAATACCTGAAATATTTCAAACAAATGGAAGAAAAATTTTCTTTGGACAATGATATCAAAGTTTCAACACTTTCACGCTATCCGGAAGTTTTGACTATGGAAGAACAGTCTATGGATGAAGAGGAATTATGGAATGGACTAAAAAAAGCTTTGGAAGGTGCATTCCAACAATTCGTAGAGACAAGAATTGTAGAAGGTGAGAACTTAAAGAAAGATTTAATCGCAAAATTAGATGACATGCTTATTCTTGTTGATAAAGTAGAAGAACGTTCTCCACAAATCATTGCGGAGTACAGAGAAAAATTGGAAACAAAAGTAAAAGAGTTATTAGCTGATGCGCAGTTAGAAGAGGGACGAATTGCAGCAGAGGTCGTTCTTTTTGCTGATAAGATCTGTACAGATGAGGAGACAGTACGTCTTAGAAGCCACATTCAGCACATGAAAAGTACCCTTGAAGAAAAGGAAGGCGTGGGTCGAAAGCTTGATTTTATTGCACAGGAAATGAACCGTGAAGCCAATACCATTTTATCAAAGGCAAATGATTTGGAAGTATCGAATTATGCTATTGATCTGAAGACAGGTATTGAGAAAGTAAGAGAACAAATACAAAACATTGAGTAGTTGAGGAGAAAAGTTATGAAGAAAAAAGGAATATTGATTGTTGTTTCCGGATTTTCCGGCGCAGGAAAAGGAACACTAATGAAAGAATTACTTCAAAACTATGATAATTATGCGCTTTCTATCTCTGCAACAACGAGAAATCCTCGAGAAGGAGAGACAGATGGCAAGGAATATTTCTTCAAAACTGTAGAAGAGTTTGAAAAAATGATTGCACAGGACGCGTTAATAGAGTATGCTAAGTACGTAAATAATTATTATGGCACTCCACGCGCATATGTTGAAGAACAGCTGGAAGCCGGAAAAGATGTGATTCTTGAAATTGAAATCCAAGGAGCATTGAAGGTAAAAGAAAAATTTCCTGAGACATTGTTGTTGTTTGTGACTCCACCGGATGCAGATACGTTGAAGAATCGTCTTGTAGGACGAGGCACAGAGACAATGGACGTGATTGAATCAAGAATGCATCGTGCGGCAGAAGAAGCAGAGGGTATGGAAGCCTACGATTATCTTGTGATCAATGATGATTTGGCTGCTTGCGTGAAAGAGATGCATGAGATTATTCAGGGAGAACACAGAAGAGTATCCCGCAATACAGAATTAGTCGAACAGATAAAAACTCAATTAAAGGATTATGTGAAAGGAGAATAAATTTATGTTACATCCATCTTATACAGATTTGATGAAAGTAGTAAATCAGGACGTTGAGGAGGGCGCAACAAAGATTGTAAATAGCCGTTATTCAATCGTACTTGCTACATCTAAGAGAGCAAGACAGCTTATTGACGGTGCAACACCACTTGTACCGACAAAAGAGGGAGAAAAACCTCTTTCAGTTGCAATTGATGAGTTAAACAGCGGAAAGCTTAAAATCATTGCGGAAGATTCAGAACAATAATGTGTAACAAAAGGGCAGGTGCATCGTAGTATCTGCCCTGCTGAATGTAAAGGAGAAGTAGATGAACATACTATTTATATCTTTGGGTTGTGATAAAAATCTAGTAGATACAGAAGTAATGCTTGGTCTTTTGGCATCGAAAGGACATCAGATGATTGATGATGAGACACAGGCAGATGTGATTGTAATTAACACGTGTTGCTTTATCAATGATGCAAAAGAAGAGAGTATTCAGACGATTTTGGAGATGGCCGATTACAAAAAAGAAGGCCGTCTAAAAGCATTGATCGTGACAGGCTGTCTTGCACAGCGTTACAAAAATGAGATTATTGAAGAAATTCCGGAAGTAGATGCTGTACTTGGAACGACATCTTACGATAAGATCGTAGAGGCAATTGATGAAGCGCTTCAAGGTCATTCTTTGGTGGAAATGACTGATTTAGACGCTTTACCAGACGTAAATACACAACGTTTAGTGACAACAGGCGGACATTTTGCATATTTGAAAATTGCAGAAGGGTGCGATAAACATTGCACTTATTGTATCATTCCGAAAATCCGTGGCAATTTCCGAAGTGTTCCTATGGAAAAACTACTGCGGGAAGCACAGGAATTAGCAGACCAAGGAGTGAAGGAATTAATTCTTGTTGCACAGGAAACAACTCTCTACGGAAAAGATATCTATGGAGAAAAATCTTTACACAAACTCTTGAAAGAATTGTGTAAAATTGCAGGGATTCAATGGATTCGAATTCTATATTGTTATCCGGAAGAAATTACAGATGAATTGATTCAAGTTATGAAAGAAGAAAAGAAAATCTGCCATTATTTGGACCTTCCGATTCAACATGCAAGTAATGAGATTTTAAAAAGAATGGGAAGAAGAACATCGAAAGAACAGTTGATCGAGATCATAGGAAAACTTCGAAAAGAAATTCCGGATATTGCGCTTCGCACCACATTGATCACCGGTTTTCCGGGAGAGACAGAAGAACAGCATGAAGAGTTGATGGATTTTGTAGATGAGATGGAATTCGATCGTCTTGGTGTATTTACCTATTCAGCAGAAGAGGATACACCGGCTGCATCAATGGATGGTCAGATTGAAGAAAGTGTCAAGGAAGATCGACAGGCAGAACTAATGGAATTACAGCAGGATATTGCATTTGATCTTGCAGAAGACATGATCGGACAAGAAGTCCTTGTTTTGATCGAGGGAAAAGTTGCAGATGAAAATGCTTATGTAGGCAGAACTTATAAAGATGCACCGAATGTGGACGGACTTATTTTTGTAAATACGGACGAAGAATTGATGTCGGGAGATTTTGCAAGAGTAAAAGTTACCGGAGCGTTGGAATATGATTTGATAGGAGAGATTATATAATGAATTTACCAAATAAGCTGACTGTATTAAGAGTTTTGATGATTCCATTTTTTGTTGTATTTATGTTGATGGACATTGTGCCGGGAATGGATAAGTGGATTGCATTGGCAATTTTTGTGGTAGCAAGCCTTACAGATTTATTAGATGGGAAAATTGCAAGAAAGTATAATTTAGTAACAAATTTTGGGAAGTTTATGGATCCGTTGGCAGATAAACTTCTTGTAAGTTCTGCAATGATCTGCTTGGTTGAAATGGGAAGACTACCGGCATGGATCGTAATCATCATCATTAGCCGTGAATTTATTATTAGTGGATTCCGTCTTGTGGCATCTGATAGCGGGATTGTGATTGCAGCAAGCTATTGGGGAAAATTTAAAACAGTACTCCAAATGGTAATGATCATTGTAATGATTATGGATTTTGGTCCGTCTTTTGCAATGCTGGAAACAATTTTAATCTACGTTGCTTTAATTCTTACGGTAGTATCGCTAATTGATTATGTCGCTAAAAATAAAGAAGTCTTAACAAAAGGTGGAATGTAAGATGACATTGGAAGAGCAGATTGTCAAAAAACTGCAGGAGAAAGGATATACGATCACGACAGCAGAGTCTTGTACAGGTGGCCTGCTTGCAGGGAGAATTCTGAATGTTTCGGGCGCTTCTGAAGTCTATATGGAAGGATATATCACATACGCCAATGAAGCGAAAGAAAGAATTCTGGGAGTGAAACACGAGACATTGGAAACGTATGGGGCAGTTAGTAAAGAAACGGCTGAAGAGATGGCAATTGGCGCAGCGAGAGCCGCAAAGGCAGATGTAGCATTAAGTACAACAGGAATCGCAGGACCGGGAGGCGGAACTGTAGAAAAACCGGTTGGTTTAATCTATATATCTTGTTTTCTAAATGGAGAAGTGCAGGTAAGAGAGCTTCGATTGCATGGAACGAGAGAAGAAAACAGGCAAGACACAGTGACAGAAACGCTGAAATTGTTAAATGATATTCTATAAAATTCGACAAAAAAGCTGAAAATACATTTTTAGATTAAAAAAATAGAAAAATGTATAGACTAAAAGATAACTTTATGAGAAAATAAAGATATATGAGGTGTTAAAGATATAACAAACACTATAAAGAAAATATTTCATATTTGAAAGGAGTCCTTAACATGATTTATTCACATGAAGTACAAATGATGTGTCCTGTAGCATCAGGCGCAAATCACGGACCAGCTCCAATCCCAGAAGAAGCAAAATGGGTAAAAGCAAAAGAAGTAAAAGATATCTCCGGTTTAACACACGGTGTTGGCTGGTGTGCACCACAGCAGGGAGCATGTAAATTAACATTAAACGTAAAAGATGGTATCATTCAGGAAGCTCTTGTAGAGACACTTGGATGTTCAGGTATGACTCACTCAGCAGCTATGGCTTCTGAAATCTTACCGGGAAAAACTATTCTTGAAGCTTTAAATACAGACTTAGTATGTGACGCGATCAACACAGCAATGAGAGAATTATTCTTACAGATTGTATACGGACGTACACAGAGTGCATTCTCTGAAGACGGACTTCCAATCGGTGCAGGTCTTGAGGACTTAGGAAAAGGTCTTCGTTCACAGATCGGTACAATGTACGGAACACTTGCAAAAGGACCTCGTTACCTTGAGATGGCTGAAGGATATGTAACAGGTATTGCATTAGATGAAAACAGCGAAATCATCGGATACAAATTCGTAAACCTTGGTAAATTCACAGACTTCATTAAGAAGGGTGACGAACCAAACGTAGCTTGGGAAAAAGCACAGGGACAGTACGGACGTGTTGATGATGCAGTGAAGATCATTGACCCAAGACAGGAATAATCGATAGGAGGACATAAAAATGGCTTTATTTGAATCATATGAAAGACGTATTGATAAAATCAACGCTGTATTAAACAGCTATGGTATCGCTTCTATCGAAGAAGCTGAAAAAATCACAAAAGATGCCGGACTCAACGTTTACGATCAGGTAAAAGGAATCCAGCCAATCTGTTTTGAAAATGCTTGCTGGGCTTACATTGTAGGCGCTGCAATCGCAATTAAAAAAGACTGCAGAAAAGCAGCTGACGCTGCTGCTGCAATCGGAGAAGGTCTTCAGGCTTTCTGTATTCCAGGATCTGTTGCTGACCAGAGAAAAGTTGGTCTTGGACATGGTAACCTTGGAAAAATGCTTCTCGAAGAAGATACAGAGTGTTTCGCATTCTTAGCAGGACATGAATCATTCGCTGCTGCAGAAGGTGCTATCGGTATCGCTGAGAAAGCAAACAAAGTTCGTAAAAAACCATTACGCGTTATCTTAAACGGTCTTGGAAAAGATGCTGCTAAGATTATCGCAAGAATCAATGGATTTACATATGTACAGACAGAATATGACTACTTCACAGGAGAATTAAAAGAAGTAGCTAGAACACCTTATTCAGAAGGACTTCGTGCAAAGGTTAACTGCTACGGAGCAAATGATGTTCGTGAAGGTGTTGCAATTATGTGGAAAGAGGGTGTTGACGTTTCTATCACAGGTAATTCAACAAACCCAACTCGTTTCCAGCACCCTGTAGCTGGTACATACAAAAAAGAATGTATCGAACAGGGTAAAAAATACTTCTCAGTAGCTTCTGGTGGTGGAACAGGTCGTACACTTCACCCAGACAACATGGCTGCTGGACCAGCTTCTTACGGTATGACAGATACATTAGGACGTATGCACTCTGATGCTCAGTTTGCTGGTTCTTCTTCAGTACCTGCTCACGTAGAGATGATGGGACTTATCGGAGCTGGTAACAACCCAATGGTTGGTATGACAGTAGCAGTAGCTGTAGCGATCGAGCAGGCAGCAGCTGAAGGTAAATTCTAAGTATTTATATAGCAGTTTTCTGAATCAGAGCATAACCGCACATATTTGAATGTGTGGCCTATGCTCTGATTTTTTTATTTAGAAAAACTTTTTCTGCGCATTTTGCCGAGACTATTTTGGAATGGACTTAATCGGAGGAGAAGAAGCATTTGACGCGTTTGCAAAATATGAAGATTCCATTTATAAATACATTTACAATCTTTCAGGAGAAAAGGCAGAATGGGATAAGGTCGAGATTGATACCGTAATGCCACAAGAAATTGAAGGATTATCAGAGCATGTTTCCTTGCAGGATTTGGGAGATAAGCCGTATTTGTACTTGAAGACACTAAATTACAGCTCGAAGGATCAGCCGCTGATCTATGCGAACGAGTATTTTAATACCTCAATCATCAAGTTCAATCTGATACGTCAAAAGAAGATTAGATACTAAAACACGAAGTCAATAACTATTTAGAAAAATATCTAAATAGCTATTGACTTTTTTATAGTTTATGGTATAGTAAAAACAACCTATTTAGAAAACTTTCTAAATAGTAGAAGAAAGGAGTGGTAAAGTGAGCTTTGGTACAACATTTAAAGCATTATCGGACCCGGTTCGAAGAGAAATACTAGTAATGTTAAAAGATGGGCGAATGTCGGCAGGTGAAATTGCGGACCATTTTGATATGACAAATGCAACGGTTTCCTATCATTTAAGCGTACTAAAAAAGGCGGATTTGGTGTGGGAAACAAAAGAGAAAAATTATATTTATTATAATTTGAACACTTCTGTAGTGGAAGAAATCATGTTATGGCTTAGTGAGCTAAAGGGAGGAAAAGATGATGAAAGAGTATAGAAAGAGAATGGTGATTACGAGTCTGGTTACGATCCTACCGATGTTTGTAGGGCTTTTGCTGTGGAATAAGCTTCCCGATACAATGGCTACTCACTTCGGAAGCGATAACACGCCGAACGGATGGAGCAGCAAGACATTTGCAGTAATCGGTTTGCCATTGTTTTTACTGTTATTGCATTGGTTTTCTGTTGGAGTTACATTAAATGATCCGAAGAAAAAGAACATTGGGAAAATGATGTTTACGGTTGTATTCTGGATTATACCAATCGTTTCGTTATTTGCAAATGGAGCAACCCTTCTTTATGCGCTTGGTTGGAAGGTGGATATCAGTCTGATTATCAGTATTTTAGTTGGTTTCGTATTTATTCTGTTAGGGAATTATTTATCAAAAAACCGCCAGAATTATACGGTTGGAATCAAATTGCCGTGGACGTTAAGCAGCGAAGAAAATTGGGATAAAACACATCGCATGGCGTCAAAGCTTTGGGTGGTTGGAGGTATTCTCATTATCGCAAATGGATTCATCCGCAATACAATCCTACTGCTTTTTGTGTTGATAATACTAATCGTTGTACCGACGGCATATTCATTTTTCTTGTATCGCAAACAAAAATAAAACAATAGAATGAGAGGATGTGGGGATTCATTCCACATCCTTTTTGAATTTTGAATTATAGAAATTTCTTCGGATTTTTCTTCCCAAATCGTGCAATGAAATGTATAATGATTACGTATGAATATGAAGGAGAGAATAAGTATGATGAAAAATATGACGGAAGGAAAACCATATAAGTTAATCCTAACGTTTATGATACCAGTTTTGTTTGGGGGACTGTTTCAAAATTTCTATAATATTGTAGATTCAATGATCGTGGGAAGATATATTGGCGTAGAGGCTCTTGCATCTGTAGGAAGCACCACGTATCTTATCTTTTTTGTAAACGGCTGGATTATGGGAATGACAAGTGGATTTTCTATCTTAATTTCTCAAAGATACGGAGCAAAAGATGAGAAGGGATTGAAACATTACGTAGCGATGTCTGTATGGCTATGTGCAATCATGTCAGTTGTATTAACAATCGCGCTTTTGCTGAGTAATGAAAAGCTTCTTCATATGGTAAATACACCGGAAAATATATTTGACATGACAAAAGGATATATGTTGATCATTTTTGCCGGAATACCGGTTACGATTCTCTATAATATGCTTTCATCGATTGCACGTGCGTTGGGAGACAGTAAAACTCCACTGTACTTTTTGATCATATCTTCGGTGTTAAATGTAGTATTGGATTTATTTTTTGTTGCTGTTTTACATTTTGGGGTTGAAGGAGCGGCATTGGCAACAGTTCTTTCACAATGTGTGGCAGCAGTGTTATGCCTTTTGTATGTATGGAAAAAATATAAAATCATACATTTTCAAAAAGAACACATCTCTTGGAATAGACAAAGTGTTTGGAATTTAATGCAAATGGGCGTTCCGATGAGACTTCAATTTTCGATTACAGCAATTGGTGGATTGATTGTACAATCTTCGTTAAATATGCTGGGGGCTACATATATTGCGGCGTATTCTGCGGCAAATAAAATACAGAATGTAATTTTGCAGGCATTTCCATCGCTGGGAAGTGCAATCGCCACTTATGTCGGTCAGAATTATGGAGCCGGCAGAGTTGACCGAATCAGGCAAGGCGTTAAAACGAGTGTGATACTTTGCGGAATATATAGTGTGATTATTATGGTAGCGGCATATTTCTTCCTTGCGCCTGCAGTACAGATTTTTGTAGAAGATCCAACGGGACAGATTCAGGAGATTTCCAGACAAATGTTTCGGATTTGCCTATGGTTTTATTTCCCTCTTGGATTGATCTTCATTTACCGAAATGCATTGCAAGGCTTGGGAAATGGTATCGTTCCGATGCTTGGAGGCGTGTTCGAGCTTTTGGCAAGAGCGGCTGCGATTGCAGTATTATTCCAACCGCTACAGTTTGTCGGGATCTGCATTACAGATCCGGCAGCCTGGGTAAGCGCGTTGATTCCGTTGATACCATATTATTATTGGTTTACACACAGAAAGCTAAAGAATGAATCGAGGTGTTAGAATGCAGGATAAGAATACGTTTTTGAAAGAATATAACATAGAAGAAAAAGAGTTCGAAGAAGCACATATTGCATGGGAAGAAATTGAAAAAATATATGAAAATTATACACAGATGGAAGAGAAGTTCCGAAGTATAGGAAAAGATTTTGTGGACGAATATTTATATGATATTGAACGAGCCGGAATTCATTCCTATCGATATCGAATAAAAGAACCGGGACATTTGATCGAAAAAATTATCCGTAAAAGAAGAGAGAACCTTTCAAAGTTTGATAAGATAGATTATACAAACTATTATAAATACTGTACGGATTTGATCGGAATTCGTGTGTTTTTCTTATATCGGGAAGATTGGATTTACTTTCATAAGTATATTACAAGCGTATTTGAAAACAATCCTCAACTCTATGTGGAAGATCGTTTGAATGATTTTGATGAAGACAGCAGTCATTTTTATATTGCAGAAAGACCAAAAGTATATAAGCGATCCGGCGATAGTAAAATTTATGATGAAAATTTAATCGATATAAGGTCAGGAGGGATTTACCGTTCACTCCATTATATTATAAAATATAAAGGATATTATGTTGAGATTCAGGGAAGAACACTTTTTGAAGAAGGATGGAGTGAAATCGATCACGATATTGTCTATCCATATTTTCAAAATGATGCTGATCTGAAGGATTTTTCAGGTCTGCTAAATCGATTATCAGGAATGGCAGATGAGATGAGTTCTTATTTCCGAAGAATTAAACAGAAGAAGGAGGAGACGGAATGGAAGGAATAAGAATCCTGAAAGGAGATTTCATTTATAGTAAATCTCAAACGGAATTAGAGATGATAAAAGATGGATTTCTTCTTGCAAATGAAAAAGAAATTATTGGCCTATATACAGAATTACCGAAAGAATATAAGGAAGAAAGGATTGAGGATTATACCGGGAAATTGATTATACCTGGATTTACAGATTTGCATGTGCATGCTCCGCAGTATACATTCCGTGGATTGGGAATGAATATGGAATTGATTCCGTGGTTAAATACGTATACATTTCCGGCTGAGGCAAAATATGCAGATGTGAATTACGCGAAAAAGACATATCCTCGTTTTGTCGAAGATCTGAAAAACAGTGCAACTACAAGAGCAGGCATCTTTGGGACAATCCATGTAGAGAGTACAGAATACTTGATGGATCTCATAGAAGAATCCGGTGTGGTTGCAGGAGTAGGTAAGGTAAATATGGATCGCAATTCTCCGGAAAATCTTTGTGAAGGGACAGAAGAATCATTGGAAAATACAAGACGATGGCTTTCTGAGATTGAAGGAAGATATGACAGAGTTTTTCCGATATTGACACCAAGATTTATACCAAGCTGCAGTGATCGGGCGATGGAAGGGCTGGAAACAATTTGCCGGGAAACAGGACTTCCTGTGCAGTCCCATTTGTCAGAAAATATTTCTGAAATCGATTGGGTACAAGAACTACACCCGGATACATCGTGTTATGCGGAAGCTTATGATAAGTATGGGTTGTGTGGTTCTATGTCCAAGACAATTATGGCGCATTGCGTACATTCGGATCGTAGTGAAAAGGAAATGGAACTTTTGAGAAAGAATCAAGTATGGGTAGCACACTGTCCGGAATCCAACATGAACTTGGCAAGCGGAGTAGCACCTATAAAGAAGATGATGAAAGAAAATGTTCGTATTGGTATAGGGACTGATATAGCAGCCGGATCAAAGCTTTCTATGTTTTCAGCGATGGCAGATGCGATCAAAGCGTCAAAGCTTCGTTGGGTATATGTAGATAAGGAGGAAAGTCCGCTGACAGTATCGGAGGTATTCTATCTTGCGACAGTAGGTGGTGGAAGCTTTTTTGGAAAAGCAGGTTCTTTTGAAAAAGGATATGAATTCGATGCTGTTGTTATAGATGACAGTAATTTATCTGATACAGAGATGTCATTATATGAAAGGTTGGAACGATTGATCTATATGGCGGAAGAGAGCCGTATCATAAGAAAATATGTCAGAGGACAACAAGTAATATAAGCGAGAGGCCGGAGTGTAACTCCGGCCTCTATTACTATGCACGATATCGGTTAAAGCATGCGAAGATTTCCTGCGTGCGAGGAAGTGCAAAGCCGCATGAAACATATGAAGTGTCAAGGACAGAGGAGAGTCCTCTGTTTTTTATTTGTGTTTCTAATTGTGCAATCACATCATGGAGCGTCCTGTCGGTAAGGTTATGCTGCAATACATATTTTAAAAGCTGTGCAAGAAAAGCTGTTTGCTCATGGTCTGCAATTTGTTCTACATAACGTAAATCTACGGTCTGCCGGTCGATTACAAACGCATCTTTTCCTAATGTTTTTGTTTTTATGCGTTCAAAAGAGTGAGCGTGCTGTTTTGATTTTTTAATAGTAATTTTTCGATCAAACTTAGGAATATGATAATCCGGTGCGGATAAAGACGGAGCTTTTTGTGTGCGGCAGGCTGCTTTTACAGTTGGAGTGATATCCAAAGTCTGATAACAGTCCATTTGTAAAATTGTATCAGCAGCATGAAAATACGCTCCCGAGCTTCCGGCAACAAGTATAGTGGAAATTCCCGTTTTTTCATACAAATCCCGTACTCTTTCCAAGAATGGAGTGATGGGTTCTTTATCTCTTGTAATAATCTGTTGCATGAAATCATCGCGCACCATGAAGTTTGTCGCAGTAGTATCTTCATCTATAAGAAAAACATTGCTTTTTGCTTCGATTCCTTCTATGAGATTGGTTGCTTGCGAGGTACTTCCGCTTGCGTTTTCTGTTGAAAATGAGTGCGTATCTTTTTTGTTTGGCAAGTCATTGATAAAAAGAGAAATATCTACATTTTTGATACAACGACCGTCTTCGGCTCGAAGTTTTAGAGCGGTATTATCAGTAATTACGTATTCACGACCGTCTCCTGCAATATGGTTATATACACCGGACTCTAAAGCATTTAGAAGAGTAGATTTTCCGTGGTAGCCTCCACCGACGATCAAAGTAATTCCTTTTTGAATTCCCATACCGATAATCTTTCCTTTGTGAGGAAGAAGAAGTTCAACAGATAATGAATCCGGGGAGATAAAAGGAATACTGTTTTTCAAAGGCCGATTTGATACACCGGATTCTCTAGGAAGAACAGAACCATTTGCAACAAAACATACAAGATCAAGTTCTGTTAATTTTTTGCGAATATACATTTGATCTTCAGCGAGAAAGATGACTGATTCTACTTCTTTTTTATTGAGATTCTGATAGTAGAACACGTTATTCACACAGTTTGGCAGAAAATCGAAGAGAATTCTTTCTAATTCTGGTGCATTGATTGTTCTTCCGTTTGCAGGAAATCCTACTTCAAAGCGTGCAATAATTTTTTCCTGTGTAATTTCACATGCTGTTCGTTCGAGAATTTCCTGTTCAGGGTGACTCGTTGAGAGTAACCCGCTCTTTCCGGATCCTTTTGATTTGAAATTATATTGAGACAGCTGCTTATAGAATTTCCGTGTAAGGAAATCTTGAAGAGCAATGCGCTTTTCGTAACAATCGTAATAAGAGGCTGGAAAACCAGCTGCTTGTACCGGAATTTGAACACTTACGTTAGAAGGGGAAGCAAAAGGATCCCCTTGTACGTGATCAATGGAAAGCGTATAGGTTTTAAAGTTATAAGAACCCCGCAAAGATTTGTATGCGGGATAACTTTTGCGGTGAATGGATATTAATGTATTTCTTAAAGTTTGCATGGCGTGCTCCTTTCTACTTATTTTGGAAGCATCATATATAGTTTCACTCCAAGTTCCACGTCAAGGCGTATTTGACGGTTATCCAAAGAAATCTCAGCAATTTCACAGATACGATTCATTCTGTGCAACATGGTTTTATAGTGAATGAATAATTGTTTGGCTGTTTTGCTTAAGTTCAGATTATTGCCGAGAAGAATATCAAGAGTTTCAAGGTACTCAGTATTATTCGCTTTATCGTATTCGGCCAGTCTTCTAACAGCAGGTGGAATAATCTGTTCAAAGTTTTCAATATTTGAATGAGTTGCCAGAATACGCAACAGACCCATTTCTTCATATTTTACAATGTGATTTCCAAATGCATGTCCAAATTGAAGGGCATCATAAGCTTCAGTAATTTTTTCGGGAATACGTGCAACT
This sequence comes from uncultured Lachnospiraceae bacterium, assembly GCA_900550235.1. Classification (GTDB taxonomy): domain Bacteria; phylum Bacillota; class Clostridia; order Lachnospirales; family Lachnospiraceae; genus Faecalimonas. Next base: position 24,755 of record URRQ01000002.1, read on the forward strand.
TCATTTGTAATATTACTGATACCAGCATAGAAGGAAAACTCTCTATATTTGTCAGAGATAAATGAATTAAAATCTGAAAGAGTTTTGTTAATATGTCCATATATTGTCGAAAAAGAAAGAGATTCGTGGGTACGATATATCATATGCAAATAAGGTTCACTGATATGGAAATAGTAGTTTTCTTTTGGAATGAAATGAGCAGTTTCCATAAGAGCTTCTGGAATTTTCTCTCTGTGCCGTTCGGAATTAAGTTCTATAGAAATTACGCAACAGAAATCATGAGGTTTCCAACCGTATCCTTTTGCTCGTTCTTCAATTAGTTTCGTATCCATGTTTCCTTCAAATAAATCGGTCATGAAGCTGGAAATATATTTTTGTTCTATCTCTGCGACATAGTATTTTTTAAGATAAAGAACAGCAAGAAGATTCCCAGCAGTTTTAAGAAGGAGTTCCAAATTCTCATCAAGAGCCTGATTCATAATTGCTTCCAAGTATCCGTTTACTTCTCCCATACATAAGAGCGGAAGATTGATGCGGTCGGCAATTGGAAGTTTCGGATCAAATAAATGAGATTGTGAATGGGAAATTATATTCCGCTCATCATCATACAAAGAAATGCATGCTGGAATATAATCTGTCAGATAGTTCAAGATATCCTTTTCTTTAGCCCCAGATGCAAGAAGTTCTGAAAGATTATTTTGTATTTCAATGTGATATTGATTTTTTGTTTGATTGATCAATGCCATAACAGAAGAAATAACATCAATAAAACGTATATTACGTGGAAGCTCTATTACAGGGAGGTTGTATTGATCTCCGCATTTAAGAATAGATTCCGGAATTTCAGGAAGAAGAGCACGGGGTTTTACAATTAGTGCACTAATATGTTTCTCTTTCAGGCAGTGCATATATTCTTCATAGGAAAGAGTTCCCAAAGAAGCATCGGAAAGAGAAGAGAGAATGATTTCACCACCACTTAACCATTGAAACAGATCAATATCTTCGGCAATGGTAATGCTTGTAACAGTATTGGATAATCCGACAGATCCAGCACGAACAGGGATGCTGCTTAAGATATTTGCTTTTAAAATGTCACATACAGTTAGCATTTTCATAAATTCCCACTCCTTCCCATTCCTAAATAATAAATTAAGAATAATATTTATGTCCCATTATATTCCATATAAATGAATTTGTAAATTAACAATTAGTGTTATAAAAGGATGAAGGGGTGTTGTTAGGATTATCCTATTGTTCTAATGTATAAAAAAAAGTTTTGTAGTATAATTATTCAAAACACACTTTAACACATTAAAGAAATGGAGGAATGAGGTATGCTTAAGTTTACGTTAAAAAGGCTAGCATCCTTGGTACTGGTTCTTATCGGAGTATCATTTCTGGTATTTATGTTACTGTCATTGACACCGGGGGATCCGGTCAGAATGATGCTTGGTGAATCAGCAACACCGGAAGCTCAGGAAGCGCTGAGAGAAGAAATGGGATTGAATGATCCATTACTTGTACAATATGGACGATACATGAAAAATATTATTGTACACCAGGATCTTGGAACATCCTATGCAACACAGAGACCTGTTTTGGGAGAAATCTTGAACGTATTTCCTAATACAGTGATATTAGCCGTTGCGGCCATGGTTATTGCAATCGTGCTTGGAATATTTCTTGGAATTATTTCAGCAGTTAAACAGAATTCGCTGTTGGATAACATTGTAATGGTATTGGCGCTTGTAGGTACATCAGCACCAATTTTTTGGATCGGAATTCTTATGATCCTATTATTTTCCGTACAGCTTGGATGGTTTCCACCATCAGGTTTCGGAAGTTTTGAACAATTGATCATGCCGGCTTTTGCGCTTGGAATGCAGAGTACAGCTGTCGTGGCAAGAATGACACGTTCCAGTATGTTGGAAGTAATTCGGCAGGATTTTGTGAAAACAGCACGAGCAAAAGGACAAAAAGAGATTGTGGTGGTAATTAAACATGTATTTAGAAATGCATTGATACCAATTATTACAGTTGTAGGCTTACAGTTTGGTACACTTCTTGGAGGAGCTATGTTGACAGAAATTGTATTCTCTATCCCTGGAGTTGGCCGTTTGATGATTGATGCAATCAAACAGAGAGACTTTCCAATTGTACAAGGAAGCGTATTGTTCGTAGCAGCATGTTTTTCACTCGTAAACCTTGCGGTGGATTTATTATATGCAGTAGTAGACCCGAAGGTTTCAAAAGAATAAAAGGAGGTATGCAAAAATGGAAGAGAAAAAATCCAGAAGTCAGTTTATGACGGTTATGAAGTCATTGAGCAGAAATAAAATGGCGGTGCTGGGACTGATTATCCTTCTTCTTTTGGTAATTATGGGGATATTCGCTGATTTTATTGCACCATATGGATATGCAGAAATGGATTGGAAGAATGCTTTCCAACATCCAAGTGCAAAGCACTGGTTTGGAACCGATGAGTTTGGTAGAGATATTTTTAGCCGTATTGTATATGGCGCCAGAACTTCCCTTCTCGTAGGATTTGTTTCAGTAGGGATTGCAGTGTTGGTAGGAGGAGCGCTTGGAGCAATTGCAGGGTATTACGGAAAAAGAGTAGATAATGTTATTATGAGACTTATGGACGTTTTACTTGCAATTCCACAGACGTTGCTTGCCATTGCAATTGTTGCTGCACTTGGAACAGGACTTACAAACTTGATGATTGCAGTCGGTGTATCGTCTGTTCCTACATATGCCAGAATCGTACGCGCATCAGTTCTTACGATTCGTGAAGAAGAGTATATTGAAGCTGCAAAAGCGTCAGGAACTTCCAATGCAAAAATTATCGTGAAACATATTCTTCCGAACTGTGTGGCACCGGTTATTGTACAAGTAACGCTTGGTATGGCAGGAGCAATTCTTACGGCAGCAGGTATGAGCTTTATTGGACTTGGAATTCAGCCACCAAATGCAGAGTGGGGAAATATGCTTTCAACAGGACGTGATTATATCCGCGGATATTCTTATATGACTATTTTCCCGGGACTTGCAATCGTAATTACAGTTCTTTCTCTAAACTTGTTGGGTGATGGGCTTCGCGATGCATTAGACCCTAAATTAAGAAATTAAAGAAAGGCGGAGCACAATATGGAAAATAAAAACTTATTAGATATAAAGAACTTAAGTGTTACCTATAAAACGGAAGATGGAATTGTTTATGCAGTCAATGAATTAAACATGGAAATCGGACATAAGGAAACACTGGGATTTGTTGGAGAAACAGGTGCAGGTAAAACAACGACAGCCATGACGATTATGGGGTTATTACCAACACCTCCAGGAGAAGTGACTTCCGGTGAAATCTTGTTTGACGGAAGAGACATGCTAAAAATCAGTGATAAAGAAAGAAGAAGTATTCTTGGAGAAGAGATATCCATGATTTTCCAAGATCCGATGACATCTTTGAATCCATCCATGAAAGTTGGTGATCAGATTGTAGAGATGATTCGTCTGCATAAAACTATTGGAAAAAAAGAAGCGATGGAAGAAGCAGGAAATCTTCTTGAAATGGTAGGTATACGAAGAGAGCGTGCCAACGATTATCCGCATCAATTTTCAGGAGGAATGAAACAGAGAGTTGTCATTGCCATTGCACTTGCATGTAGTCCAAAACTTATTATTGCAGATGAACCGACAACGGCTCTTGATGTTACAATTCAAGCACAGGTTATGAACCTGATTAAAGAATTAAAAGAAAAATTTGGTACATCTATGATATTGATTACGCATGATCTTGGTATTGTTGCAGAAATTTGTGATAAAGTAGCAATCATGTATGCTGGTCAAGTTGTAGAATATGCAAAAGTTGAGAAGATTTATGATAATCCGAGTCATCCTTATACAAAAGGATTATTCAACTCTATTCCAAAGTTGGATACGGAAGAAGAATGGCTGGAAGAGATTCATGGACTTCCACCAGAGCCGACAGAGAGAATCGAAGGATGTTCCTTTAGCCCTCGTTGTCCAAATTGTATGGAGATTTGTAAGCATAAAAAACCGGGTATTACACACATTGATGGAGAGCATTATGTAAGATGCTTTTTATATGAGAATCAGGAGGAGGGAAAAACTAATGAATAAAAATACAGAAAAATTAGTGGAAATCAATCACCTGAAAAAGTACTTCAAAGTAAGTAAGGGACTTCTTCATGCAGTAGATGATGTAAGCTTTTATATCAACAAAGGAGAAACGTTAGGCCTCGTGGGAGAGTCTGGATGTGGAAAATCTACAACCGGAAGAACTTTAATCCGATTGTTGGATGCGGACAGCGGAGAGGTGAATTTTCATGGAGAGAATGTGTTATCCTTTGACAAGGGGCAGATGAAAAAGTTCAGAGAAAATGTGCAGATGGTGTTTCAGGATCCGTATTCATCCTTAAATCCGAGATTATCTGTGTTTGATTTGATTGCAGAACCGATTACCAATATGGAAGAATACAAAAAAGATAAAAAGAAATTGGATGCAAGAGTTCGTGAATTGATGGATATTGTAGGACTTTCTAGAAGACTTATTAACGCATATCCACATGAGTTGGATGGTGGAAGAAGACAACGTGTTGGAATTGCACGTGCATTATCTGTAAATCCAGAGTTTATTGTACTGGATGAGCCAGTTTCTGCACTGGATGTGTGTATTCAGGCGCAGATTATCAATTTGTTGAAAAAACTGCAGCAGGAAATGAATCTTACATATTTGTTTATTTCACACGATTTGAGTGTTGTAAAACACATTAGTAATCGAATTGGTGTTATGTATCTTGGAAAGATCGTAGAGTTGAGTGATTATCGTTCCATTTTTGATGCTCCACGTCATCCGTATACGAAAGCATTGCTATCAGCAATTCCTATTCCGAAAGTGGGAGCTGCACGCGAACAGATCATTTTAAAAGGTGATGTTCCAAGTCCGGTAAATCTTCCGGGAGGTTGCCGATTTGCAGGAAGATGTCCTTATGCGACAGAGCGTTGCAGACAAGAAGAACCGGAGTTAAAAGACGTTGGAAATCACCATTATGTGGCGTGTCATTTTGATACATTTGAATAAGAACAACAGAAAGGAAGAAGAGAGACTATGAGAAATGCAAAAAAATATATCAGTATGGTATTAGCCGGCATTTTGGCAGTTTCCATGCTTGCGGGATGTGGAAATAACCAGGATAAAAAGGATAAAGATACTCTCACAGTTGCGATCACAGGGGATCCGCCAACTTTGGATCCACATGCGTCATCCACATCGAGTAGTGTAAATAACTTGAATCCGGTTTATGAAACTCTCGTAAGATATGACGAAAATGGTGATATTAAGCCGTGTCTTGCAACAGAATGGGAGCGGATTGACGATCTTCATTGGAGATTCAAACTTCGGGATGATGTTACATTCCACAATGGAGAAAAAATGACAGCTAATGATGTGCTGTTCAGCTTAAAACGTGCTACAGGTCCAGAAGGAGCAAAAGTGGCATATATTATGTCTGCAATAGATGCAGAGAACTGCGTGATTGAGGATGATTATACGATTGTGATTGCAACACATGAACCGTTTGCGCCGCTTGTCGGATATCTCCCATATATTGGAGCGGTAGTTGTAAGTGAAAAGGAATTTACAGATAATCCAGAGAAAGCAGCATTAAATCCAGTTGGAACCGGTCCGTTCAAGTTTATAGAATGGAAAAAGAACGACAGATGTACTTATGTGAGAAATGAAGATTACTGGGGAGCGAAACCATCCTATAAAAATCTTGTCATTCGAACAATCGTAGAAGCAAACAGCCGTGTTATCGAATTGGAATCGGGAAGCATAGATATTGCCTTTGAAGTTCCAGCAAACGATGTAGTAAGACTGAAAGAAAACGAAAACACAGATGTAGTAGAGCGTTTAAGTACAGTAGTGGAATTTTTGAATATGAATGTAAAGAAAGCGCCACTCAACGATGTCAGAGTAAGAAAAGCAATTGACTATGCAATTAATGAACAGGCAATTGTAGATTTGATTTGGAGAGGAAATGCGGCATATTCACCGACAACTGTAACGCCGAACATGAAGTATTTTGATGATACAGATACAGATTACAGATATGACGTCAAGAAAGCCAAAGCGCTTTTAAAAGAAGCAGGAGTATCAGATTTGACATTAACACTTACATGTGCTGAAAATACGAATCGATTAAATGCAGCCACTATTATTCAGAGTATGTTAGCAGAGATTGGAATTACTGTGAAGATTCAAAGTTACGAATCTGGAACATTTTATGATATGGTAGATGCAGGTGAGACAGAGTTATTCATAGTTGGTTTTGGAGCTGTAGGATTCCCTGAACCGGATAACAATATATATGGTCCGTACCACAGCAAGCAGATTCCAACCAATAATATGGGATTCTACAGTGACCCAGACCTGGATGCAATGTTGGATGCGCAGCGTGCAACCAGTGATGGTCCGGAACGTGAGAAATTCGTAAAAGATATTCAGAAATATTTGCGTGAAAACCTTCCGGTTATTCCAATTGCCAATACCAAACAGGTTATTGGAATCCGAAGTAATATAAAAGGTTTTGTACCAACACCGGCAGCCAGTCATTTCTTTGACAAAGTTCAGATAGAGTAAGAAAGGTGTATGCAGGAGGTATAACATGATTACAAGAATAAAAGGTGTTTATGTAATCGGATTTGATGGAGAAGATCATGAAATCATCACGGATGGTGAAGTCGTATATGAAAATGATACAATTATCTATGTTGGAAAGCATTATGAAGGATCTGTAGATAAGACAGAAGATGTAGGTAATTCAGTCATAATGCCAGGATTTATTGATTTGAATGCACTGGGAGATATCGATCATGATATCATTCACACAGAAGCATACGGAAAAATCAGGAAAAGCTTGAGCCCGTCGGAGGAATACTTTGAAAAAGGTACACACGAACTTATGACGGAGGAAGAAGAAGCGTTTAAGTCTCTATTTGCGTATACGCAGTTGATTATGAATGGAGTGACAACTGCGATGCCAATTACATCTACCTATTACAAGAGATGGGCAGATACTTATGAAGAGGAAGAAGCAGGTGTACATCATGCAGGAAAGTTAGGTCTTCGTCTCTATACATCTCCAAGTTATCAATGTGGATTGAATGTAGTACGACCGGATGGAACAATGACTGTCCGTTATCAGGAGAAAGAAGGAGTAGCAGGCTTGGAACGTGCTGTGAAATTCATTCAAAAATATGATGGAGCTTATGATGGATTAATTCGAGGAGCTCTTCTTCCGGAAAGAATCGAGACACAGACAGAGGAAAACTTGATTCGTACAAAGAAATATGCAGATGAGCTTGGCTGTCCGATTAAATTGCATGCGGCACAAGGATTATTTGAATACAAGTTTCTTAAGGAAAAAACGGGCATGAGTCCGATTGAATACCTGGACAGTATTCATTTCCTTGATAAAAACGTGGGAATTCCACACTGTTATATAGCGAAAGGAACACGGTGGGCTCCTGATTCCGGAGATGATCTTGATATTTTACAAAGAACAGGAACAACAGCAATTTATTGTCCAATAATCATAGGAAGAAGTGGAAACTACTTGGATTCTTTTGCAAAATATAGAAAACATGATATCAATGTGGCAATCGGTACGGATACATTTCCACCAGATTTTTTCCAAAATATACGAACAGCATCTATGTTTTCTCAAATGGTAGAGGAAGAGGTAGAGGGCTCTACATTTGCAGATGTGTATCGGGCTGTTACATTAGGCGGTGCAAAATATTTAGGACGAGATGATTTGGGACGACTTTCCAAAGGGGCAAAGGCAGATATGATTGTTGTGGATCTCGATACATTCCATATGGGAGCAGTGGACGATCCGATCCGTACAATTTTTATGTGCGGTTCAGGTGCAGATGTGAAGATGTCAATCATCAATGGTAGGACGGTGATGAAGGACAGGAAGATTGAAGGTGTAGATTTGGAAGAAATCAAACAAAAAGGCCAGCGCTACTACAATAAGATGAAGATGGGATACATGGAAAGAGATTATAAACATCTTCCGGAGGAGGAAATATTTCGGCCTTCATTCAAAAAGAGATAGAGGAGGAAAGACATGTACGATTATCTATTGATGAATGCAATTGTAATTACAATGGATGAAAAGCGCAGAATTATAGAAAATGGCGCGGTAGGAATCGAAAATGGAAGAATTACATTCGTAGGATCACGAGAAGAAGCGAAAAACCATGAGGCAAAAGAAGTGATTGACTGCAAGAATCATGTGATAATGCCAGGATTTGTAGATGCGCATGGACATGGTGGACATTCTATATTTAAATCCATTGTTGAAGATACCAGTTATTGGATGCCTGTTATGACACATACTTACAAAAATTATATTACAGATGAATTTTGGTATAATGAAGGAAGACTTTCTGCGTTAGAACGACTTCATGCAGGAGTAACAACTGGAGTATGTGTTCTTGGTTCTCAACCTAGATGTGATTCTCCGGTTCCGGCTATAAATAACGCAAAAGCATATGCAGAAGTAGGAGTGAAAGATATTGTTTGTACCGGACCATGTCATGTTCCATGGCCACATCGATTCAGTCGTTATGTGAATGGAGAACGGAAAATGGGTGAAGTGAGCTATGAGGAGGTTCTTGAAAGTTTGGAAACAGTTGTTTCAGAGCTTAATCATGCAAATCTGGACCGAACAAGAGCATATGTAGCTCCATTTGGCGTTGTTACAAGTGTAGATCCTTCTGCTCCTACACCGGCAGATCGTGCTGTGAAACTTACAGAACATGATTTGCGTCAAGCAAAAGATATGAGAAGAATTGCAGAAAAATACAATACGAGAATCCATACTGACGCATTTGGTGGTATGATTCATCTTGCATACCAGGATAAAGTGAATGCACTCCTTGGTCCGGATGTACATTTGCAGCATTGTACGGGACTTTCCTTTGATGAGACAATGATTCTCGCCAATACAGATACTCATGTTAGTGTTGCGCCGGGTATGCGTCAGCTTGTCTACAGAACTCCGGTTATTGAACTTCTGGAACTGGGAGCGACAGTAGCGATTACAACAGATGGCTCTATGTTATCATCAGGATTTGATATGTTTGATGCAATGAAGAGAGCAAAGATGATTTTTAGAAGAGCGTTAAATGATGATTACTATCTTCCTTCTGAGAAAGTATTGGAAATGACAACCATTGATGCGGCGAAGTGTATTGGTATGGAAAATGAAATTGGATCATTGGAAGTTGGAAAAAGAGCAGATGTTATTACAATCAATTTGATGAATCCAAGACTCATGCCGAGAATTAATATTATAGATACCTTGGTTGGCAATGCCCATCCTGCAGATGTGGATTATGTATTCGTAGATGGTCAAATGGTTTTAAGAGACGGAAAATCCGTGAATGTCAATGAAGAAGATGTTCTTCTCAAAGCAGAGCAGGAGGCGTTAGAGACAGTGGAAAGAGCGCCGCATCTGCATCCATTTGCGCATAAAAAACCGCAATGGGGAAATACAAAAATTTATTTTGATGAAGTACGTTTCGATATGGAAGAGAATAGAAGAGACGGCGGGCATTATTAAGAACTTCTTAAGAATTTATCGAGAGAAAACAGAAAAACAGCATCTCCATTTTTGATAGAATGACTATCAGATGGAGGTGCTTATTTTTATGAGAAGCGGAATAAAAAGTAGAAGATGTTATAGAAAAAGATATAAACGAAAAAACAGAGCATTCAAAAATATAGTGATTATGGGAATGAGTTTGTGCATCGTATTTGTAGCTGCAAAGATTGTTGGAAATAAAATTCCGTTCATTGGTATGTTCGTGAATGCCCCGTCCTTGGTGTTAGAAGGAGAAGAATACCCACAGGAACTTTTGGACATGCTTTCACGGAATCCCGAGATGCGCGAGTTTGTGCTTCAGTATCCAAAGAAAAAGGGAAAAGTCTATGCAGATACGATAGGAAACGTGAAAAAAGGGGAGTTTCCTCTTCTGATACAATGGGACGAACGATGGGGATACGGAGAATACGGCACAAGTTCTGTTGCAGTCAGCGGATGTGGACCGACTGCACTTTCATCCGTGATTGCAGGACTAACTGGGGAGAATAGCATTACACCATATACCGTTGCACAATATGCGGAGGAAAACGGATATTATGTAGAAGGAGCGGGAACGAGCTGGGAGTTATTTACAAGTGGAAGTCGAGCGTTTGGCATAGAGGGAGAAGAGATTACATTATCGAAAAATTCAGTTTTTCAGGCGTTGAAAAATGGGCGTCCTATTATCTGCAGCATGCGCCCGGGAGATTTTACAACGGCAGGACATTTTATCGTACTGACTGGGGTTGAAGACGGGAAAATAAAGGTTAACGACTCGAATAGCAGAGAAAACAGTAAAAAATTGTGGGAGTATGAAGTTTTAGAACCACAGATTAAAAATTTGTGGGCATTTCAAAGGCGTTGTTGTTATACTAAGAGTATCAAATGGAGTGGTGGGCGAACTATGAATGAGAAGATTTTAGTAGTAGATGATGAAAAAGAAATTGCAGATTTAGTGGAATTATATCTAAAAAGTGAAGGGTACATGGTATACAAGTTTTACAATGGAAAGGATGCATTATCTTGCGTTGAAAAAGAAACGTTGGATATGGCGATTTTGGACGTCATGCTTCCGGATATTGATGGATTCAAAATTTGCCAAAAGATTCGTGAGACGCACTTTTATCCGGTTATTATGCTTACTGCCAAGGTGGAAGATACCGACAAGATTATGGGATTGGCAATTGGAGCAGATGATTATATATTAAAACCATTTAATCTGTTAGAGGTTGTGGCAAGAGTGAAGACACAGCTTCGAAGATATAAGAGTTATAATCGGGTAGAGGGAAGTTTGAAGCTTGAGAAGAATGAATATGACATTCATGGGCTTGTGCTCAACAAAGATACCCGGGTATGTACGCTTTATGGAAAGACCATTCAGTTTACACCGATTGAATTTGGAATCCTTTGGTATTTGTGTGAACACAAAGGACAGGTAGTCTCTTCCGAACAATTATTTGAAGCGGTATGGGGCGAGAAATATTACGATAATAACAATACTGTAATGGCACATATTGGCAAGATCCGAGAAAAACTGCAAGAGCCGGCAAGAAAGCCTAAATTTATCAAGACAGTATGGGGAGTTGGATATAAAATTGAGTAATAAAAAAGAGCAAATGAAAAAAATTGTACAAAAGTTGTTTTGGAAACACTTGGCGCGGTGTTTTGCTATTTCTTTTTCTTTAACGGCTGTTGTTCTGCTGTTTGGCGTAGTCATACGATGGAAAGCACACCAGACAACATGGTATGGAGAAGAAATGATATGGCTGATATGGAGTTGGTTTAAGGAAAACATGGCGATAGCGATAGCGGGTGTATTGATTGTCAGTGTGCTTTTGTCAGTGATGTATACATTGTGGATTGCTTACTCTTATTTGAATCAGGTGTTGGAAGCAACGGAAGGGATTTATTCAGAAGAAGAGATCAGATTACCGGAAGAATTAAGAGCGGCGGAAGAGCAGCTTAACCATATGAAATTTCAGTTGGAACGAAATGCGCGGGCGGCCAAGGAAGCAGAGCAGAGAAAAAATGATTTGATAGTATATTTGGCTCATGATTTGAAGACGCCGCTGACCTCTGTCATTGGATATCTCACCTTGCTACGAGACGAAGGACAGATTTCGGAAGAGCTGCGAACGAAATATTTATCGATTTCCTTAGAAAAGGCAGAGCATTTGGAAGATTTGATCAATGAATTCTTTGAAATAACAAGATTTAATTTATCTACACTTACATTGGAAACCAGTCGACTGAATCTGACAAGGATGTTGGAACAGATTACCTATGAATTTCAACCGATGTTCAAAGAGAAAGAGTTGGTTTGTACGTTAGATGTTCCAAAAGATCTATACGTAAAATGGGATGTAGGAAAGATGCAGAGAGTGTTTGATAATCTTTTGCGAAATGCGGTGAATTATAGTTTTGAAGGAGGAGAGATTCTATTCTCTGTAGAAGAAACAGACGGTGAGATTCAAATGATCTGCATGAATCACGGCAATACGGTTCCGGAGGAAAAGCTTGGCCGTATTTTTGAACAGTTTTTCCGCTTGGACTCTGCCAGAACAACAAGAAGCGGAGGAGCAGGGTTAGGTTTGGCTATTGCGAAGGAAATCATTGAACTGCATGGAGGAACGATTCATGCAGAAAGTGAAGAGGACGAGATTCGTTTTATTATCAGAATACCAAAAGAAATATAAGAAAGGCGGAGGTCTGTATGGCTTCCGCCTTTTGATGGATGAAACTATTGACATATTAGTGTAAAATAATGTAAGGTAAATTTCAGAATGTAATATAAAACAGGAGATTATAAATGAATATTTTAAATATAGAACATGTCAGTAAAATATATGGAGAAAAAGTAATTTTTGACGATGTGTCCTGTGGGATTCAGGAGAGAGAAAAAGTTGGAATTATAGGAATCAACGGAATGGGAAAAACAACACTCCTTCGAATGATTGCAGGATATGAAGAACCGGACGAGGGGCAGATTGCCCGTCAAAAGGGACTGCGTTTGGCATATCTTCCACAAAACCCGGTGTTTCCTAAAGATGCAACGATATTGTCCTATGCATATGACGGAATTCCGGATACAGACTGGACAGCAAAAAGTGAAGTGAAAAGTGTGTTGAATAAACTGGGAATCACAGAGTATGAAGCAAAGATCGAGACGTTATCCGGAGGTCAGAAGAAAAGGGTTGCGTTAGCCAAAACAATTGCAACATCTTTTGATGTTTTATTATTGGACGAACCAACGAACCATTTGGATCAGGATATGATTGCATGGTTGGAAGAATATCTGAAGAAGTATAATGGTGTTGTAATTATGGTGACTCACGATCGCTATTTCTTAGATAAGGTAACCAATCGTATTTTGGAAATTAGCCGTGGAAGTTTGTATAGCTATGAGGCAAATTATACAAAGTTTTTGGAAATGAAAGCACAGCGGGAAGAAATGGAGCTGGCATCGGAGCGCAAGAGACAAAGTGTGCTTCGCATGGAATTGGAATGGGCAAAACGTGGATGCCGCGCCAGAACGACGAAGCAAAAAGCTAGGTTAGACCGTTTGGAAGTGTTGAAAAATGGGAAAGCACCTGTATCAGACGCAGTTGCAGAGATTGATTCTGTAGAGACGAGAATGGGAAAGAAAACCATTGAGCTGCATCATATCAGTAAAAGCTACGGGGAGAAGAAGCTCATTGATGATTTCGATTATATCGTGTTAAAAAATCAAAATCTTGGGATTATTGGTCCGAATGGATGCGGAAAATCCACTCTGTTAAAAATTATTGCAGGAATCATAGAGCCGGATGAAGGATATGTGGAGATTGGAGAGACGATTCGTATCGGTTATTTTGCACAAGAGATTCCGAAATTTGACACAAAACAAAAGGTGATTGATTATGTAAAGGATATTGCAGAATACATTCCGACAAAAGACGGAAGAATTACAGCATCTCAGATGTTGGAGAGATTTTTGTTTACGCCGGAAATGCAATATGGACAGATTGAAAAATTGTCAGGCGGAGAGAAAAAACGTCTATATCTGCTCAGTGTTTTGCAGGCCGCGCCGAACGTATTGATTTTTGACGAAGCGAATAATGATATTGATATTCCGACGATGACCATTCTAGAGGACTATTTGAATTCATTTCAAGGAATTGTGATTACGGTTTCCCATGACCGCTATTTTTTGGACAATGTGGTAGATCGTATTTTTGAATTTGACGGAGAAGGTCATTTGAAGCAATACGAAGGAGGCTATACAGATTATTTGACGGCAAAACAGCGGGAAATGATACCGGAGCAGTCAAACAGCTCTGAGAACAAAGAAAATACAAAGAAGGATTGGAAGAAGAACAGACCTGTAAAATTAAAGTTTACGTTTGCGGAGCAAAAGGAATACGAGACGATCGATGAGGTGATTGCTGAATTAGAAGAGAAAATTGAGCAGTTGGATCAGGACATGATGAAACATGCAACCAATTCGGTGAAACTTTCAGAATTAAGTGAATTAAAAATGGAAGCAGAACAGAAATTGGAAGAGAAAATGGATCGTTGGGTATATTTAAATGATCTGGCAGAAAAAATAGAAGAACAGAAAAATCAAAAGTAGCGAGAAAGAGGGATTATGACAGACGGTACAATTTTTTTAGAAGAGGTAAAAGAGAAATTAAACAGCAGGATTCATGCATTGCAGCAGGATTTGGAAGAAGGAGAAAAAGATATAGCCGGCATGCAGGAATATTACTGGGATAATTATACTGAAATGGATGAATACGGCTATGAAAATTACGATAATCAGCAAGCGCTGTTTCGACAGGCAAGTGCAAATGAAGAAAAAGCGAAGTTGATGCATCGTTTTATGAAAATGCAGGATTCTCCGTTTTTTGGAAGAGTAGATTTTATATTTGATGGAGAAGACGAAGCGGAGACTTTCTACATCGGAATTGGAAATTTTGCAGAAAAAACAGGAAGTGTTCCGTTGATTTATGACTGGAGAGCGCCTGTCAGCGGATTGTTTTATGATTTTGATAAGGGGCCGGCATCTTATCAAGCGCCGGCCGGGTTAATCGAGGGCGAAATCGCATCGAAGTGGCAGTATAAGATTCGAAATGGGAAGATGGTATATGGCTTTGAAAGCGATATGATGATTGATGATGAAATATTAAAACAAGAATTGGGAAGCAATAGTGATGTGCAGCTCAAGAATATTGTCCGAACAATTCAAAAAGAGCAAAATGCGATTATCCGAAATACGAAGGATAAGATTCTTGTAATTCAAGGTGTTGCCGGAAGTGGGAAAACATCGATTGCGTTGCATCGAATCGCATACCTTCTCTATCATGACAGGAAAAATTTAAAATCCTCCAATATTTTAATACTCTCACCAAATAGTGTGTTTGCGGATTATATTTCGCATATTCTTCCAGAATTGGGAGAAGAAAATATTCAGGAAATGAGCTTTGATATTTTTGCTTACAAAGAATTAAAAGGCACGGTAGTAGACTGTGAAGACCGTTTTCATCAAATTGAGCAACGGATGGAACAAAAAGATCCTGAAGCAGAACGAAGAAATAAGGAAAAACAGTCGCAATATTTTATAGGTTTGGTGGAAGGCTTCCTTGTAGAGCTGGAAGATCGTTTGATGGATATTCGGGATATCGAATTCAAAGGAATGCGGAAAACGGAACAAGAAATCATCGAATTGTTTTATTATAAATTCCAGCATTTGCCGATTCTAGCTCGTATGGAAGCTGTCATGGAATATTTTATTGATGAATATGAGACTTTATATCAAAAGGATGTGACAGAAGAAGAAAAAGAACTGCTTACAGAACAATTTATGAAGATGTATGTAACGAGAGATTTGTATGAGATCTACAACTGGTTGATGGAAGAAGGAGGGTATCTGACATTACCGGGGGTTCCATATGAGAGAAGAGTTCTTGCATATGAAGATGTTTACCCAATGTTATACTTAAAGCATCGATTAGATGGAACGAAAGCGAGGAGCAATATCAAGCATCTGGTGATTGATGAAATGCAGGATTACAGCTACTTGCAATATGTGATTTTGGAAGGAATGTTTTCCTGCAAGATGACAATTCTAGGAGACAAATCTCAGACGATTGATCGTGAAAGCCAAGATGTTATGAGATTCCTTCCGAAGATTTTTGGGAAAAATATTCGGAAGATCGTAATGAATAAAAGCTATCGAAATACGGTGGAGATTGCCCGTTATGCAGAAAAAATCGTAGGTGATACGAATATGGAATTGTTTGAACGTCATGGAAAAGAAGTAGAAGAAGCGAGTTGTATTTCTATGGATGAAGCGGTAGAAAAGGTATGTTCACGCGTGAATTTAGGAGAAGAAGGATTTGAAACAGCAGCTGTAATTACTATGACGGAATGGGAAGCAAAAGTACTGTATCGCAAGTTTCAAGAAGCAGGGATGGAAGTTTCCTATATTGACAGAGATAGTACTTCTTTTAAAAAAGGACTTACGGTTACTACGTTTTATATGGCAAAAGGATTGGAATTTGACCAGGTATTTGGTGTTTCCAAGATGTGGAATACAGGGTTTGCAGGACAAGCGAAGTATATCTGCGCAACAAGAGCTCTTCATGAATTGTATATGTATGAAATTTAGAAAATTGTTTGGATTAGGAAAAGTTGCTTGACAATTTGCGTGAAAATTGCTATTATATAAAAACAGAACGCACTCTGTTTTTGGAGAAAGTAGAGGGAAGCTTATGAAGAAAAAAATATTTTCACTATTGGTTCATAACAATGCAGGTCTTCTTGCCAGGGTGGCAGGACTTTTTAGCAGACGAGGATATAGTATCGATAGTATTACGTCCGGAACAACGATGGATGAACGTTTTACAAGAATTACAGTTGTTGCAAGAGGCGATGAACAGATTCTATCCCAAATTGAAAAACAGCTTTTGAAGTTGGAAGATGTGATTGATATTAAAGTTCTTGCAGATGGAGAGTCGGTTTGCAGAGAATTGATTATGGTTAAAGTTATGGCAAATGCATCTGAAAGAGCTGAAATTATTTCTGTAGCGGATATTTTCCGTGCGAAGATTGTAGATGTAGAAAAAGAGTCACTTGTACTGGAACTTACCGGAACAGAATCAAAAGTAGAAGCGTTCTTAAGTCTCTTGGAAGGCTACAACATACTGGAACTGGCGCGTACCGGAATTACAGGATTATCAAGAGGCATAAAAGGAGTCAAATATATCGACGACTAAAAGGTTAAAGGAGGAAACAAATCATGGCAAAAATCTATTATCAGGAAGATTGTAACTTATCATTGTTAGAAGGGAAAACAATTGCTGTCATCGGTTATGGAAGTCAAGGACATGCACATGCATTGAATGCAAAAGAATCAGGATGTCACGTGATCATCGGCCTTTACGAAGGAAGCAGATCATGGGATAAAGCTGTGGCGCAGGGATTTGAAGTTTATACAGCAGCAGAAGCAGCAAAAAAAGCAGACATTATCATGATTTTGATTAATGATGAGAAACAGGCAAAAATGTACAAAGAATCCATTGAACCGAATTTGGAAGAAGGTAATATGTTGATGTTTGCTCATGGTTTCGCAATCCATTTTGGACAGATTGTTCCTCCAAAGGGTGTGGACGTAACAATGATCGCACCAAAAGGACCAGGACATACAGTTAGAAGCGAATATCAGGAAGGAAAAGGTGTTCCTTGTCTGATCGCTGTACATCAGGATGCAACAGGTAAAGCACACGATCTTGCGCTTGCATATGCGCTTGCGATTGGTGGAGCAAGAGCCGGTGTTCTTCAGACAACATTTAGAGAAGAGACAGAGACAGATCTTTTTGGAGAGCAGGCAGTTCTCTGTGGTGGAGTTACCGCTCTTATGAAAGCAGGCTTTGAGACATTGGTAGAAGCCGGATATGAACCGGAGAGTGCATATTTTGAATGTATCCATGAAATGAAATTAATCGTAGATTTGATTTACCAGTCTGGATTTGCAGGTATGAGATATTCTATTTCCAATACAGCAGAATATGGCGATTATATTACAGGACCTAAGATTGTAACAGATGAAACGAAGAAAGCGATGAAGAAGATCTTGTCTGATATTCAAGATGGAACATTTGCAAAAGACTGGTTATTGGAAAACCAGATCAACGCACCGCATTTCCAGGCAATGAGAAAGAAAGAGGCTTCACATCAGCTAGAAGAAGTAGGGGTTGAACTTCGTAAATTATATAGCTGGAGCGATGGAGCAAAATTAATTGATAACTAAAGAGTAAGGTAAATGCGTACAGGTGCGAGAGGTGTCTGTACGCATTTTTCTATGTGGTTGTTGGGTTAAGGATTAATAGTATAGATATAAAAAGAGAATTGATAAAATTTAACAAATAAAATACACTTTTTCTGAAGTTATGGTATAATATGTACAAAGTACAGATTATATTATCGTGGATAGTTATACAAGGAGGCATACTACTATGGAATTGAAACTTCAGGATTTAAGATCATCCAAGAACCCAAAGGCAAGAATTAAGATCTTAGAGGGGCATTTTGCAACGAGTAACTCGCATATTAATACATATATTGATATGTCAACAGTAAAGACGAGACATAATAATGCAAGAGAGACGGCAAAGGTGTTGGCAAAAGAGTTTTTAAGTACAACGCCAATCGATTCAATTGTATGTCTGGATGAGACGGAAGTAATCGGAACTTTTATGGCAGAGATTTTGGCAGACAGTACGTCTATGTCTATGAGTCATAAGAACAATATTTCGGTGATTACTCCTGAATTCAGCCAGGCAGGGCAGATGATGTTTCGTGATAACAAACAGCGTATGATTAAAGATCAACAGGTATTGATTCTTGCGGCATCTATTACAACCGGTAAGACAATTTTAAAAGCGATTGACACGATCCTCTATTATGGTGGAAGAATTTGTGGTGTTTCCTCTATCTTTAGTGCGGTAAATAAGATTGCGGGAATGGAAGTGAAGACAATCTTTACAAGTAAAGATTTACCGAATTATCGTGCGTATGCACCGCATGAATGCCCTATGTGTAAGGATGGTATGAGAGTAGAAGCACTGGTAAACAGCTACGGATATTCCAAATTATAAAGTAGAATCAGAAAGCAACAGGCCGAGAAGAAAAATCTCGGCTTGTTTTCTGCTGAAATAAAAAACCAGCCACATGACGGTATGGCTGGTTTATTTCATAAGAATTCTCGAGAAATCTTATTTATATAGTTTTAACTGATTAGGCAATTCCGTTAACAGCTTTTGTTAAACGAGAAACTTTTCTAGCACATGTGTTTTTGTGATAAACACCTTTGCTGCCAGCTTTGTTGATTTCAACGATAGCAGCTTTTAATGCTTCAGAAGCAACAGCTTTATCGTTAGCAGCAACAGCAGCCTCTACTTTTTTAACATAAGTTTTAACTTTAGATTTAATTGCTTTATTTCTAGCAGCTTTTGTCTCATTAACTAAAATTCTTTTTTTTGCAGATTTAATGTTAGCCAACCTGAACACCTCCCAATCATGAAAATATCATTTGTTTCTCCGCTGAAGCCGGACACGGAACGATTCAACGGAACATACTCATTTATTGTATGTCAAGAAGTAGAACTTGTCAATACATATTTCTAAAAAAAATGTAAAAACTAAAAAAATAAAAATTACGAAGTAAGGAGTATGCAATGATTGAAAAGTATAATATTCGAACAGATCTTGCGTTGGAGCAAAAGGAGAGATTTGAATCAGACAACGTAGAGATTCCGGGAGTGGTGTTAGAAGAATACTATGATGAGAAACGTGAGATTACGACAACAAAGGTTGTGATAGAAACTGAAAACGGGGCTAAAATGATGGGACGACCGGTTGGAAATTATATTACATTGGAAGCGCCTGATCTTGCAGTACCGGACGAGGATTATCATAGAGAGATTTCAATCGAGATTTCTAAAATTTTAAAAGAACTGATTCCAAAAGAGAAAGAAGAATATCGGGTTCTTGTTGTAGGACTTGGTAATCGTCTCGTAACACCTGATGCATTGGGGCCTAATGTAGCAGATCATTTGGTTGTTACAAGGCATATTGTAAAAGAATATGGGAAGTATGCCATGGGTAGCGAAAAGGTTCATATGGTAAGTGCGATTGTTCCGGGAGTTATGGGACAAACAGGAATGGAGACGTTAGAGATTGTCAAAGGAATTGTAGAGGAGACAAAACCGGATTTTGCAATTGCAATCGATGCATTGGCGGCAAGAAATACAAAGAGATTAAACAGAACGATCCAAATTGCAGATACTGGCATCAATCCAGGTTCGGGAGTAGGAAATCATAGAAATGGTTTAACGGAAGAAACATTAGGAATTCCTGTAATTGCAATTGGAGTGCCAACGGTTGTAGACGCGGCGACGATTGTGAATGATACGATGGAGAATCTTTTGGCAGCGTTAGAAACTTCAGAGATGTTAAAAGGAGTTGGTGTTGTTTTACAAGGGTATAGTGCAACGGAAAAATATGAATTGATCAAAGAATTGATAGCACCGAATTTAAATGGATTATTTGTTACTCCCAAAGATATTGATGATACGATTCAAAGAATTAGTTTTACGATTTCAGAAGCGCTGAATATTCTATTTGCAAATGGGACATGCGCATAATATCGTATTCCACCTCATATAATATTGAGATTAACTTGATAGGCAGGTGGAGTGTATGCGAAGAAAACATAAAATAGAAAAGATAGCAGCAGGCGGAACGGCAATATTACTATGCACCTGCATCATGTATACAGGTGGAACGAGAATGGAAGAAGAATTGAAAATACGATTTCACGAAATGCTTCAAAATATGACAGAGAGCACGTATATGAGCAGCTTGACCTATTTAAATCGTGAATGTGATAATCCCAAAGAAGCCATTGCAAAATGTGCGTTCAATATGGTTCCTCTTGGGAGTTACATAGAGAGTAAAGCAGTATATACAATCGATGCAGAAGACGAGATGACGAATGAGATGATTCTTGCGATGCAGGAGGCAGATGAAAATGAAGTGAATAAAGATGGGAAAATTTCTGAAGAAGATGCGAAAAATGAAGCTTCGAAAAAAGCATCGGAGGAGGCAAAAAAAACAAATCAAACAATGCCTGAGATATCAATAGATAAACTGAAGAATTTTGAGTATCTAACGAGTCATTTTTATACCGTCGATAGTTCTACATTTGTCAATCCTGAAGATCTTCAAGCAGAAAAATTATTGAATACAAATTTGAAGTTGGATAAAACAAAAAGTGGTCCTAAAATATTGGTATACCACACGCACTCGCAAGAAGCGTTTGTAGATTCTGTGCCTGGAGATGTGAATACAACGATTGTAGGAATGGGGCGAATCCTTACAAAGCTTTTGAATGAAAAGTACGGAATCGAGACGATACATCATGAAGGAATATACGACATGGAAAATGGGCATGTAGATCGAAGCAAAGCATATGAACGAGCGAAACCGGAGATTCAAAAAATATTAAAAGACAATCCCAGCATTGAAATGGTGATCGATCTGCATAGAGATGGGGTAAGAGAAGATACGCATCTTGTGACAGAGATCAATGGAAAACCAACAGCTAAAATTATGTTTTTCAATGGATTGAGCAGGACACGAACAAATGGAAAAGTTACCGTGCTAGAAAATCCATATATACAGAATAACCTGGCCCTTTCTCTTCAAATGAAGCTTGCAGCTGAAAAAATGTATCCTGGTTTTACAAGAAAAATATATTTGAAAGGTTACAGGTACAATATGCATTTCAAACCCAAAAATATGTTGATTGAAGGGGGAGCACAAACGAATACCGTTGAAGAAATGAAAAATGCCATGGTGCTTCTTGCAGAAATACTAAATGAGGTTATTGGATAAAATATATTTGTACATTCACACATTTTGTGCTAAACTAATGATAGTTTGGGCAATTTTGCTCTTTGGTGAAATGGGATATTGATTTAAGAAAGGATGCATATTCATGGCAAAGAAAAATACATATGATGCAGATAGTATTGCGGTATTAGAAGGTCTGGAGGCAGTTCGTGTCAGACCGGGAATGTATATCGGAAGTGTATCGACAAAGGGACTGAATCATCTCGTATATGAAATTGTAGATAATGCAGTAGATGAACATCTTGCAGGATTTTGTGACACGATCGAAGTGATTTTAGAAAAAGATGGATCTGCGACTGTAAGTGATAATGGACGAGGGGTACCGGTTGGAATGCATCAGAAAGGAGTTCCTGCGGCGCGACTCGTATATACAACATTACATGCAGGCGGAAAATTTGATGATTCTGCATATAAGACAAGCGGGGGACTTCACGGAGTAGGATCTTCTGTCGTAAATGCACTTTCTACATATATGGATGTGAAAATCAGTAGTGGTGGCGCAATCCATCACGATCACTATGAAAGAGGAATTCCAACAGTAGAACTTGTAGATGGACTTTTGCCAATTATTGGAAAGACGAAAAAGACAGGAACAACTGTAAATTTTTTGCCAGATGATACGATTTTCGAAAAAACATGGTTTAAAGCAGAAGAGATTAAGAGCAGACTCCATGAAACAGCTTATTTGAATCCTACATTAACGATTGTATTTGAAGATAGACGCCAGGCAGAAGTAGAACATATTGAGTATCACGAACCGAATGGTATTTTGGGATTTATCAATGATCTTAATCAGAAGAAAGAGATTATTCACGAGCCGGTCTATTTTAAAGGTATGTCAGATGGGATTGAAGTAGAAGTAGCGTTTCAATATGTGAATGAATTTCATGAAAATGTATTAGGATTTTGCAATAATATTTATAATTCCGAAGGAGGAACGCATTTAACAGGATTCAAATCAACTTTTACAATGGTGATGAATCAATATGCACGGGAACTCGGAATTTTGAAAGAAAAAGATGCGAATTTTACAGGAGCGGATATCCGAAATGGAATGACGGCCATTGTATCGATCAAACATCCAGATCCTCGCTTTGAAGGTCAGACAAAGACAAAGTTAGATAATCAAGATGCTGGAAAAGCGGCAAGTAAAGTGACGAATGACGAAATCACGTTATTTTTTGACAAAAATCTGGATACATTGAAAAAAGTACTGTCTTGTGCGGAAAAAGCGGCCAAAATTCGAAAGACAGAAGAAAAGGCGAAAACAAATCTTTTGACAAAACAAAAATATTCATTTGACAGTAATGGGAAACTTGCCAATTGTGAAAGCCGAGATGCGAGCAAATGTGAGATCTTTATCGTAGAGGGAGATTCTGCCGGAGGCTCCGCGAAAACAGCGCGAAATCGACAGTATCAGGCGATTCTTCCGATTCGAGGCAAAATATTAAATGTGGAAAAGGCCAGTATTGATAAAGTGCTTGCAAATGCAGAAATTAAGACGATGATTAATGCATTTGGCTGTGGTTTTTCGGAAGGATATGGGAACGATTTTGATATCACAAAGCTACGCTATGATAAAATTATCATTATGGCAGATGCAGATGTGGATGGCGCTCATATTTCAACTTTGTTATTGACTTTGTTTTATCGATTTATGCCGGAATTGATATATGAGGGACATGTTTATATTGCAATGCCTCCACTTTATAAGGCGATGCCAAAAAAGGGAAAAGAAGAATATCTATATGATGACAAGGCGCTGGAACGCTATCGTAAATCCCACACAGGTCCATTTACGCTGCAAAGATATAAAGGTCTTGGAGAGATGGATGCGGATCAGCTTTGGGAGACAACGCTGAATCCAGAAACTCGTATTATGAAACGTGTGGAGATTGAAGATGCGAGAATGGCATCCAGCGTTACTGAGTTATTGATGGGAACAGAAGTACCGCCAAGACGTGCATTTATCTACGAAAATGCGACAGAAGCGGAATTAGATATTTAAGGAGGCAGTGAACATGAACGATTCACAGATTATCAGAACCGAGTATTCGGAAGTTATGAAAAAATCTTTTATCGACTATGCGATGAGTGTTATTGTTGCACGTGCATTGCCGGATGTGCGAGACGGATTAAAACCAGTGCAAAGAAGAACGCTTTATGATATGCATGAGTTAGGAATCAAGTACGATAAACCATACAGAAAATGTGCACGTATTGTTGGTGATACGATGGGTAAGTATCATCCGCATGGAGATAGTTCTATCTATGAAGCGCTTGTTGTCATGGCACAGGACTTCAAAAAGGGAATGATTCTTGTAGATGGACATGGTAATTTTGGCTCTATCGAAGGAGATGGAGCGGCTGCGATGCGTTATACAGAAGCCCGCCTTGCCAAACTTACACAAGAGGTGTATTTGTCGGACTTGGACAAGGATGTGGTAGATTTTGTCCCGAACTTTGATGAGACGGAAAGAGAACCGGAAGTTTTACCTGTGCGGATTCCTAATCTTTTGATCAACGGCGCCGAAGGAATTGCGGTTGGTATGGCAACCAGTATTCCAACACATAATTTAAGCGAAGTCATTGATGCTGTGAAAGCTTACATGAAAAATAATGAAATCACAACCAAACAGTTGATGAAGTATATCAAAGGTCCGGACTTTCCGACAGGAGGCATCGTTGTAAACAAGGATGATCTTCTTGCGATATATGAGAGTGGAACAGGAAAAATCAAAGTCCGTGGTAAGGTTGAAGTAGAGGAAGGAAAAGGCGGAAAAAAACGTCTGATCATTTCTGAGATACCGTACACAATGATAGGAAGCGGTATCGGTAAATTTTTAAATGATGTGGCCACATTGGTAGAAACAAAGAAGACCAATGATATTACGGACATTTCCAATCAATCTTCGAAAGAAGGCATCCGAATTGTTTTAGATCTTCGAAAAGATGCAGATGTAGAGAATCTGAAAAATATGCTTTACAAAAAAACGCGTTTAGAGGATACGTTCGGTGTGAATATGCTGGCGGTTGCAGACGGAAAGCCTGAGACGATGGGACTGAAAAAAATCATAGAGCATCATGTGGATTTTCAGTTTGAGCTTGCAACCAGAAAATATAAAAATCTATTGGCAAAAGAATTGGATCGGAAAGAAATTCAAGAAGGTTTGATCAAAGCATGTGATGTGATTGATTTGATCATTGAGATTTTAAGGGGAAGTAAGTCGATCAAAGATGCAAAGGCTTGCCTTACAGAAGGAATTACGGATAATATCAAATTTAAATCCAAGATTTCCGAAAAAATGGCGGCTCTGTTACGGTTTACAGAGCGTCAGGCAACTGCAATTTTAGAAATGCGTCTCTATAAATTGATTGGATTGGAGATAGAAGCTCTTCAGAAGGAGCATGAAACGACATTAAAAAATATAGAAAAATACGAAGATATTTTAAATCATTATGATTCTATGGCTGATGTAATTATTTCTGAACTCGATCAATATAAAAAATCTTATGGAAGAAAACGCCGTACAGTCATAGAAAATGCAGAGGAAGCAGTCTTTGAAGAAAAGAAGATTGAAGAACAAGAAGTTGTTATTTTGATGGATCGTTTTGGATATACACGCTCCGTAGATGTTGCAACATATGAAAGAAATAAAGAAGCGGCAGATTCGGAAAATAAGTATGTGCTCAACTGTATGAATACAGGGAAAATCTGCATATTCACCAATACAGGTAAAATGCATCAAGTAAAAGCGCTCGATATTCCGTTTGGAAAATTCCGTGACAAAGGAACACCGATCGATAATATCAGCAATTATGCAAGTGCAGAAGAGAATATCGTATATATTTGTGATGAGGAACAGATTCGTACTGCAAAATTATTATTTGCAACGAAGCAGGGCATGATCAAAAAAGTGGACGGAAGTGAATTCCAGGTAAGTAAACGCACGATTGCCGCTACGAAACTTCAAGAGGAAGATGAAGTGATAAGTGTACAGGTTCTTCGTGACGGTCAAAATGTTGTGATGCAAACAGAAAATGGATATTTTCTACGTTTTCCTGCAGAAGAAGTTGCAGAAAAGAAAAAAACAGCGATTGGTGTTCGGGGTATTAAACTTCAGAAAAACGATGTATTGGAAAGTGTTTATCTTTTTGAAGAAGGAACAGAAATGAAAGTTCCGTATAAAGAAAAAGAAGTGACACTGAATCGGTTAAAGCTTGCAAAACGAGACGGAACCGGAACAAAGACCAGAGGATAAAACATATGAAACAATCACAGATTACGTTTTGGTGTCATGAAGTGATTCGATCACAGGCACAGCGAGAAGGTTATTATATAGACGCAACCATGGGGAATGGAAATGACACGTTGTTTCTCTGCGAATTGGCGGGAGAAACAGGAAATGTTCTGGCTTTTGACATTCAGGAGAAGGCCGTAACTGCTACAAGTGATTTTTTGAAATCTCATGGATATGAGAAACGAGCCACGTTAGTAAAAGCGGGGCATGAGCATATGGATGAGTATGCGGGTGAGAATTGCGCAGATGTCATTTGTTTTAATTTCGGATATCTTCCGGGCGGAGATCATCATATCGCAACGAAGCTTTCAACGAGTATTACAGCCATCGAAAAAGGGCTGCGTATTCTGAAAAGCGGCGGAATGATGAGTCTCTGCGTCTATAGTGGTGGTGATACCGGATTTGAAGAAAAGGAAGGAATTTTGGAATATTTGAAGAAACTTCCCGCAAAAAAATATACGGTCATCGTAAATGAATATTATAATCGAAAAAACCATCCACCGATTCCGGTATTTGTTTTCAAAAACTAAAAATGAAATGATGAACAGGCAAACTCAATGTTGAGTTTGCCTGTTTTGTAATACTATTAAATTAACTATTGACAACTATAGTTGTCAAATGATATGATACAGATGACAAGAAAAGTTGTCAAAAAGCAAAAATAAATTGTCATGACATAATGAACAGAGAGGTGCTTATGGGATTAGAAAACAGGGTGAAAGAGCATCGTGCCAGATTAAACATCAATCAATCGAAGTTGGGGGAATTGGCTCATGTGTCCCGCCAGACGATTAGTTTGATTGAACGGGGAGATTATTCTCCATCGGTTTCGCTGGCATTGAAGCTTGCAAAAATATTTGGAGTATCAGTAGAAGATATCTTTCAGTATGAGGAGGACGAGACGGATGACAAAGAAAAATTGTAAAATACATTCATTTGTAAAGATGCTGATTTGGATGGCAGTAGGAGCATGCTTTGGCGCTGCTATAGGAATAGGAACATTTTTGGTGGAAGATGGTTTGAAAGGATTTTTACAAAATACATATGATGTAATTTCGAAAAACGCAGGAGTTTTATTGATTGGTTTGGCTCTTCTGGTGCTTGTATTTTCTATAGTTTGTTATGCAAAGGGAAATCATTATGCAAAATTATCCAATCTTACGGAAGAAGACGAACAACAGGATTTTGTAGATGAAAAATTTGACTTTTGGCTAAATATCGGCCTTACAACATCAAGTATCGTATTATATATTTCGATAGCGATTTTCGCATTTCAAGGATCGATCAGAAAAATGCAATCGATAGAGAATGGAATGATTTCTACTTTGGGATTGCTTGCCTGTACGGTAATAACCGGAATGTATCAGGTTATAGCGATTCAACAGTTTCGTAAAAAAGAACCATTGAAACAAGGCGATGCGGCAGATTTGAAATTCCAGGAAATATGGTTAAACAGTTGCGACGAAGGAGAAAAGAGGATTATATTTGAGGCGGGTTATAAAGCGTTTAATATTGCGAGAATTGTATTGCTGTTTGCTGTTTTGATCGCATTGTTTGGAGATATGTTTTTTGGTGGAGGGCTGACAGCAATTGTTCTTTTGACAGCATGTAATATTATTGTGTCAGTTGCATATTGTTACTATACGATGAAACTTGGGAAAGGCGGGGTGAAGGCATAATGAAGCTGAAAAATGTGTTGCTTACAGTGAAGGATATGAAAAAATCAATTGATTTTTATAAAGAGTTGTTTGGCTTGGATGTAATTTTAGAGCAGGACGGAAATGTGATTTTGACAGAAGGGCTTGTTCTTCAAGAGCTGCAGATATGGGAAGAAGCCATAGATAAAAAAGTGATTCCGTATCATCATGCGTCAGAATTGTACTTTGAAGAAAAACAAATGGATAATTTTGTAAAAAAATTAAAGAATTATAAAGAACGAATTGAGTACGTAACAGAGTATAGGGAAGAACCGTGTGGGCAGAAAGTAATACGTCTTTATGATTTGGACGGAAATTCGAGGTCGCGGGCATTCGCCCTATAAATCAAAAAGAGTAGCCATGAATTTTTGTGCAAGCGCAAATTCATAGCTGCTCTTTTCATTTTGCACGGCTAATTGCTTTCGCGCATGTTTTTATTAGCGGTTGAGAGCATAAGTTTTATGCGGTTGAGTTGGTTAACTTCACTTGCGCCTGGATCGTAGTCGATGGCAACAATATTTGCTTCCGGGTGTTTGTGGCGAAGTTCTTTGATGACTCCTTTTCCTACAATATGATTTGGAAGGCACCCAAATGGCTGGGTACATACAATATTTGTAGCTCCGTTCTCAATCAATTCTAACATTTCTCCGGTGAGGAACCAGCCTTCTCCGGTTTGATTTCCAAGAGAAACGATTTCTTTTGCCATATTTGCAAGTTTATCAATCTGAGCCGGAGGAGTAAAGTGCTTACTTTCTGCAAAAGCTTTTGCGGCCGGCGCGCGGAACCATTCGACTGCTTTGATTCCTAAGTTTGATTTTTTGGCAGCCATTTTACTCATTCCGAGGTTCGATGCCTTGAAATTAGCATTGTAGAAACAATATAAGAAGAAGTCTAAAAGATCTGGAACAACAGCTTCTGCTCCTTCCTGCTCCAAAAGCTCTACAAGGTGATTGTTGGCGGTAGGATGAAATTTTACAAGAATTTCTCCAACTATACCAACACGAGGCTTTCGGATCTCATGGATTGGAAGACGGTCAAAGTCTTCGATAATTTCCCGACATAACTTGTTAAATTCATGTTTGCCCGGATATTTTTTTTGTAAAAAATCAATGCATTTTTTCTTCCATTTTTCGTGAAGAGCATCAGCAGATCCAGGTGTGACTTCGTAAGGTCTCATGCGATAAAGTGTTCGCATAAAAATATCGCCAAAGATCAAGGAGTATACAGCTTTCAATAAAAGTGGAAGAGTAATCTTAAATCCCGGATTTTCTTCAATGCCACTTAAATTCAGTGAGATTACAGGAATATGTTCGTATCCTGCTTTTTTTAGCGCACGACGAATGAAACCAATATAGTTAGATGCACGGCATCCTCCGCCGGTTTGTGTGATGATCACAGCAATCCGATTGATATCATATTTTCTGGATAAAATGGCTTCCATAATTTGTCCGACTACAATAAGCGAGGGGTAGCAAGCATCGTTATTCACATATTTTAATCCGGTATTGACTGCAGATTTACTATCATTTTTTAGTACCTCGATGTGATAACCACAGGAACGCATTGCAGGTTCAACGAGATCAAAATGAATCGGGGACATCTGAGGGCAAAGAATCGTGTAGTCTTTTCGCATCTCCTTCGTAAATGGTATTTTTTTAATCGAGGAAGGCTGAATCGTTCGCGTCAGTTCTTTTTCTTCTCGGACACGGATTGCGGCGAGAAGCGAACGAATACGGATCCTCGCAGCACCCAGGTTATTCACTTCATCAATCTTGAGTGAAGTATAGATTTTTCCGGACTGTGTTAATATATCTGAAACAGCATCTGTTGTAACGGCATCTAAGCCACAGCCAAAAGAATTCAACTGGATAAGGTCCAAATTATCTTTTGTTTTAACGTAATTGGCGGCAGCATAAAGTCTGGAATGATACATCCATTGATCCATAACAATCAAAGGACGTTCGACTTGATGCAAATGAGAGATAGAATCTTCTGTCAAAACGGCGATATCATACGAATTAATTAACTCGGGAATTCCATGATTCACTTCCGGGTCAATATGATATGGTCGTCCGGCAAGTACAATTCCACGCTTACCGGTTTTGTCTAAATAGTCAATCGTTTCTTCCCCTTTGCGACGGATATCTTCTCGGCAAGAAGCGAGTTCTTCCCATGCCAAATGTACGGCGTTCTTGATTTCTTCGGAAGGAATATGGAATTTGTTTCCGATTTCCTCTACTAAACGTGAATATAATGTTTCTTCACTTTGGAATGACATAAATGGATTCATGAAATCCACGGTTCCGCTTGAAATCTCGTCTACATTATTCTTGATATTTTCAGCATAAGAAGTTACGATTGGACAGTTGTAATGATTGTTTGCGTCTTTAAATTCTTCCCGCTCATATGGAATACACGGATAAAAAATGAACGGAACATTTTGCTCGATCAACCATTTAATATGTCCATGTACAAGTTTTGCCGGATAACATTCGGATTCACTGGGAATTGATTCGATACCCAATTCGTAAATCTTATGAGTAGAAGCAGGGGATAGGATTACTCGGAACTTTAACGTATGGAAAAATGTAAACCAAAACGGATAGTTTTCATACATATTTAATACGCGTGGAAGGCCGACAGTTCCGCGAACTGCTTCGCTTTCTTCCAGTGGAGTATACTGAAAATATCGTGCATTTTTATATGCAAACAAATTCGGAAGATCCGAGGATTTTTTCTCTTTTCCGAGACCTTTTTCACAACGGTTTCCGGTAATAAAGCGTCGGTTTCCGCTAAATGTATTGATTGTTAATCGACAGTTATTTGTGCACCCCTTACATTTGGCCATTGTTGTTGAGTATTTCAACTGTTCGATTTCTTCAATTGGAAGCATGGTTGTACCTTTGCATTCACGATAACGTTCTCTTGCAATCAGTGCGGCGCCAAAAGCTCCCATGATTCCTGCAATATCGGGACGGACTACTTCGCAGTCGGCTATCAGCTCCAGACTACGTAAAACGGCATTGTTATAGAACGTTCCACCTTGTACGACGATATTTTTTCCTAATTCAGAAGCATCGGACACTTTAATCACTTTATAAAGTGCATTTTTTATTACCGAATAAGCCAATCCTGCAGAAATGTCGGCAACGGAAGCTCCTTCTTTTTGCGCCTGTTTTACTTTGGAATTCATGAAAACGGTGCATCGTGTTCCTAAGTCAATTGGATTTTTCGCAAATAATGCTTCGTGAGCAAAATCTTCGACAGTATAATTGAGTGATTTTGCAAATGTCTCGATAAATGATCCGCAGCCGGAAGAGCATGCTTCATTGAGTTGTACGCTGTCCACGGTATTATTTTTAATCTTGATACATTTCATATCCTGGCCGCCGATATCCAAAATGCAATCTACATTTGGGTCAAAATATGCGGCAGCATAGTAATGAGAAATGGTTTCTACTTCTCCTTCATCTAAAAGGAGAGCCGCCTTTATCAATGCTTCTCCGTAACCGGTAGAACAAGAGTGGACAATCTCGACACCTTTCGGAAGCTGACTGTAAATATCTTTAAGCGCAGCAATGGTTGTTCCGAGCGGATCACCGTCATTGTTGTGATAGAAGGAATAGAGCAAAGTCCCGTCTTCACCGACGAGGGCTGCTTTTGTAGTGGTAGATCCGGCATCAATACCGAGAAAACACTTTCCTTGATAGGTAGCAAGATCCTTTACCGGGACTTGATGTTTCGCATGTCTTTCTTCAAAAGCATCATATTGCGCTTGGCTTTTGAAAAGAGGCTCCATTCTCTCGACTTCAAAATCCATATGAATATGATTGGCAAGGCGAGTCTGTAAAGTCTGTATAGATACGGAAGTATCGTGTTTGGCATTTAACGCTGAGCCGATAGCTGCAAACAAATGAGAATGATTTGGAGCAATAATGTGCTCATCATCTAAATGCAAGGTTCTGATAAATGCAGTTCTTAGTTCTGAAAGAAAGTGAAGTGGACCGCCTAAAAAGGCAACATGGCCACGGATTGGTTTTCCACAGGCAAGACCGCTGATAGTTTGATTTACGACTGCTTGAAAAATAGAAGCAGAGAGGTCTTCTTTGGTGGCTCCTTCGTTGATCAATGGCTGGATATCCGACTTGGCGAATACACCACAACGGGCAGCAATGGTATAGAGCGCCTGATAGTTTTTGGCATATTCGTTTAATCCCATTGCATCTGTCTGAAGCAATGACGCCATTTGGTCGATAAAAGATCCGGTACCGCCAGCACAAATTCCATTCATACGTTGTTCCACGTTACCGCCCTCGAAGTAGATGATTTTAGCATCTTCTCCGCCAAGCTCGATAGCAACATCTGTCTGAGGAGCATAGTCCTGCAGAGCGGCTGATACTGCGATGACCTCTTGCACAAAAGGAACATCTAAATGTTTGGCTAATGTAAGTCCGCCGGATCCGGTGATGACCGGAGAGACAAGTATAGTCCCCAGTTTGTGGATTGCGCGGCTTAAAAGGTCGGACAATGTTTCTTGAATATTTGCAAAATGACGTTCGTAATCGGAAAATAATACTTCGTGTTCATTGTTTAAAATTGCGATTTTTACTGTAGTAGAACCAATATCAATCCCTAATCTATATATTTGTTTTTGATTCATTTTTCGACTCCTAACGTGTAATTGTATCAATTACTTCCTATTAAATGTGTTTATCTTTTTTTTAGCAACCTACATTATACGACAATCATTTTAAAAAGACAATTGCAAATTTATGAATTATTTTTCGATATTTGGACGAAATATGGGCAATTTCTATAAATGTTAAAATGCTGTAAACTTATACAGCGTAATTGACAAACGTATATAGAAACTGTAGAATGACACTATGTTAAAAAATATATTGGAGGAGTCGTTTTTATGAATTGGATTCAGAAAATGGAACGTAAATTTGGCCGTTATGCAATCAATAATCTGATGTATTATATCATTATTTTGTATATCGTCGGATACTTGGTTGATATGCTCAATCCGGGATTTTTCTATTCTTATTTGTCTTTAAATGTAGAGGCAATCTTGCATGGGCAGGTGTGGAGATTGGTAACGTTCCTTGCACAGCCTATGGATACAAGTATTATATTTCTTGTATTCGCATTACATTTGTATTA
This sequence comes from uncultured Lachnospiraceae bacterium, assembly GCA_900550235.1. Classification (GTDB taxonomy): domain Bacteria; phylum Bacillota; class Clostridia; order Lachnospirales; family Lachnospiraceae; genus Faecalimonas. Next base: position 57,554 of record URRQ01000002.1, read on the forward strand.
TATGATCGGACAGCATTTGGAAGCACAGTGGGGTGCATTTCGTTTTAATCTGTACTTTTTTGCGGGTGTGTTGTTCCATATTATCGCAGCGTTTATTGTATATTTCGCGACAGGTGTTTCAATGCCGATTGGTACAACTTATTTGAATTTGTCATTGTTTTTTGCGTTTGCAGCGCTTTATCCGAATGTGGAATTCTTGTTATTCTTTATCATTCCGGTTAAAGTAAAATATTTGGCGCTTTTCGATGGACTGTTTTTCGGATATACGATTTTGCAGGCGTTCATGCCAGCCTATGGCGGTTCTCCATATATTGGAGTGATCTACCATGCGAGAGCGATTGCTGCGGCAGTGTCGTTGCTTAATTTCGTGATTTTTTATTTTCCTTCTAGAAACGTCAAAGCATATTCGCCAAAGCAGGTGCATAGAAGAAAGAAATTCCAAAAGGAGATTCGTAATGCGGGAGTAAACAAGGAAGCGGCAAAAGTAGGTGCAAAGCATCGCTGTGCGGTTTGCGGACGAACAGAATTAGATGATCCGAGTCTTGAATTTAGATATTGTTCAAAATGTAATGGAGCTTATGAGTATTGTCAGGATCACTTATTTACTCATGAACATGTAAAATAGCAACAAGATTGAATTGATTAGGAAAGAGGGAAAAACATGAGAAAAACAAAAATCATATGTACAATGGGACCGAATGCAGATAACAGAGAAGTGATGAAAAAGTTAGTGGAAAACGGGATGAATATTGCTCGTTTTAATTTCTCTCATGGAACTCACGAAGAACAAAAAGAAAGGATGGACTTATTAAAGTCCGTGCGCGACGAAGTGGGAAGACCAGTCGCCATTTTGTTGGATACAAAAGGGCCGGAGATTCGTACGGGAGTATTAAAAGACGGCAAAAAAGTAATGCTTTCAGAAGGGGATAAATTTGTACTCACAACAGAACAGATTGTTGGAGATGAACATAGGGTATCGATTACATATGATGGATTGATCGAGGATGTGGAGCCAGGTAAGAGAATCCTGATTGATGATGGTTTGATTGAATTAGAAGTAAAAGGGATTCATGATACGGAGATTACTTGTATTATCCTTAATGGTGGAGAATTAGGAGAAAGAAAAGGTGTGAATGTGCCGAATGTTGCAGTTCGTCTTCCGGCTCTCACTGAAAAAGATAAAGAGGATATCCGTTTTGGTGTAGAACAAGGTGTAGACTTTATTGCGGCTTCGTTTGTACGTTCGGTGGAAGGTGTCCTTGAAATAAAATCACTGTTAAAAGAATGTGGCAAACCATATCTTCCGGTTATTGCGAAAATTGAGAATGCAGAGGGTATCAAAAATATTGATGAGATCATTCATTGTGCAGATGGAATCATGGTTGCCCGTGGAGATCTTGGAGTGGAAATTCCGGCAGAACAAGTTCCATATCTGCAGAAGATGCTGATTCAGAAATGTAATGATAATTTCAAACCTGTTATTACAGCTACGCAGATGCTGGATTCTATGATTCGAAACCCTCGTCCGACAAGAGCGGAAGTGACGGATGTGGCGAATGCAGTATATGATGGGACAGATGCTGTCATGTTATCAGGAGAAACGGCACAGGGAAAATATCCTGTAGAAGCGCTTCAAATGATGGTACAGATCGTAAAAAATACAGAAGAACATTTGGATTATGATATGCTGCTTCAAAAGGCGCAAGAGCATCGTAAGAAAAGCATCTCAAGTGCAATTGGATATTCGTCCGTTGCTACAGCAGCGAACTTGAATGCAAAGTGTATTTTAACCCCAACAATGTCAGGTGCAACAGCAAGAGTTGTGTCTAAGTTCAAACCGAAGGCAGATATCATAGGGGTAACTCCGAATGAAGAAGTGCTTCGTAAGATGCAGATTTTTTGGGGAGTGTGTCCTGCAAAATCTATAGAATGTCATACAACAGAAGATATCTGCAACGAAGCAATTGACTTAGCGACAGCGAAGCAATTTGTAGAATCAGGAGATATAGTAGTTCTTACTGCAGGAATCCCGTCACCGGTAATTCAAAAGAGCCGGGATGGTGTGAGCAATATGATGAGAATTGTTGTGGTGGAATAGAAGACAGCATAGGAGAAACGAAAGGAATGAGAAACCATGGAGAAGAAGACATTTGTGACGAAAGAACAACTGGAAGAAATTGTAAAAGAATACCCAACTCCTTTTCATCTTTATGATGAAAAAGGGATACGTGAGAATATGAAGGCGTTGAAAGATGCGTTTGCGTGGAATCCGGGATATAAGGAGTATTTTGCAGTGAAAGCGAATCCGAATCCGTTTTTAATTCGTATTCTGCGGGAGTACGGCTGTGGATGTGACTGTTCATCTTATACAGAATTGCTTTTATCGGAGGCAATCGGCGCAACAGGAGATCAGATTATGTTTTCTTCTAATGCAACACCGGCAGAAGAATATAAACTGGCAGATCGACTTGGAGCGATCATTAATTTGGATGATATTACACATATTGAATTTTTGGAAGAGACAATCGGACACATTCCAAAGACAATTAGCTGTCGCTATAATCCGGGAGGTATTTTTAAAATCAGCAATGATATTATGGATAACCCGGGGGACGCGAAATATGGAATGACAACTGAACAGCTTTTCGAAGCATTTAAGATATTGAAAGAAAAAGGGGTTGAGGAGTTCGGAATTCATGCGTTTCTTGCAAGCAATACAGTGACGAACGAGTATTATCCGATGCTCGCAAAAATATTGTTTGAAGTGGCTGTGAAATTGCAAAAAGAAACAGGTGCGCATATTAAATTCATCAATCTGTCCGGAGGAATCGGGATTCCTTATAAACCAGAACAAAAGCCGAATGATATCAAAGTGATTGGAGAAGGTGTTCGAAAAGTATATGAAGAAGTACTTGTTCCGGCGGGGATGGGGGATGTAGCAATCTATACAGAACTAGGAAGATATGTGACAGGTCCATATGGCTGCCTTGTAACAAGGGCGATTCATGAAAAGCATACGCACAAAGAATATATTGGTTGTGACGCTTGTGCGGTAAACCTTATGAGACCTGCGATGTACGGGGCGTATCATCATATTACTGTAATGGGAAAAGAGAAGGAACCTCATGACCATAAATACGATATTACAGGTTCACTTTGTGAAAACAATGATAAATTTGCCATAGATCGGTTACTTCCTGAGATTGAGATCGGTGATATCCTTGTGATTCACGATACCGGAGCACATGGTTATTCGATGGGATACAACTATAACGGAAAATTACGTTCAGCGGAACTTCTTTTAAAAGAAGATGGGACTGTGGAATTGATTCGTCGTGCAGAGACTCCGGAAGATTATTTTGCGACGTTTGATTGTTTTGAAATCGGTAAAAAACTTTGTAGAAAATAATGACAGTCGTATTTAATACAAACCAATAGATTTAGAAGAATTGTTTTGCATAGTATATGAAAAAATAAATTTAAAAAATTTAAAATTTTACTTGCATAATTCATAATAGTGTGATAGAATAAATCTCGGTTGAAAATGGTGGAGATATAATTCTCCACGCAAGCCGATGTGGCGGAATTGGCAGACGCATCAGACTCAAAATCTGACGTGGGCGACTACGTACCGGTTCGAGTCCGGTCATCGGCATTATAAAAGTGGTAGTATGGTTCATGAACTGTATTATCACTTTTTTTCAATCTATAAATAGTTAGGAGTGAGGATATGAAGATAAAAGAGGCAGAAAAAGTTAGTGGCAAGGTGACAAAAATGGTGTTCGGAGGCCTTTTGATCGCACTGGGGATTTTATTGCCGCAGGCATTCCATATATTTGGAACTGCAGGTGGGGGAACATTTCTTCCAATTCATATTCCAATTTTGATGGCAGGACTTGTATTGGGACCGTATTATGGCGGGATAATTGGAGTGATTGTACCAATTCTAAGTTCTGTTTTGACAGGAATGCCACCGGTACCAAAAGTTTATTTTATGATTGTGGAATTGGCAGCATACGGAATTGTGGCAGGAATAATGATTCGGAAAAGAAATGTATATGTTAGTCTTTTGATTGCAATGGTAGCAGGTAGAATGCTGTATGGAGCAGCGCTTGTTTGTGGCGTAAAACTCTTTCATATCACAGCTCCATTTGCAAATCAGGCGGCATTTTTCGGTGGAATTGTTACGGGAATTCCTGGAATTGTGATCCAGCTTTTGGTGCTTCCAATCCTTTATACTGCATTAAAAAAGGGAGGATTCACATTTGAACGATAGATTGAAAACTGCGATAAATATTTTAGATGAGCGACAGAAAAGTTGTGTTATTCTTGATGAAAACGGAGAAATCAGGACATCAGATGCGATTGGGATCAAGCCATTGATGACAGAACTACGTGTAAATAAACAAGCGTTTGCCGGATGCGTAATTGCAGATAAAGTGATCGGAAAAGCTGCGGCGCTTATGGCTGTTCTTGGCAAGGCAGAAGCGGTTTATGGTAGAATTATGAGCCAAAATGCGGAGGAATTCTTAAAAAATGCCGGAATAGAGTACAGATATGGTGAATTAGTTCCTTATATAGAGAATCGAACAAAAGACGGAAGATGTCCAATGGAAGAAACGGTATTAGAAATAGATTCTCCGTTAGAAGCCTTTGAGGCGCTGGAGAAGACAATCGCAAAATTAATGGCACAAAAAACTGGACAGTAATGGAGAGGTTAAAATGAGCAAAAAAATTGTTCTGATCGATGGACATAGTATTTTAAATAGAGCGTTTTATGGAGTACCTGACTTGACCAATTCAGAAGGCTTGCATACAAATGCGATTTATGGATTTTTAAATATCCTTTTTAAAATTTTAGAAGAAGAAAAACCGGAGTATTTAACAGTTGCGTTTGATGTACACGCGCCTACTTTTCGTCATGAGATGTATGCGGAATACAAAGGTACAAGAAAGCCGATGCTTGAGGAGTTAAGACAGCAAGTACCGGTTATGAAAGACGTTTTGAAATCCATGGGTGTAAAAATCGTGGAGCAGGCCGGTTTAGAGGCAGATGATATTATCGGTACAATTTCGTGTCTTTGCGAACAAAAGGGAATGGATGTTTCTGTAATTTCAGGAGATCGAGATCTTTTACAATTGGCGACAGAAAAAGTAAAAATCCGTATTCCAAAGACAAAGCAAGGAAAGACAGAGATTGAAGACTATAATGCAATAGACGTAAAAGAAAGATACCAGGTAACCCCGAAAGAATTTATTGATCTGAAAGCTCTGATGGGGGATACTTCTGATAATATTCCGGGAGTTCCAAGTATTGGGGAGAAGACTGCAACAAAAATTATTACGGAATTTGGATCGATTGAAAATGCATATGCTCACGTAGAGGAAGTAAAACCGCCAAGAGCTTCAAAAGCATTAAAAGAACATTATGACATGGCTCAGATGAGCAAAGAACTGGCAACAATCTGTGTTGATGCAGAGTTAAATTATGATGTGACGGAAGCGAAACTTGGTAACCTATATACAGAAGCGGCTTATGAAATGTTTCAAAAGTTACAATTCAAAAATCTTTTGAGCAGATTTGAAGTTTCTCCGCTTTCGAATGGAATAGAAGATCAATTTCAAGTTCTCACAAAGAAAAAAGAAGTAGAAGAAGTATTGGAAGAAGCGAAAAGCGCAGAAGTGGTGGGAATAGTTTTGCAAAAAGATGAGAATGTACTACCACTTTTTGCGGAACAGGCAGAGATTGGAAGTATTGGTCTGTGTTTTGCGAAGGATCGAATTTATACAATCATACTAAATGATGAACTTACGGTTTCTTATATATTGGAAAAGATGAGGGAATTGACAAATCTAGTTCCCAAAATTTCTATGTTCCATGTGAAAGAAGCGTTGAAATGGATCGCATTTACAGAAGAATCGGCTGTATTTGATATGATCGTAGCTGCTTATTTATTGAATCCGTTGAAAAACGATTACGAATATGATGATATTGCGAGAGAATATCTGAACCTGATGTTAGATGATAAGCTGGAGGGTACAAAAAAAACTTGCTATATGGCTTATGTTGCATATGCGGGTTGCATGGTATTGGAACAGCAATTACATGAAAAAGAACTGTATGAATTATTTCATGAAATAGAGATGCCACTCGTATTTACGCTGTTTGATATGGAACAGGCTGGTGTAAAGGTTGAAGCAGAGTCGCTAAAAGCATATGGAGAGCAGCTTGGTGGAAAAATTGTAGAATTAGAAAAAGAAATCTATGAAGAAGCCGGAGAAACTTTTAATATCAATTCACCAAAGCAATTGGGAGTTGTGCTGTTTGAACATCTAAATCTTCCGAATGGCAAAAAAACAAAAACGGGATATTCTACAGCGGCAGACGTATTAGACAAATTGGCGCCGGATTATCCGGTTGTAGCAAAAATCTTAGAATACCGTCAGCTTACAAAGTTAAAATCTACTTATGCAGATGGTCTTGCGAATTATATAGGAGAAGACGGAAGGATTCATGGCAAATTCAACCAAACGATTACTGCAACGGGGCGAATCAGCAGTACGGAACCGAATCTTCAAAATATCCCGGTTAGAATGGAATTGGGCAGACTGATTCGCAAAGTATTTATTCCGCAGGAAGGATATACATTCGTCGATGCGGATTATTCACAGATCGAACTTCGAATTCTTGCGCATTGTTCGGGAGATGAAGCGTTGATCCATGCGTATCGTGAAGCAAGAGATATTCATAGAATGACAGCATCTCAAGTCTTCCATATTCCGTTCGATGAAGTAACGGAAACGGAAAGAAGAAATGCAAAAGCAGTAAACTTTGGAATTGTGTACGGGATTAGTTCGTTTGGATTAAGCCAGGACTTAAGTATAACCAAAAAAGAAGCGGCAAAATACATTGATAGTTATTTTGAAACATATCCGGGAATCAAAAGATTTTTGGACGATGCTGTTGCACATGCAAAGGAAATGGGATATGTAGTAACGTTATTTGGAAGAAGACGTCCAGTTCCGGAATTGTCATCCAGTAATTTCATGCAACGTTCTTTTGGAGAACGAGTGGCTATGAATGCTCCAATACAAGGAACTGCAGCCGATATTATGAAGATTGCGATGATTGGTGTGAATCGCGCATTCAAAGAAAATCATATGAAATCCCGTGTAGTATTGCAGGTACACGATGAATTGTTGGTGGAGGCGCATAATTCTGAAATAGAACAAGTCCAGAAAATTCTCAAACGGGAAATGGAAGGTGCCGCATCTTTAAATGTTCCTTTGGAAATAGATATGCATACAGGTTCCACATGGTATGAGGCGAAATAAATGAAAATAATAGGAATTACCGGAGGGATTGGTTCCGGAAAAAGTACAGTTCTTGCATATATGGAAGAAACTTATCATGCGTATATTTTACAGACGGATCAGATTGCCCGTAAATTGCAAGAACCAGATCAAAATTGTTACAAGGAAATAACACGTTTGTTTGGCAAAGAAATTTTGCGGGAAGATGGCTGGATCGATCGCAATAAGCTTGGCAATCTGGTGTTTGCGGATCATGAAAAGTTAAATCTCTTGAACAAGATCGTACATCCGGCAGTAAAAGCCTGTGTGAAAAGAGAAATTCAATATGCCCAAAAAGAAGGGGTAGAGCTCGTTTTGATCGAATCTGCACTTTTGCTGGAAGATCATTACGAAGAATTATGTGATGAACTATGGTATATTTATGCGAGAAAAGAAGTTCGTACGAAACGCCTCAAAGAATCCAGAAATTTAAAAGATGAAAAGATAAGAAAGATTATGGATTCCCAGGCGGAAGAGAAGGTGTTTCGGACATCTTGTGATGTGACGATTGATAATAGTGATTTGTTTTGTAAAACAAAAGAACAGATTATGAAAGCAATGAAAGAAATAGACAGGAGATAACAATATGAAACTTTGCAGTATTGCCAGTGGGAGCAGTGGAAACTGTATTTATGTTGGAAGCGATGATACCAATATTCTGATTGATGTGGGAATCAGCAAGAAGAGAATTGAAGAAGGACTGAGTGAAATTGGTATCTCATGCGAGTCATTGGATGCAATTTTGATTACCCATGAGCATTCTGATCATATTCAAGGACTGGGAGTGTTTAGCAGAAAATATAAAGTGCCGGTCTATGCGACTGCAGGAACGATTCGTGGAATCGAAAATTATAAAAATCTTGGGAAAATGCCGGAAGGGTTACTTCATGTAATCAAAGTAGATGAAACGTTTTTCATCGGCAATTTAGAAGTACATCCATTTTCCATTTCTCATGATGCATTAGAACCGTCCGGATTTCGAGTGGAGCAGGACGGTAAAACGATTGCGGTTGCCACGGATTTGGGAATTTACAATGAATATACAGTAGAAAATCTAAAAGATGTAAATGCTCTTGTGTTGGAAGCAAACCACGATATACATATGTTGGAGGTTGGTCCTTATCCATATCCACTCAAACGCAGGGTGATGGGAGATCAGGGACATTTATCAAATGAATTGTCAGGAAGACTTTTGTGTGATATACTTCATGACAAATTACAATGTGTAATGTTAGGACATTTGAGCAAGGATAACAATTATGAGAATCTTGCGTATGAAACAGTGAAACTGGAAGTGACACTTGGAGATAATCCGTATCAAGGTGAGGATATCCATATTATCGTTGCGAAGCGAGATGAAGTGTCAGAAATGATCACGGTATAAAGGATATTTGGAGGAGGTAACAATGGGAAAGGTAGCAGTTGTAACAGATAGTAACAGTGGTATAACACAAGGGAAAGGAAAAGAATTGGAAATTCGAGTATTTCCGATGCCGTTTTTCATCAATGGAGAATTATTTTTAGAGGATCTTACGATTACACAGGAAGAATTTTACGAGAAACTTACCAATGATGCAGACATTTCCACATCACAGCCGGCACCGGGAGATTTGATGGATATGTGGGAAGACATATTAAAAGAATACGATGAACTCGTGTATATTCCAATGTCAAGCGGATTGAGCGCAGCCTGTGAGAATGCGATCATGTTATCCGGGGAGTATCATGGGAAAGTTCAAGTGGTAGATAATCAACGAGTATCTGTTACGTTGAAGCAGTCCGTATTAGAAGCGTTGGAGCTTGTCAAAGAAGGAAAAAGCGCTGCTGAAATCAAAGAAATTCTGGAAGAAGAAGGAAAAGAATCCAGTATCTATATTACAGTCGATACATTGAAATATTTGAAAAAAGGCGGAAGAATCACACCGGCAGCAGCTGCTATTGGAACGGTTTTAAATATCAAACCAGTCTTACAGATCCAAGGCGGAAGACTTGACGCCTTTGCGAAAGCGCGTGGTTGGAAACAGGCGAAAAAGACAATGTTGGATGCGATTGAAAAAGACAGACAAGAGCGTTTTGCTGGAGAACCTGTTTTGATTCAGGCGGCGTATACCTGTTCAAAAGAAGAGGCGGAAGCTTGGAAAGAAGAAATCATGGCAAGAATTCCAGACGCAGAAGTTGATATGGATCCATTGTCATTAAGCGTAGCGTGTCACATTGGCCCAGGAGCTTTGGCAGTTACTTGTACAAAGATTAGAAAATAAATATGTTTTGAAGAACAGCCTGTTGTCCTAGATACGGACAACAGGCTGTTGGTATTCATTGATAAATGTGGAATGAAATTTATCTGTAACAACAGATTCATATAGATCTGAGGCAAAAATATCTTGTTCCAGCATTGTGGAAAATGGGGCTTCCAGGGAATCCTTTGCAGAAAGTTTGGAAAGGATCGGAAGACGGCTTTTTTCTTTGAGTAAAGTCAATAGATTTTTCTGGTCAAGTCGGAAACCGAGAAGTCTGGCATATCCATGATAATGATGAATCGCATATTGTTCCAATTCTGTTTTGCGAATCCCCAGTACTATATGAAGGAGAGCGCGACTGATTCGTGTATAAGTCAGTTGTTTGGTTTTTAGAAGATTGCAAAATTGCTCAAAGGAAAGCAGTTGATTCCGATGTCGGATGATTCGATTTGCAAGATCTTCGGTAATATCCATATACTCGTTTAATGATTCCGTTGTCTCAGATAACAGTTTGTATTTAAGAAGCAAGGAATAATCGTCTGTGCAGACGGGATAGCGTTTGTTCCAATTTTGTGAAAGGATAGATACTGTTCTCTGTGGAAGTAACTTGAATAAAGAGCTGTCTGGTTCTTCTGTTTGTAATAATAAGTTGCGGATTGCCGATGCAGAAGAAAACTCAGAGTCTGTACTCAGGTCATGGTATCCGGAACCGCTCCGTTTTAGCGCATATGGAGTAATAGAGCTTTTCAAGCGCAACAATGCTTTTAAATACTCGATACCCAGAATATTATTTGGCTGTCCAAGGTGAAAAGTAAGATCGGATTTTCCGGTACAGTTAGCGAGAGCATGTTGTCTGGCGGTAGGAAAAGTAAGTCCGGATTTGAGACCTTCTTGAAGGAACTTACGATATTCGGCAGGTTCTTCTACAAGAATTTCAGCAATTTCCTGTAAGGTTCGGATATCATCTGTTTCAGCTCCAAAACAAATAGAATCTACGCATCCTAAGAGCTCTAAAAAAGAAACAGCCCCAAGAGCAAAATATTCAGCGCTTCCTGTAGAATAACAAACGGGAAGCTCAAAAACAGCAGCTGCACCACATTGTAATGCAGCTTCTGCACGAAGATACTTGGGAAGAAATGCAGGTGCACCTCTTTGTACATGGTTTCCGCTCATGATAATGAGGGCGGCGTCTGCTCCTGTCAATTTTAATGCCTGTTCGATATGATATTGATGTCCGTTGTGAAAGGGATTGTATTCTGCAATTAAGCCAACGACTTTCATAACTGTCCTCCTAATTAATTTTAACAGATTATGGACATTATACTATAAAGAACGAGGATACGCAAAACGAATTATTGACAAAGATTATAACTGGGGTTTAGAATAAACATAGTATGGTATGAGGGAGGGAATGTAGTGACAGAAGAAGAAAAGATTTTGCAAATGCTTGAAAACCGAGAATATAAAGAGCTGAAAGATGAGCTTGAAAACTGGCATCCTGTCGATATTGCAAACCTTCTGGAAGAATTTAATGAACGACAGCGGATATTGATATTCCGACTTCTCGCAAAAGAAGAAGCAGCAGAGACGTTTACTTACATGAGTAGCGAAATGCAGGAAGATCTTGTTACGCAGCTTACCGATGCCGAGATCGAGGAAGTCATGGAAGAGATGTATCTGGATGATATTGCAGACGTATTAGAAGAAATGCCAGCAAATCTTGTAGATAAACTCTTACAGTCCACCGATGAAGAGACGCGTTTGCAGATTAATACATTGCTTCAATATCCGGAAGACAGCGCCGGAAGTATCATGAACGTAGAGTATATTGCTCTGCGTAAAGAAATGACGGTCGCAGATGCGATTTTAAAAATACGACAAGTAGGTATCAATCGAGAAACAATTTATACTTGTTATGTTACAGAAAAAAGAAAGCTTATCGGAGTCGTCGATGTAAAAGATCTCTTGACGACAGGTGAAAACAGATTGATTGAAGAAATAATGGAAACGAATATGGTCTATGTGCATACTCATGATGATCAAGAAGATGTTGTTTCTACAATCAATAAATATAATTTGATTGCAATTCCGGTTGTAGATTATGAGATGTGCATGGTTGGAATCGTAACGGTTGATGACGCGATGTCAGTATTGCAGGAAGAGACAACAGAAGATATCGCAATGATGGCAGGTATCTCGCCAAGTGAGGACTCTTATTTTGAAACGTCCGTATGGCAACATGCAAAAAGTCGTTTCCCTTGGTTGCTTTTTTTGATGCTTTCCGCAACAATCACAGGATTATTACTGGGACATTATGAGGGCGCATTGGCGGCAATGCCGCTGCTAAATACATTCGTTCCGATGCTGACAGGAACGGGAGGTAACTGTGGTTCTCAAAGTTCAACGTTGATCATTCGTGGATTGGCCGTAGATGAGATTGAGTTCAATGATATTTTTAAAGCAGTATTTAAAGAGATTCGAGTTGCACTTGTAGTAGGATTTATGCTAGCGGTCGTGAACGGAATTCGTGTAATTATCATGTATCATGATCCGCTCTTGGCATTTGCGTTAGGGCTTACGTTAATGTGTACGGTCATGCTTGCTAAAACAATCGGCTGTGTTCTTCCGCTTGTGGCGAAAAAGTGCGGATTAGATCCGGCAATCATGGCAGCTCCGCTTATCACAACCCTGGTTGATACAGGAACGATTTTTGTGTATTTTGCGATTGTGACAAAAATATTTGGTATTTAATCAAACATTTGCAAAATGAAAAAGGTTACGCTTTGGCGTAATCTTTTTGTATAAAAAAATAGACATAAAATTCCTTGTATACAAAAGACCTTTGCGTTATAATAAAACTATATGAGAACAAATGAAAGGGGTCTTAAATCATGGGATTTATTGACGTAATCAAAGCGAAAGCAAAAGCTGACAAGAAGACGATCGTTCTTCCAGAGACAGAAGATATCAGAACATATGAAGCAGCAGAAGCTGTATTAAGAGAAGGAACAGCGAATTTGATCTTAGTTGGAAGCAAAGAAGAAATCGAGAAGAACAAAGCAGGATTTGATATCAGCGGAGCAACAATTGTTGATCCAGCTACAGATGAAAGAACACCTGCATATATTGCAAAGCTTGTAGAATTAAGACAGAAAAAAGGAATGACAGAAGAGCAGGCAAGAGAACTTCTTCTCAACAACTATTTATATTATGGTGTTATGATGGTAAAAATGGGTGATGCAGACGGTATGGTATCCGGAGCGTGCCATTCTACAGCAGACACATTAAGACCATGCCTTCAGATCCTGAAGACAAAACCAGGTACAAAGTTAGTATCTGCATTTTTCGTAATCGTAGTTCCAAATTGTGATATGGGTGCAAACGGAACATTCATCTTTGGAGATTCCGGATTGGAGCAGAATCCAGATCCTGAGAAACTTGCAGCAATTGCAGTATCATCTGCGGAATCTTTCAAACTCTTAGTTGGAGAGGAACCAAAGGTTGCAATGCTTTCTCATTCTACAAAAGGAAGTGCAAAACATCCGGATGTAGATAAAGTTGTAGAGGCAACAAGAATTGCAAAAGAAACACACCCTGAGATTTTATTAGATGGTGAATTACAGTTAGATGCAGCGATCGTTCCGGAAATCGGCGCTTCAAAAGCACCGGGAAGCAACGTTGCCGGACAGGCTAACGTACTCATTTTCCCTGACTTGGATGCAGGTAATATCGGATACAAACTTGCACAAAGACTTGCAAAAGCAGAAGCATACGGTCCACTTACACAGGGAATTGCAAAACCGGTAAATGATTTATCACGTGGATGTAGTGCAGCAGACATCGAAGGTGTTGTTGCAATTACAGCAGTACAGGCACAAGCCGAATAATGGAAATAATCATCGGAGAATGATTATAGTATAAACGAACACATGATTATGGAGGAGAAAAAAATGAACGTATTAGTAATTAACTGCGGAAGCTCATCACTTAAGTTTCAGTTGATCAATTCTGAGACAGAAGGAGTTCTTGCAAAAGGTCTTTGTGAAAGAATCGGAATCGATGGAAGACTTACTTACCAGCCAGCAGGCGGAGAAAAGAAAACAGAAGAACTTGCTATGCCAACACATACAGAGGCAATTCAGTTCGTAATCAATGCGCTTACAGATGCTGAAAGAGGAGTTGTAAAAGACCTTTCTGAGATCGGAGCAGTTGGACACCGTGTTGTTCATGGTGGAGAAAAATTTGCAAACTCAGTTGTTATTACAGACGAAGTAAAGAAAGCAATCGAAGAATGTAACGACCTTGCACCACTTCACAATCCTGCAAACTTAATCGGTATCAACGCATGCCAGGAATTAATGCCAGGTACACCAATGGTAGCAGTATTTGACACAGCTTTCCATCAGACAATGCCTGAGAAAGCTTATATGTACGGACTTCCATACGAATACTATGAGAAATACGCTGTAAGACGTTACGGATTCCACGGAACAAGCCACAGTTTTGTATCTAAGAGAGCTGCTGAAATCCTCGGAAAATCTTACGACGATATGAAAACGGTTGTTTGCCACTTAGGTAACGGAGCAAGTATCAGCGCTGTATTAAACGGAAAATGTGTAGATACATCTATGGGTCTTACACCACTTGAAGGTCTTGTGATGGGAACACGTTCCGGAGATATCGATCCAGCTATCTTAGAATACATTTCTAAAAAAGAAGGACTTGATATTGCAGGACTTATGAATATGTTAAACAAAAAATCAGGAGTATTTGGTCTTTCTAACAACCTTTCTTCTGACTTTAGAGATTTGGAAACAGCAGCAGATGAAGGAAACAAACAGGCACAGGTTGCTCTTGATGTATTCTGCTACCGTGTAGCAAAATATGTTGGATCTTACGTAGCTGCTATGAACGGAGTAGATACAATCGTATTTACAGCTGGCATCGGAGAAAATGCCGCACTTGTTCGTACAAAAGTATGTGAATACTTAGGATATCTTGGTATTACACTTGATCAGGAAGCAAACGGAAAACGTGGAGAAGAGATTGCAATCTCTACACCAGATTCAAAAGTAACTGTTATGGTGATTCCTACAAACGAAGAATTAGCAATCGCACGTGAAACTGTTGCATTAGTTTAAAAATTATTATTAAGATTCTGTAATTATTGGTTGACAAATCCATTTTACATGATATAATAGTTTAGGTATGAATAGGAGTAACAATATGTTAATAAACCTATCAGAAGTCTTATCCGAACAACATAAGACAATCGTAAAAGACTGTACACCAGATATGGTAGAATTCAAATGTGAATTCGGCAGATTCCCGATTGCTGAGAAGAAGGATGTCCACATTGTTGTAGAACATGTAAAAGGGAAAGAACTTATGATCAGAGGGACGGCAGATATTACGATTACAATTCCGTGCGACAGATGCCTACAGGATGTGCCGACACGATTTGAATTGGACTTTGTGAAGAATGTCGATTTAGATGAGTCAAATGAAGCAAGGGTAGACGAATTAGATGAAAAAAATTATATTGACGGATATCATTTAGACGTAGACAAATTACTCTATAATGAGATTTTGATAGGATGGCCGACAAAAGTTCTATGTAGCGATGACTGTAAAGGCATTTGCAGTGTGTGTGGTCAAAACCTAAATGAGGGAACTTGTGACTGTGAAGATACGAGTCTTGACCCTAGAATGTCAGTTATCCGCGATGTGTTTAAGAATTTTAAGGAGGTGTAACCCATGTCAATTTGTCCAAAGAATAAATCTTCCAAAGCAAGAAGAGACAAGAGAAGAGCAAACTGGAAAATGAGCGCTCCAAACCTTGTAAAATGCAGCAAGTGCGGCGAATTAATGATGCCTCACAGAGTATGTAAGGCTTGTGGAAGCTACAACAAAAAAGAAATCGTTTCTGTTGACTAATTTGTATTGAATCAATGAAACAAAGTAAAATGAGGGCTGATTTAGTCCTCATTTTTATTTTTAACAAAAATAGGTGATATTGTGAGATTAGTAGATTTGTGGAAGGACTATGATGCATATGGGGAGTTTAATCTCTCTTCTCTGCCGGAGGAATTATTAGATAAGAAAGAAATTGAATAATTTCCCCTCTATTAGGTATTGCTTTTTGGGATGATGTTTAGTAAAATTATCAGTAGCAATTAGGAGGTTTTAACATGTCAGAAATTACAAAAGTAGCATTAGATGCTATGGGAGGTGACAATGCCCCGCAGGCTGTCGTTCAGGGAGCTGTAGACGTTGCTTTAAAAAGAGAGGATATCAAGATATTTTTGGTAGGGCAGGAAGACGTAGTGAATGCCGAACTTCAGAAATACACATATCCTAAAGAACGCATCGAAGTCGTACATGCATCTGAAGTGATCGAGACTGCAGAGCCACCGGTTATGGCGATTCGGAAGAAGAAAGACTCCTCCATTGTTGTGGCGCTTAATATGGTGAAAAAAGGAGAAGCAGATGCCTTTGTTTCAGCAGGAAGTTCCGGAGCAGTATTAGTTGGAGGTCAGTTGATCGTTGGAAGAATCAAAGGGGTAGAGAGACCGCCTTTGGCACCGCTCATGCCGACAGAAAAAGGCGTTTCGCTATTGATTGATTGTGGAGCAAATGTAGACGCAAGACCATCGCATCTTCTACAGTTTGCAAAAATGGGTTCTATTTACATGAAGAATGTAATGGGAATAGAAAATCCAAGAGTAGCAATTGTAAATATTGGTGCGGAAGAGGAAAAGGGCAATGCATTGGTGAAAGAGACATTTCCACTTTTGAAGGAATGTGATGATATTAATTTCATCGGAAGCATTGAAGCAAGAGAGATTCCTCATGGTGGAGCCGATGTCATTGTATGTGAAGCGTTTGTAGGAAACGTCATCTTGAAATTATTTGAAGGTGTTGGAGCAGTCCTTCTAAGCGAAGTGAAAAAAGGACTTATGACATCACTTCGCAGCAAGATAGGTGCATTGCTGATTAAACCGGCATTGAAGGAGACAATGAAGTCTTTTGATGCTAGTGAATACGGTGGAGCTCCGCTTTTAGGGCTGAATGGTCTTGTAGTTAAGACCCACGGAAGTTCTACTGCTAAGGAGATTGCAAATTCAATCGTCCAATGTGTGACGTTTAAAGAGCAGGATATTAGTGGTAAGATCAAAGAAAGTATTCAAATGAATAAAGAATAGAATATCAAAGAGAGGGAATAACATGGAATTTGAAAAAATCAGAGAAATTATTGCAGAAGTATTAAATCTTGATCCGGAGGAGATCCGTATGGATTCCGCATTCGTAGATGATTTGGGAGCGGATTCATTGGATGTGTTCCAAATCATTATGGGAATCGAAGAGACATTTGATATTGAGATCGATAATGAAGAAGCTGAGAAGATCGTTACAGTTGGAGATGCAGTAGAACAGATTAAAAATGCAATAAACTAAGTAAAACCAAATGAAAAAGCCCGTATTATGGGCTTTTTCGTTTTAAAAGGGGAAAACAGATGAAAAAAAAATTAAAAGAATTGGAACAAAGAATAGGATATACATTTCAAGATCAGAAACTTTTGGAACATTCCATGCGGCATAGTTCTTATGCGAATGAGAAACATATGAAGAAGACAGAATGCAATGAACGATTGGAATTTCTAGGGGATGCCGTATTGGAACTTGTTTCCAGTGAGTTTTTATTTTTTGAGAACCCTGATATGCCGGAAGGAGAACTTACAAGAACACGGGCAAGTATGGTGTGCGAGCCGTCTCTTGCATTTTGTGCCAGAGAGTTAAAACTTGGAGACTACCTTTTGCTTGGAAAAGGAGAAGAACATACGGGTGGAAGATTTCGAGATTCCATTACATCAGATGCATTGGAAGCTCTGATTGGAGCCATCTATTTAGATGGTGGTTTTGCTAATGCAAAAGAGTTTATTCTTCGATTTGTTTTAAATGATCTGGAGAATAAGAAGCTCTTTTATGATAGCAAGACTATCCTGCAGGAACTTGTGCAAGGAGAGTTAGGTGAAACAGTCAGCTATAAGCTTTTAAAAGAAGAAGGACCAGATCATAACAAATCTTTTTTTGTTGCTGTTTATATAGGAGAGACGGTTTATGGGGAAGGTCAAGGAAGGACAAAGAAAGCGGCAGAACAGCAGGCGGCGTATCAGGCGATACTGGAATTAAACAAAAGGAAGTTGAAATAGGTGACATATGTATTTAAAGAGCATTGAAGTACAAGGATTCAAATCTTTTGCAAATAAAATCGTTTTTGATTTTCATAATGGAATTACCGGTATTGTAGGCCCGAATGGAAGTGGAAAGAGTAATGTTGCAGATGCGGTAAGATGGGTACTTGGAGAACAACGTGTGAAACAGCTTCGAGGCGGTACGATGCAGGATGTTATTTTTTCCGGAACAGAGAACCGTAAGCCTTTAAGTTACGCTTCGGTTGCGATCACTCTTGATAATTCTGATCATAAGCTTGCGATTGACTATAATGAAGTAACGGTTACGCGAAAATTATATCGTTCAGGAGAAAGTGAATATTTAATCAACGGAAATATTTGTCGTTTAAAAGATGTGAACGAACTTTTTTATGATACAGGTATTGGAAAAGAAGGATATTCCATCATCGGGCAAGGGCAAATCGATAAGATCTTAAGTGGTAAACCGGAAGAACGGCGAGAACTGTTCGACGAAGCGGCTGGAATTGTAAAGTTTAAACGTCGAAAAACGATGTCTCTGAAAAAGCTGGAAGAAGAGAAACAAAATCTTGTTCGTGTGACGGATATTTTGTCAGAACTTGAGAAACAGATTGGACCTTTGGAGAAACAATCTGAGACGGCGAAAGTATATTTGAAAAAGAAAGAAGAACTAAAAACATACGATATCAATATGTTTTTACTGGAAAGTACAAGGATTCGGGAGCAGATTTCTGATTTGGAACAGAAACTGGATCGTGCAAAGGAAGAATTGGAAACATCTGGTGTACAATACGAAGAGACAAAATCCGAATATCATAAGATAGAAGAAGAATTGGAAATTTTGGAAGATTCTATGGAACGCACCAAGGAGCAGATGAACGAGACTCAACTGCTTCGTCAACAATTGGAGGGGCAGATAGAACTTTTAAAGGAACAGATTCATAGCGCTCAAATGAGTGATGAACATTACGCGCAGCGTTCTCTGGCGATAGAGGAAGCGATTGAAGAGAAAGAGAAACAAAAGGAAGATTACAAGAAAGAATCCAAACAATTAGAAACCGAATTAAATGAACAGAAACGTTTGAGTGATGAAGCACAGGAAGTTTTGATTGGGTTTCAAATGAATATCGCAAGAACAAGCGAGAATATTGAAACGTGGAAAAACGATATCATGGAAATCCTGAACAATCGAGCGTCCACGAAAGCAAAAATTCAGCATTTTGATACGATGTTGCAACAAATGCAGGTCAGAAGATCTGAAATGAGCAAAAAACTCATTGAAGCCGGAAGTGATGCCAGTATTCAGGATGAGGAGATTCAAGCCAAGAGTAAGGAATTAGAAGAGGTTTCCAAAGAAATCATCGGCTATACTGATGAGATGAAAGTGTTAGAATCAAAGATCAAAACGTTGCAGGCGGAACTTTCTGAAAAGACAGAGAAACTTCGTGTCGGACAGACTGCATATCATCGAGAAGCTTCGAGATTGGAATCTTTGAAAAATATTACAGAACGTTACGACGGTTATGGAAACAGTATTCGTAAAGTGATGGAAAGAAAAGAGCGGGAACCGGGTCTGTTAGGGGTTGTCGCAGATATTATTAAAGTAGAGAAAGCATATGAAATTGCAATAGAAACTGCTCTTGGAGGAAGTATTCAGAATATTGTCACAGATAACGAGGACACGGCAAAACGAATGATTGCATATCTGAAACAGAACAAATTCGGACGTGCAACGTTTCTTCCTCTTACAAGCATGAATGGTGGACAAGGATTCCGTCAACAGGAAGTATTGTCTGAGTCAGGAGTGATCGGTCTTGCACATACACTTGTAACCGTAGAGGAGCGATTCCGTGGATTGGCAGAGAATCTTCTAGGTCGAACGGTTGTAGTACAGCATATTGACCATGGAATTGCGCTTTCCAGAAAATACAGACAATCTCTGCGTATTGTTACAATTGAAGGAGAATTGATCAATCCGGGTGGCTCCATGACCGGTGGTGCATTCCGAAATTCCAGCAATCTGTTAAGTAGAAGACGAGAGATTGAAGAATTTGAAAAGACGGTTGTGATGTTGCAAAAAGAAATGTCACAGATGGAAGCAGAAGTGGATCAAGCCAAGAAAGAACGAGCAGAGTGCTATGCGAGATTAGACGCATTGAATCCGAAGCTTCAAACATTGTATGTGACACAGAATACAATCAAACTGGGCTTGAAACAGGCACAGGCAAAGAAACAGGAAGCAGTACAAGTGATAGCGTCGCTACATAAAGAAGGAGAAGAGTATACGTCCCAGTTTGCAGATATTCAGGAGAATAAGGATTCCATTCGCACGGAACTAGAAATGTCGCAGAAGTTGGAAGGGAAACTGAATGAAAAGATCGAAAACGGTCAAGCAGAACTGGAACAGGAAAAACTCAAAGAAAGTGATGCAATGCAAAGAGCAGAAACACATCGACTTTCCCTTGCCAATATCGAACAGAAACATAGTTTTGTATTAGAGAATATCGAACGTATCAAGGAAGAAATCGAGAGATACCAGGAAGAGAAAAAAGAGCTGGCGCAAAATAAAGAGAATTCTTCTGCGGAGATCGTAACCCGACAAAACCGGATTCAAGAGATTGAAAAGACAATAGATAATTCCAAAGAATTGTCGCAAGAGATTCAAGATAAAATTCAGCAACTGGCAGCTGAGAGAGAAGAATTAACGAAAAAGAATAAAGAATTTTTAGGAAAAAGAGAAGACCTTTCAAAACATATGGCTGATTTGGACAAAGAATGTTTCCGTTTGAGCAGCAAAAAGGAAAGCGCTGAGGAAATTTTGGATAAGCAGATCAATTATATGTGGGAAGAATATGAGATTACCTACGGACTTGCAAAAGAGATGAGAGATGAGAATCTTACAGATCTTGCCGAGATCAAGAAACGAATTCAGACATTAAAAAGTGAGATCAAAGGACTCGGTTCTGTCAATGTAAATGCGATTGAGGATTACAAGAATGTGTCTGAACGCTATGAGTTCTTAAGCGCGCAACATCAAGATCTTGTAGAAGCAGAGGCGACATTGGTTGGGATCATCGAAGAATTGGATGCGGCGATGCGCAAGCAATTTGCAGAACGATTCCAAGAGATTGCAGAGGAATTTGACAAAGTATTCAAGCAGTTGTTTGGCGGTGGAAAAGGAACTTTGGAACTGATGGAAGACGAAGATATCTTGGAAGCAGGAATTCGAATCATCGCACAACCACCGGGAAAGAAATTGCAGAATATGATGCAGCTATCCGGTGGAGAAAAAGCGCTTACGGCCATTTCCTTATTATTTGCCATTCAAAATCTAAAACCATCTCCATTCTGTCTCCTCGATGAGATTGAGGCTGCTTTGGATGATTCCAACGTAGGACGCTTTGCACAGTATTTACACAAATTGACAAAGAATACGCAGTTTATTGTGATTACGCATCGTCGAGGAACCATGAATGCTGCAGATCGACTTTACGGAATTACAATGCAGGAAAAGGGTGTATCGACTCTTGTTTCTGTAGATTTATTAGAAAAAGATTTAACAAAATAGGAGAACGCTATGGGTGAAGAAAAAAAAGGATTTTTTAAGCGACTTGTGTCAGGACTTACCAAGACGCGAGACAGTATTGTTTCCAGCATCGATGGGATTTTCAACGGATTTTCTAAAATTGATGAAGAATTTTATGAAGAATTAGAAGAAGTACTCATTATGGGAGACTTAGGAGTAAATGCAACCTATGCTGTGTTGGACGACTTGAGAGAGAAAGTGAAGGCGCAGCATATCAAAGAACCTGCAGATTGCAAACAGATTCTGATCGATAGCATCAAAGAACAGATGCGTGTGGAAGAGACAGCCTATGAATTTGAAAATCGTACTTCTGTTGTATTGATCATTGGAGTCAATGGCGTAGGAAAAACAACGACGATCGGGAAACTTGCAGGAAAGCTTCGAGCACAGAATAAGAAAGTTGTGCTTGCTGCAGCAGACACGTTCCGTGCGGCAGCAGGAGAACAGTTGGTTGAATGGGCACACCGAGCAGATGCAGAATTGATCGGCGGACAAGATGGAGCCGATCCGGCTGCGATTGTTTATGATGCGGTACAGGCAGCAAAAGCAAGACATGCCGACGTTCTTCTTGTAGATACAGCGGGAAGACTTCATAATAAGAAAAATCTAATGGAAGAGTTGAAGAAGATTAACCGTGTGTTGGAACGAGAATATCCGGAAGCATATCGTGAAACATTGGTTGTACTTGACGGAACAACAGGGCAAAATGCTCTTGCACAGGCAAAGGAATTTAATGAAGTAGCAGACATCACGGGAATCGTTCTCACAAAAATGGACGGAAGCGCCAAAGGAGGAATTGCAGTTGCAATTCAGTCTGAATTGAAAATACCGGTCAAATATATAGGAGTTGGAGAAACAATCGATGATTTGCAAAAATTCAATTCCGATGAATTTGTAAATGCATTGTTTTATGTAGAAGAATAGTCAGGATTCAAAAGAAAGAAGGATGAGAGATGTTGACGTTAGAAAAATTCGAAGAAGCAAGTGAACTTGTAAAAAAAGTAACGAAACCAACAAAACTTGTATTTAGTGAATATTTAAGTGCACAGACAGGCGGCAAGATTTATCTGAAACCGGAAAATATGCAGCATACAGGCGCTTATAAATTAAGAGGTGCGTATTATAAGATCAGCACGATGACACCGGAAGAACGGGAGCGAGGATTGATTACTGCATCTGCAGGAAATCATGCCCAAGGTGTCGCGTATGCGGCAAAAGCATTTGGTTGTAAAGCAACAATCGTAATGCCGACAGTTACGCCGCTGATCAAAGTGAATCGGACAAAGAGCTATGGAGCGGAAGTTATTTTACATGGAGACGTCTATGATGATGCTTGTGCAAAAGCGTATGAAATGGCCGAGGAACAGGGATTGACGTTCGTGCATCCGTTTGATGATTTTGATATAGCGACCGGGCAGGGAACGATCACAATGGAGATTATTCAAGAATTGCCTACCGTAGATTATATTCTTGCACCAATTGGTGGAGGTGGACTGATTACAGGTGTGTCAACTCTCGCTAAAATGTTGAATCCAAAGATTAAAGTCATTGGTGTAGAGCCGGCAGAAGCGGCTTCCATGAAAGCTGCTTTTGAAGCAGGAAAGCCGGTAACCTTGCCGAGTGCAGATACTATTGCCGATGGTACAGCTGTAAAAACAGTAGGTTCAAAAGTATTACAATACGCTATGGAAAATGTAGACGATATTTTAACAGTAGAAGATGACGAACTGATCGGCGCTTTTCTCGATATGGTTGAGAATCATAAAATGATCGTGGAGAACTCAGGACTACTTACTGTGGCTGCATTGCGTCAGCTTGATTTAAAAGGAAAGAAAGCAGTCGCAATTTTAAGCGGCGGTAATATGGATGTCATTACGATGTCATCCATTGTACAGCACGGCTTGATCCAAAGAGACAGGATATTTTCTGTATCGGTACTTCTTCCGGATAAACCGGGAGAACTTGTGCGTGTAGCAGATACGATTGCAAAACAACAAGGTAACGTAATTAAGTTGGAGCATAACCAGTTTGTAAGTACCAATCGAAATGCAGCGGTTGAACTTCGAATTACAATGGAGTCCTTTGGAACAGAACACAAAAGAAAAATTTTAAAAGCTCTGGAAGATGCAGGATATAAGCCAAAAAGTATTAGTGCGAAATTATATTAATATTTAGAATGTATAATAAAAAAGAGACAGCAGAAAGAGTAATTTGATTGCTCGAACTGCTGTCTCTTTTTGTGCCAAAGGGAATTCTGATGGAATATTATTCCATAAAAACATCTTGACAATAAATGTATAATTGTATACAATTATACAAAATAAAAACCAAGGAGAGAGACAGATGGAAAATAGAGCTGTATATTTCAATAGAAACACGAATCTTTTAAACTTAGAGGAGCATATGTATCCGCTTGTGGATGTACAGACACCGAATGTATTTCGCAACTTATTTCCGTATGAGGAAGTCCCGAAGATTGCATTCAATGATCGTATTGTACCGCACAATATGCCAAAGGATATCTGGATTACGGATACTACATTTCGTGATGGACAACAATCCAGAGCTCCATACACGACAGAACAGATTGTGACTATGTATGACTATTTCCATAAGCTTGGTGGACCGAAGGGAAAGATTCGCCAGTGTGAGTTTTTCTTATATAGTAAAAAGGACAGAGATGCTGTTTACAAATGTATGGAAAGAGGCTATGAGTTTCCAGAGGTAACCAGCTGGATTCGTGCGAATAAAAAAGATTTCCAACTTGTAAAAGATATTGGATTAAAAGAAACGGGAATTCTTGTAAGCTGTTCGGACTACCATATTTTTTACAAATTAAAGATGACAAGAAAAGAAGCGATGGAACACTATTTGTCAATCGTAAAAGACTGTCTGGAAATTGGTGTGAGCCCAAGATGTCATCTGGAAGATATTACAAGAGCTGATATATACGGATATGTGATTCCATTTTGTCTTGAGCTTATGAAATTGATGGAACAATATCAGATTCCGATCAAAGTTCGTGTATGCGATACGATGGGATATGGGGTCAATTATCCGGGTGCTGTGATTCCAAGATCCATTCCGGGAATCATATACGGGTTGATGGTACATGCAGGCGTACCGAGTGAACTGCTAGAGTTCCATGGACACAATGATTTCTATAAAGCAGTAAGTAATTCGACAACAGCATGGCTGTACGGCGCAAGCGGAGTCAATTGCTCTTTATTCGGAATCGGAGAACGAACCGGCAATACACCGCTTGAAGCGATGGTTTTTGAATATGCACAGCTTCGAGGAACATTGGATGGTATGGATACTACTGTGATTACGGAATTAGCAGAATATTATGAAAAAGAGATTGAATATCGCCTGCCATCCAGAACTCCATTTGTTGGAAGGAACTTTAATGTGACAAGAGCAGGGATTCATGCAGACGGACTCTTGAAAAATGAAGAGATTTATAATATATTTGATACAGAGAAGTTTTTAAACAGACCGGTATTGGTGGCAGTGTCCAACACATCAGGATTGGCAGGAATTGCTCACTGGATCAATACATATTACAAGTTAAAAGGGGAAAGACAGGTTAACAAAAATTCTGAACTTGTAAATCGTGTGAAAGATTGGGTGGATAAAGAATATGAATCCGGACGAGTAACAGTGCTGACAGATGAAGAACTCGTTAACGTAATTACAGATACTTGTCATGAACTTCAGATTATTTTATAAAGCAGGAGCAAAATATGGATGAGCACAAAGATTATTCCCTAAGCGGGCGTGTCTTTCAGAAGCTTAGAGAAGATATACTAAAAGGAAAATATAAAGAAAACGATGAACTTCGCGAAATTACGATTGGAAAAGAACTTGGCGTTAGTCGTACTCCGGTAAGGGAAGCGCTTCGTCAGCTCGAATTGGAGGGGTTAGTCAATATCATTCCAAACAAGGGGACTTATGTGACCGGTATTTCTGCAAAAGATGTGGAAGATATTTATCAGATACGAATGTTACTGGAAGGACTTTGCGCCAGATGGGCGACAGAGCGGATTACAGAGGAATCGGTAGCAAAGCTGGAAGAGATCATACTGCTTTCCGAATTTCATTCGAAAAAGGAAAGTACTGAACATGTGGTGCAGCTTGATGGTCAATTTCACGAAGTGCTCTATGAAGCATGCAACAGCCGGATTTTAGAGCATGTGTTAACGGATTTTCATAAGTATGTACAGTTGGCAAGGGCATATTCTGTAAGTTCAGAAGAACGCGCCGCCAAATCTATCGCAGAGCATAAAGGAATCTTAGATGCCATTAAGGCAAGAGATGCTGAGCTTGCAGAGAAGCTTGCAGGAGAGCATATGCAGCATGCAATGGAGAATTTGAAACAGAAAGGCTATTCAGAAGTCATAGGAGGACAGGAAAATGAGTAAAATCAAGATGACAACACCGTTAGTGGAAATGGATGGAGATGAGATGACAAGGATTCTTTGGAAGATGATCAAAGAGAATCTGCTTGAACCGTATATTGAATTGAATACGGAATATTATGATCTTGGTTTGGAACATCGTAACGAAACCAACGATCAGGTAACGATTGATTCAGCGAATGCCACCAGGAAATACGGTGTAGCTGTAAAATGTGCAACAATTACACCGAATGCTGCTCGTATGACAGAATACGATTTGAAAGAAATGTGGAAGAGCCCAAACGGAACAATCCGTGCAATGCTGGATGGAACAGTATTTCGTGCCCCGATCGTTGTCAAAGGAATCGAACCATGTGTTAAAAACTGGAAGAAACCGATTACGATAGCAAGACATGCGTATGGAGATGTATATAAGAATACAGAGATGATTATTCCAGACCCTGGAAAAGTGGAACTTGTCTATACTGCCAATGACGGTACGGAAACAAGGGAACTGGTACATGAATATGAAGGAGCAGGCGTAGCACAAGGAATGCACAATCTTGATAATTCTATTGAAAGCTTCGCAAAAAGCTGCTTTAATTACGCACTGGATACGAAACAGAATCTATGGTTTGCAACGAAAGATACAATTTCAAAAAAATATGACCATACGTTTAAAGATATCTTCCAAGAGATTTATGAAAAAGAATATGAAGAAAAATTCCGGGAGGCAGGAATTACATATTTCTACACATTGATCGATGACGCGGTTGCCCGTGTAATGAAAGCAGAAGGCGGATTCATATGGGCATGTAAGAACTATGACGGAGATGTCATGAGCGACATGGTATCTTCTGCATTTGGTTCTCTTGCTATGATGACTTCAGTGCTTGTGTCCCCTCATGGATACTATGAATATGAGGCGGCGCATGGAACAGTTCAGCGTCATTATTATAAGCACTTAAAGGGAGAAGAAACATCTACGAACTCGGTTGCAACGATTTTTGCCTGGACAGGAGCGCTTCGGAAACGTGGAGAATTAGATGGCAATACGGAGTTGATGGAATTTGCGGATAGACTGGAAAAAGCTACAGTGGATACGATTGAAGCCGGTCAGATGACAAAAGACCTTGCGCTTATTACAACGATTCCAAATCCAACTGTATTAAATAGCGAGGAATTTATCAAAGCGATTGCGACAAGATTGTAAAAGGTTGCAAGACTATAAAGAAAATGAGAAGGAAAGTTCTTGGTTTATAGAGCTTTCCTTCTCATTTATAAGTGAAATCAGATGTTTTATTCTGCCAGCTCTTCCCATCTCTCATAGAGAAGTTCCAGTTCGTCTGCGATAGATGATTTTTCTTTTGCCAGCTCTTGACACTTCACAGAGTTGGAATAGATTTCTTCCTGAGTCATAAGTTCATCAATTTCCCCATCACGTTCTTCTAAAGCGGTAATCCGTTCTTCTGTCTTTTTAAGATCATTTTGCCGTTTGCGCTCTTTTGCCTGCGCTTCTTTTTGAGCCTTCCAGTCAAGTTTTGTTTCGGAAGCTCCTGCTGGAACAGAAGGAGTATTCGAAGTTGCTGTTGAATAGGCTGCAGTAAGCGTTTCCTTCTTTTCAAGGTAGTAGTCATAGTTGCCAATATAATTGACAAATGTGTGATTTACCAGATCAAGGATACGGCTTGCGGTCTGATTGATAAAGTAACGGTCATGAGAGACGTACAGTAATGTACCGGTATAGTCGTTCAACGCTTTTTCCAGGATTTCTTTGGAAGTAATATCCAAGTGGTTGGTTGGTTCGTCGAGGATAAGAAAATTGGCTTCAGAAAGCATCAGTTTCGCCAGCGATACACGTCCACGTTCTCCACCGCTTAGATCTTTAATCTGTTTGTACACATCATCTCCAGTAAATAAAAACGCTGCAAGCATATTACGGATTTCTGTATGAGTAAGATGAGGGTAATCATCAGAGATTTCATCAAAAATAGTTTTTCCCATATGTAGAACATGATGCTCCTGATCGTAGTAACCGATGTGGACGTTTGTTCCAAGTGTATAGGAACCGGAATCAGCTTGTTCCACTTCATTTAAAATCTTCAAAAGCGTTGTTTTCCCTGTTCCGTTATCTCCGATAATGGCCACGTGTTCCCCGCGTTTGATTTCAAAATTCGCATCTTCAAAAAGATTTAATGCACCATAAGATTTCGACAAATGTTCCACTTTTAATACATCATTTCCGCTTATACAAGAAGGCTCCAATGTAAAATGAAGTTCTGCAGTATCTTCCACTGGTTTTTCGACAAGAACCATTTTATCTAACATTTTTTCTCTGCTCTCTGCACGGCGAATTGACTTTTCACGGTTGAAAGAACGGAGTTTTTCAATGACAGCTTCCTGATGCTTGATTTCCTGCTGTTGTTTTAAATATTCTTTTAATTTCGCTTCTCGAATGATTTTTTTCTTAGCGGCGAAATCCGAATAATTGCCTTGGAACATCAATAGTTCGCCGTGTTCCACTTCGATTACTTTTGTAACCACACGATTCAAGAAGTAACGGTCATGAGAGACGATCAGGACAGCTCCTTGATAATTCATCAGGTAATTTTCCAACCATGCAATGGAATTCATATCCAAATGGTTAGTCGGCTCATCTAAAAGCAAAACATCAGGTTTGGTAAGAAGAAGTTTTCCAAGAGAAACACGGGTTTTTTGACCTCCTGAAAGTGTATCTACTTTTTTGGAAAAGTCATCTTCAGAAAAACCAAGTCCTTTCAATACACCTACAATTTCACTTTGGTATGCATAACCGTTTTCACGCTCAAATGTTGCTGTAAGAGTATGATAGGTATGAAGACGTTTTTCCAATTCTTCACCGTTTAGATGCTTTAATTCTGTTTCAATGGAACGGATCTGTTCTTCCATACGGATGATTTCAGATTTTGCGGTTTTTACTTCTTCGAAAATCGTACTGCCGCTCATTAGTTCCTGGTGCTGAGACAGATAACCGATAGATTTTCCTTTGGCAAGGATTACATCTCCGCTATCCAAGGACATTTCCCCCATGATCATTTTGAGAATCGTAGATTTACCGGCGCCATTTGAACCGATGAGCGCGGCTTTTTCATGTTCTTCTATGTGAAACGAACCATTTTTAACGATAATTTGTTCGCCGAATGCTTTATTCAAATTGTGACATGCTAAAATCATAAGGCACCTCCAATACTAAACAATCATTATTCATTATAGCGGAAATAGAACAAAATACAACAAAAAATTGACTTTATCTTAACAATTCTATATAATATTGCGTAGAAATGAATGGAAGGTGATACCAATGGAAGAAAGAGAGATTTCTCAGGCAGTAATCAGGAGGCTTCCGAGGTACTATAGATATCTTGGCGAGTTGATTGAAGAGAATGTGGAACGAATATCATCCAATGAACTTAGTCGGAGGATGAAAGTAACTGCTTCACAGATTCGACAGGATCTGAATAACTTTGGAGGTTTCGGACAGCAAGGATATGGATATAACGTCAGATATCTTTACTCAGAGATTGCAAAGATTCTCGGACTGGATACAGACCATAATATGGTAATCATTGGAGCAGGTAATTTGGGACAGGCGCTGGCAAATTACGCTTCTTTTGAAAAGCGTGGATTTATCTTAAAAGGAATGTTCGATGTAAACCCGCGATTAAAAGGAATTTCAATCCGCGGAGTTGAAATTCGCATGATGGATGAATTGAAAGAATTCATTATTGTAAATGAAATCGATATTGCAGTGCTAACGATACCGAAGGCAAAAGCAAGAGAAGTTGCGGCTCTTCTTGCCGAGAACGGTGTGCGTGCAATTTGGAATTTTGCACACACAGACTTAAATCTGCCAGAAAATGTAATTGTTGAGAATGTTCACTTATCAGAAAGTCTTATGAGATTATCCTATAATCTCAGCCGTTATAATAAAGAACATAGTGAATAATGAGAGAAACAACGTACTGCTGTAAATTATCGGCATACGTTGTTTTTTCCATAAATCAGGAGGGAAGTATGAGAATTCTGTTAACTGGGGAACAAATGAGAGATGCAGATGCATATACAATTCATAAAATGGGGGTTCCGTCACTCGTACTCATGGAGCATGCAGCTCTATCTGTGATGGAAGTATTGGAAGAAGAACAGGTAGACCTTACCGCTCCGCTTATTGTATGTGGATCGGGAAATAATGGTGGGGATGGTCTTGCAATAGCAAGATTGCTTCATCTAAAGGGTCATACACCGGAAGTGTGGTATGTTGGGA
Organism: uncultured Lachnospiraceae bacterium; assembly: GCA_900550235.1. GTDB lineage: Bacteria > Bacillota > Clostridia > Lachnospirales > Lachnospiraceae > Faecalimonas. The sequence goes on from URRQ01000002.1 coordinate 87,649, forward strand.
ATCCTGAACATGCAAGTGAAGAAAACAAAATACAACGTCAGATTATAGAGAATTATAAGATTCCTATAAGAAACACATTTTCAAAAAAAGAATATAGTGTAATTATAGATACAATTTTCGGAACGGGGCTGGCAAGGGAAGTTGGGGGCGCTTATCGGGAAACCATTGAACTTTTGAACCAATGTTCCGGCAAGAAAGTGGCGGTTGATATTCCATCCGGTATTGCAGATACAACGGGAAAAGTATGGGGAACTGCTTTTCAGGCAGATATTACCGTTTGTCTTGGGTATGAAAAATTAGGCACAGTTCTTCACCCGGGGACGACGTATGCCGGAAAAAGAATCGTAAAAGATATCGGAATCATCGCACACAATGTGCACGAAGAAGAGTGTATCTATACATATGAAAAAGAAGAATTAGGAAAGCTTATACCACGGCGAAAGACAGATTCCAACAAAGGAAGTTACGGACGTGTTCTTATGATTGCCGGAAGTAAGGGAATGGCAGGAGCAGCTTATCTTGGAGCAAAGGCCGCCTATAGTGTAGGGGCAGGTCTTGTACAGATCTATACAGAGGAATCCAATCGTATGATTTTACAACAGCTTTTGCCGGAAGCAATCATTTCCACCTATACCGAGTTTGATAAGATCAAGCTAAAAGAACTCTTTGACTGGGCAGATGTGGTATGCATAGGTTCTGGGCTGGGTAAATCTGAGACAGCAGAGAAAATAGTAACTTATGCGATGCAATATGGAAAATCCCCATGCGTATTAGATGGTGACGGATTGAATATTCTCGCAGAAGAAATGACTCTTTTGGAATATAAGAAAAATGTGGTGCTTACTCCACATATGAAGGAAATGTCGAGACTTCTGCAATGTACAGTAGAAGAGTTAAAAGAAAACAGCCTTCGCCGTTTGCAGGAGTTTGTAGAAGAGTATCCGGTTGTATGTGCAATGAAAGATTCCAGAACGATGGTGGCGTCAGATGAGCAGGGAATCTATGTCAATACAACGGGAAATAATGCCATGGCGAAAGCCGGTTCGGGAGATGTGCTTGCAGGAATTATCACTGGTCTTCTCGCGCAAGGTATGAGTCTTCGGAAAGCGTGTGAGACAGGAGTCTTTTTACACGGCTTATGCGGAGACAAAGAGAAAGAGCAGAAAGGAAGTTACAGCGTACTTGCAAGCGATTTGATCGATGCAATCGCTGCGGTGTTAAAAGGAGCAGAACATGAAGACTTATAGCAGAGTATATGCAAGGATTGATTTAGATGCCATTGCATATAACATGGAACAGATGAAACTGAGAATTGACGGCCATACGCAGATCATGGCAGTAATCAAAACAGATGCTTATGGTCACGGCGCGGTGCAAGTTGCTCAAATGCTTGAAAAATATGATTATATTTGGGGGTTTGCAGTTGCTACTTTAGATGAGGCGGTCGTTCTTAGAGTTGAGGGAATTCAAAAACCGATCCTTGTGCTTGGATGCATTTTCCCGGATCAGTATATGGAAATGCTGGATAACGATATCCGTATGAATGTCTATACAGAGGATATGGCAAAAGAAATTGCCAACATGGCAAGGCGAGAGGGAAAAACCGCATATCTCCACATAAAACTGGACACAGGAATGGGACGTCTTGGATTCTCGATCACAGAGGAGAGTGTAGAGGCAATTACAAGAATCAGCAAGCTTTCCAACGTGAAAATGGAAGGTGTATTTACACATTTTGCCAAAGCAGATGAAAAAGATAAAACATTTACCATGCAGCAGATTCAGCAATTTGAATCTATGACAAGATTGTTAAAAGAACAAGGAGTTACATTTGAATATGAACATTGTTCCAACAGCGCAGCGATCATAGATGTGCCGGAAGCAAAGTTTGATATTGTACGCGCGGGAATATCAACCTTTGGTCTGTATCCGTCCGAAGAGGTAGATAAAGAAGCGGTACATTTAAAGCCTGCACTTGCGCTGAAAAGTCATGTAGCATTTGTAAAAGAAATCGAGCCGGGAACATCGATCAGCTATGGAGGAACTTTTGTTGCAGAGAAAAAGATGAAGATAGCAACGATTCCGGTCGGTTACGGAGACGGATATCCGAGAGCGCTTTCCGGAGTGGGATACGTGTTGATTCGAGGCAAAAAAGCGCCAATACTTGGACGAATCTGTATGGATCAGTTCATGGTAGATGTGACACACATCGAAGATGCAAGCTTTGGAGATAAAGTGACTCTGATCGGAAGAGACGGCAATGAATACATTTCTGTAGAGATGTTAGGAGAATTGTCCGGAAGATTTAATTACGAATTTATCTGTGACCTTGGCAAGCGAATTCCAAGAGTCTATGTGAAAAATGGAAAAGTAGCCGAACAGGTAGATTATTTCGCTTAAAAAGATAATTCTATTCAGAATACATCCGAAAAAGATGGAGATACTTACTTTTATCTTAAAGAAATCGGAGTGTGAATAGAAGTGAATGTAAGACGTGGAGATATATATTATGCAGATTTGAGTCCGGTAGTAGGTTCCGAACAAGGAGGAATCCGTCCGGTGATCATTATACAGAATGATATTGGAAACAAACACAGCCCTACAGTAATCTGTGCGGCGATTACATCTCGAATGAATAAAGCGAAGCTTCCGACTCATGTGGAGATTGATGCAAAGAGATACCACATTGTAAAAAACTCGGTTGTATTATTAGAACAGATCAGGACGATCGATAAACAAAGATTAAGAGAACTTGTATGTCATGTAGATAAACACTTGATGTATAAAATAGATGAAGCCTTGAAGGTGAGCTTTGAGCTTCATACATAGTAAAGGAGAAGAAACATGGAAGAAGGCAGTAGTCTATGGGAAAGGCTGATGCATAATTTCTCAGAAGAGGACGAAGATCAAGAAGACGTGGAACGAGAGATTCTTTCTCTTGTTCAAGAAGGAAGAGAAAGAGGCTTTTTTGCAGGCGGTGAAGGTGAGTTAATTAGTAATGTGTTTGAATATAGTGAGAAAAAAGCAGAAGACATTATGACTCACAGAAAATATATCATCGGAATCGATGGCAATGAGACATTGGAAAATGCGCTTCAGTTCATTTTAAAACAGAATCATTCCCGTTTTCCGGTATATGATGGAGATATTGATACGATTGTTGGAATTCTTCATATTCGAGATACTATGCGTTGTTATTTTGATGAAACTTTGCGTAGCAAGCCGATCAAAGAGCTGAAAGATCACTTGCATTCCGCAAGTTTTGTTCCGGAAGGAAAACGTATCGATAAACTGTTTAAAGAAATGAAACTGAAAAAGTCTCAGCTTGTCATTGTATTTGATGAGTACGGGCAGACAGCAGGAATCATCGCCATGGAAGATATTATCGAACAAATTGTCGGAAATATCCAAGACGAATATGATAAAGAAGAAGAGTTGATCAAAAAACTGGCGGATGGCTCGTATCTCGTAAGCGGTGTGACCGAACTGGAAGATCTGGAGAAACTTCTTGAGATTGAATTCGATGTAGAAGATTATGGAACGATCAATGGCTTTATCGTACACAGTTTAGATCGAATTCCATCGGAAGATGAGGACTGTGTGGTAGAGTATGAAGGCTATCAGTTCCGCGTGGTTTCCGTACAAAACAATATGATACAAAGCGTTCGAATCGAGAAAAACTAATCTTGTCATGCTTTGGAAATAATGATAGAATAGAAAAAGTGATTGAAAACAGATAGGAGAGATAGAAACATGTCAGGACATTCAAAGTTTGCAAATATTAAACATAAAAAGGAAAAAAATGATGCTGCAAAGGGTAAAATCTTTACGATCATCGGAAGAGAAATTGCAGTTGCAGTAAAAGAAGGCGGACCGGATCCGGCAAATAACAGTAGACTTCGTGATGTAATCGCAAAAGCAAAATCCAACAATATGCCAAACGATACGATTGAGCGAGGAATTAAAAAAGCAGCCGGAGATGCGAACTCCGTAAACTATGAAGTTGTTACATATGAAGGATATGGACCAAACGGTGTTGCGATTATCGTAGACGCTCTTACAGATAACAAAAACCGTACAGCTTCCAATGTGCGTAATGCATTTACAAAAGGAAACGGAAGTGTAGGAACACAAGGCTGTGTGTCTTATATGTTTGATAAAAAAGGTCAGATCATCATTGACAAAGAAGAATATGAGACAGATGCAGATGAATTGATGATGACAGCGCTCGATGCAGGTGCAGAAGATTTTTCAGAAGAGGAAGACAGCTACGAGATCCTTACAGCGCCGGAAGATTTTAGCGCCGTTCGTCTTGCTCTTGAGGAAGCAGGAATTCCGATGGCATCGGCAGAAGTAACGATGATTCCACAGACTTGGGTAGAACTTACAGACGAAACAGATATCAAAAATATTCAAAAAACATTAGATCTTTTAGATGAGGACGATGACGTTCAAGAAGTATATCACAACTGGGATGAATAGAAATGAAAGAAAGATTGATTCAATTATTTGAAGAAGTGCAGATTCCAATCGCAAAATTCAACAAACAGAATTATGAGATCAGTTTCCAAAATCAATATGAAAAGTATAATGATTTGTTTGAAGAGATAGAAAATGCGGTTGAAAATGCAGACCAGGAAGAGAAAGTAGTCTTGGAGATTGCTTCGGTGATTCCTGAGTATGTTGAAAAGAAGCTTTCTGCACTTGGAAGTAAGCGTAAAGCAGAAAATGTAGTGATTGACTATAATTATACGATGGTAACCTATGTGTTTCCATTGCTCAATTATAAGAAAACAGCGCATTGTAAAAAGATTACGGATAAAATGCTGGAGATTTGGAATCAGAAGATTACGAAGAATCCGATTCAAAACTCTACGTATGAATCTATTCATGAAGGCTTTAGCCAAAGATTGTGCTACATTACAACTGCGGTATGCGAAAGTCTCCAAAAACCGGATGATTGTTATGAACTTCAGATCCTTCGAAACTATAGAGATGAGTATCTGATGTCACAAAAAGATGGAAAAGATATTGTAATGAAATATTATGATATTGCTCCAACGATTGTAAAGCATATCAATCAAACAGAACATGCAGAGGAGATTTATAGAAATATTTATACAAAGTATCTGATGCCATGTATCAGAATGGTAGAAAGAGAAGAACTGGAGGAATGTAAAGACACATACTGTAGTATGGTACAGGAACTTCAGCAAAAATATTTATATTCATAGGAGGAATGACAACATGAGCAAGAACTATCAGATTGAAACAAAATGTATTCAGTCAGGCTGGCAGCCAAAACAGGGCGAACCGAGAGTACTCCCGATTTACCAAAGCACAACATTTAAGTACGACACAAGCGATCAGATGGGAAGACTATTCGACCTTGAGGATTCCGGATATTTTTACACAAGACTTCAGAATCCGACCAATGACGCTGTCGCTGCAAAAATTTGTGATCTAGAAGGCGGATATGCAGCCATGTTGACATCATCCGGGCAGGCAGCAAGCTTTTATGCAATTATGAATATCTGTGAAGCAGGAGATCACATTGTCTGTGCGTCTGCGCTTTATGGAGGTACATATAACCTTTATGCCCATACGATTAAGAAAATGGGAGTGGAGGCAACTTTCGTGGATCCAAATGCAAGCGAAGAAGAAATCAGCGCAGCGTTTCAAGAAAACACAAAAGCGCTATTTGGAGAAACGATTTCCAATCCGGCTCTTGTTGTTCTTGATATTGAGAAATTTGCGAAGGTTGCACACGCACATGGTGTTCCGCTCATTGTAGACAATACATTCGCGACACCGATCAACTGTCGTCCGTTTGAATGGGGAGCAGATATTGTGACACATTCTACAACAAAATATATGGATGGTCATGCAATGTGTGTTGGCGGCTGTATCGTAGACAGCGGAAACTTTGATTGGGAAGCCCAGCACGATAAATATACATGTCTGACAGAGCCGGATGAGACATATCACGGTATCGTATATACACAGAAATTCGGCAAAGGCGCTTATATTACAAAAGCAACTTCACAGCTTATGCGTGATCTTGGTTCTATTCAGTCACCGCAGAACGCATTTTTATTAAATATCGGTCTTGAGACATTACATCTTCGTATGCCAAGACATTGTGAAAATGCGTTGAAAGTTGCAGAATACTTAAAAGGACATGAGAAAGTAGCGTGGGTACATTATCCGGACCTGGAAGGCGATGAGTATCATGACCTTGCCAAAAAATATATGCCGAACGGAACTTGCGGTGTACTCACCTTCGGTATCAAAGGCGGAAGAGATGCGTCCGTAACTCTTATGGATCATCTGAAACTTGCCGCGATCGTAACACACGTAGCAGATGCTCGTACATCCGTATTGCATCCGGCAAGCCATACGCACCGTCAGATGAACGAGCAGGAATTATTGGAAGCAGGCGTACAGCCTGATCTGATTCGCTTTAGTGTTGGAATCGAAAATGCAGAGGACATCATTGCAGATTTAGAGCAGGCGCTTGAGACAGTATAAGAGGAGTAGAAGTTTTCTATGATTGGTGTCCATTTAAAAAGAATTCGCAAAGAAAGACATTTATCTCAAGAGCAAGTGGCACAAAGATTGAATATTTCCCGACAGGCAATTTCAAGATGGGAAAATGATCTGGCTATGCCGGATATTGATAATCTTGTAGTGCTTAGTAAATTGTATGAAGTTTCAATCGAGGAACTCCTTGGAGAAAAGGAAGTAATAAGCGAGGAAGAAACGGGGACTCTTATAGAGTCCCCGTTGCAAGAAGAGAAAAAATCTTCCGAAATTATACTAGCTTGTGCAATCATTATGAAGCATATGCCGAATTTGAAGGAGAGACGACAGAAGAACTACGTGATAAGTGGGATGAACAGACATTTGAGGAAGTTGCCTCCTATCTTATGAAGAGATATCCGGAAGAAGAAATCGGTTCTGTAACAAAATTTCTTGATTACCGTACAGAGGCAAGAAAACTGGCAAAATATAAAGTGATGAAAGCTACGAAGACAGAAGATGGTTTTCAAGTGAAGATACAGGTAGAAGCATCTAATGTTTTTGAGCTGTGGGAAGAACGTTCCGATGTAGAAAAAATGAAAAAGAAGGTAGAAAATGATTCTATCGATTTTGGAGATGCACTTGCAGAAGCCTTGGAAATTGCAATTGATGAAAACGAATATGAAAAACCAAGAGAGATTGTTGTTGAAGTGAAGCAGGACGGAGAAGATGCTTATATCGAAATGAATCAAAAAGAGATGTTAGAACGTGCTTTATTTCCAAATTAATAAGCATAATAATAGGCGGTAGCACTAGCTGTCGCCTAATTGTTTGTGTAATACGTGCCGAATAAGTCCGCCGTATTTTTTTGTTGTAGTAATAATTTCAAATCCATCTTTCAAGAGGGTATTTAAACTTGCAGGATTATCCGGCGCAATTGTTGCAAGCGCAATGGTATAATCTGTATCTTTTAGCATTTCCTCTCCTTTACGCAGTAGCTTTCCTTGCAGCCCTTGCCCGCGAAATGCAGGGAAGACGGCAGCAGAGTCCATATAGACTACATGCTCTTTTTCCGCATCGCTTAGTTGTAGATATTCACCGAGATGATCTGTTTCGTTTACATCTGGGAAACGGAAGATAAAGAAACCGGCAAGAGTTTCTTCTTCAAATGCGAGAAGAGCAAACCCATGAGTGCCGTCTATATAAGAACGAAGATCCTCTTCCGAATCAATGACATACATAGAAGGATCTTTCATATTTGATCGAATTTCTTTCATAGAATTTGCGATAAGTTTCGCGTCTTTTATATCAGCTCTTTTAAAAATCATGAAATAAATCTCCTTTTACATTTCTTAGATTAGTTTATCAGTTTTTGGAATAAAGTACAACGTTCATTCCGATACTAATAGAAAAAACAAAGGAGCTTTTTGAAATGAATGAGAAGAATGAAGAAATCAAAGAAATGGGTAGTATGGAGTTAACGAATAATAAAAAGAAACATAACATCCGTTTGCTTACTATTATAGGTGAAATTGAAGGGCACGAAGCGGTCAATGCCAATACAAAGGCAACAAAGTACGAACACTTATTGCCAAAACTTGCTGAGATTGAAGATGATGAGGAGATAGAGGGACTTTTGATTTTATTGAATACGCTTGGTGGAGATGTAGAGGCGGGACTTGCTATCGCGGAGATGATCGCTTCGTTGAGTAAGCCAAGCGTATCCCTTGTGCTTGGTGGAAGTCATTCCATAGGGGGACCATTGGCTGTTTCCGCAGATTATTCTTTTATTGTACCAAGTGGAACAATGGTGATCCATCCGGTGCGTTCCAACGGTATGTTTATCGGAGTGATGCAAAGCTATCGTAATATGGAGAAGACTCAGAATCGCATCACAAGATTTATCGCAGATCACTCGAAAATATCACAGGAACGGATTGAAGAATTGATGTTGGATCCAACACAACTTGTGAAAGATGTGGGAACCATGCTGGAAGGAGAAGAAGCAGTAAGAGAAGGATTGATAGATGAAGTAGGAGGGATGAAGGATGCACTTAGTAAACTTCACCAACTGATCGAAGAAAGAAGCCATGAAAGAAATGAAATTTGATAATGACATAACTTCATACCGATGCTATAATATTATATGTATGTTTAAAATTGGGGAGGGAGTTTATGGCGTCGAAGACAAATAACACAAAAAAATCAACTTCAAAATCGACGACTACCAAAAAGTCAAGCAAACAGACAACTGCAAAGACAGCAGCAAAGAAAACTTCAACAAAGGGAACAGGCAAAACAAGTACAAAAACGACAGCGAAAAAACAAGACAATTCATTTGTAAGTGGGGAGATTACAATTTTGGTGTCGTTGGCAATCTGTATTTTGTTGCTGATCAGTAACTTTGGAGTAGGGGGATTTCTAGGAGATCGCGTGTCTTCCATTTTGTTTGGAATATTCGGGTTACCTGCATATATTATGCCTATTGTCATTTTTTTAGGAATTGCTTTTGCCACATCTAATAAAAGCAATTCCGTTGCTTACATAAAAGTTATGGCAGGTGTGGTCTTAACTTTAATGTCTTGTACATTTATACAGCTTATTACAACGAATTATGAAAAATCACAAGCATTGCTTGCGTATTATGACGCCTCTAGTGAAGGGAAAAACGGTGGCGGACTTATCGGCGGATTCTTCGTGAAAATATTATGTCCGGCGGTGGGAGTTCTGGGAACGTTTGTCATCATTATTGCGCTGATCATTATCAGCCTTGTGTTAATTACAGAAAAGTCTTTCTTACGTGGAATAAAACGGGGAAGCAGGAAAGCATATGAGGCTGCCAAGGAAGATGCAATACGTCGCAGGGAAAATGCGATGAATCGAAAAGAAGAACGAGAGCAGAATCGTGAACTTAAGAGACGAGAGAAACAAGTAAGCGGAGTATCTTTTGATACAACGCTGGTACAAGGCAAAGCGGAAATGAAAGAAATCATTCCGCCACAGGAAGAAGAGCTGGAACCAAGTATAAACTCAATACCGGAGATGGAGATCGAGGAAAAACTGCCGCTTCCGTTTGAAGAAGAGATAGGCTCTGTTGTGATCAATCGTTCAGTAGCAGAAGAGGAAGTACCTGAGATAAGCCAAGGTATGGAAAGCGAGATGCCGATACAAGAGAGCGAAGATCAGATGAAGAAAAAAGAGAAAGTTGATGTGGCGGCGGAAGTTGCAGATGTAGCATCTGTAATTGAAAAAGAGAGCACGAAACCAAAGCCGTCCTATCAGTTTCCGCCAATGAATCTGCTGAAACGTGGAAAACGTGGAGGGGGAGATTCTGACAGCTATTTGAGAGAAACGGCAATGAAGCTTCAACAGACTTTGAAGAATTTCGGGGTGAATGTAACAATTACAGATGTGAGTTGCGGGCCATCTGTTACAAGATTCGAGCTGCAACCGGAGCAAGGAGTTAAAGTCAGTAAGATTGTAGGATTGACAGATGATATCAAATTAAATCTTGCAGCAGCGGATATTCGAATCGAAGCGCCAATTCCGGGGAAAGCGGCGGTTGGAATCGAAGTACCGAACAAAGAAAATGTAGCTGTGATGCTTCGTGATCTTTTAGAAACAGAGGAGTTTAAGCATCATCCATCTAATATTGCATTCGCAGCAGGACGGGATATTGCGGGGAAACCTGTCGTGGCAGATATTAAGAAGATGCCTCATGTATTGATCGCCGGAGCAACTGGTTCCGGTAAATCTGTCTGTATCAATACATTGATCATGAGTATTTTATATAAAGCAGATCCAGAAGATGTGAAACTGATCATGATTGATCCGAAGGTGGTGGAGTTGAGCGTTTATAATGGAATCCCGCATCTTATGATACCGGTTGTGACGGATCCGAAGAAGGCTTCGGGAGCGCTGAATTGGGCAGTTGTCGAGATGGAGAAACGTTATCAATTATTTGCCGAATACAATGTACGTGATCTTGCCGGATATAATGAAAAAGTCGAAACGATTCAAGATATAGAAGATGAGACGAAACCGAAAAAATTACCACAGATTGTCATTATTGTAGATGAGCTGGCGGATCTTATGATGGTTGCACCGGGAGAAGTAGAGACGGCAATCTGCCGACTTGCACAACTTGCAAGAGCAGCAGGAATTCATTTGGTTCTTGCAACTCAGAGACCATCTGTCAATGTTATTACAGGATTGATCAAAGCGAATATGCCGTCCAGAATTGCGTTTTCTGTATCGTCCGGTGTGGATTCCCGTACAATCATTGATATGAATGGAGCAGAAAAACTCCTCGGGAAAGGCGATATGCTTTTCTATCCGCAAGGATATCAAAAACCGGTCAGAGTACAAGGAGCATTTGTATCGGATCAGGAAGTGCAGTCGGTTGTAGAGTTTTTGAAAAACCATAATGGCAACGCAAGCTATGACGAAACGATTACAAATCATGTGAATAGCGCATCTTCCGGTATCGCATCCGGAATCGGAAGCGGAGCAGCAACAGGGGATGAAAGGGACCAGTATTTTGTAGATGCAGGTCGTTTCATTATAGAAAAAGAAAAAGCGTCGATAGGGATGCTGCAACGAGTGTTCAAAATCGGATTCAACCGTGCGGCAAGAATTATGGATCAACTTGCAGAAGCAGGAGTCGTCGGTGAAGAAGAAGGAACAAAACCACGTAAGGTACTCATGTCTATGGAAGAATTTGAACAATACATAGAAGAGTACGTCTAAGAGAAAGGGAGGACAATGAGAATGAAGACAGACATTCAGATTGCACAGGAAGCAAAAATGGCACACATCAAAGATGTGGCAGCAAGTATCGGAATTCAGGAGAACGACTTGGAATTCTATGGGAAGTATAAAGCAAAGCTTTCTGATGAACTTTGGGAAAAGGTAAAAGATAACAAAGATGGAAAATTAGTTCTTGTAACAGCTATTAACCCAACTCCTGCAGGAGAAGGAAAAACAACAACAAGCGTTGGTCTTGGACAAGCTATGGCAAAGCTAAATCAAAAAGCAATCATTGCTCTTCGTGAACCATCTCTTGGACCTTGTTTTGGAATCAAAGGCGGCGCTGCAGGTGGAGGATATGCCCAGGTAGTACCGATGGAGGATTTGAACCTTCATTTTACAGGTGACTTCCATGCAATTACATCTGCTAACAATCTTCTGGCAGCTCTTTTGGATAATCATATCCAGCAAGGAAATGCTTTGCAGATTGATCCAAGACAGGTCGTATGGAAACGCTGTTTGGATATGAATGATCGTGTACTTCGTAATGTAGTAGTTGGCCTTGGAAATAAAATGGACGGAATGGTTAGAGAAGATCATTTTGTCATTACAGTTGCTTCAGAGATCATGGCAATTCTTTGTCTTGCAAATGATTTGAATGATTTAAAAGAAAGACTGGGACGAATTGTAGTTGCATATAATTTTGCTGGAGAACCTGTGACAGCAGACCAATTAAATGCAACAGGAGCCATGACAGCGCTTTTAAAAGATGCAATCAAGCCAAATCTTATCCAGACTTTGGAACATACTCCTGCACTTGTACATGGCGGCCCATTCGCAAATATCGCTCACGGCTGCAACAGTGTAAGAGCGACAAAAACAGCCTTAAAACTTTGTGATGTCGTTATCACGGAAGCTGGATTTGGTGCCGATCTTGGAGCAGAGAAATTTATGGATATCAAGTGCCGAAGCGCACAGTTAAAACCGGATGCAGTTGTTCTTGTAGCTACGGTTCGTGCATTAAAATACAACGGTGGAGTTGCAAAAGCAGATTTAGGTGAAGAGAATCTTGAAGCATTGAAGAAGGGAATCGTTAACCTGGAAAAACATATTGAAAATGTTCAGAAATTCGGAGTGCCGGTTGTTGTAACCTTGAACTCTTTTGTAACTGATACAGAAGCGGAATACGAGTTTGTAAAACAGTTCTGCGAAGAAAGAGGCTGTGAATTTGCACTTTCTGAAGTATGGGCAAAAGGTGGCGAAGGCGGTATTGCTTTAGCTGAAAAAGTATTAGAGACATTAAATACAAAAGAGAGCCATTTCCATACATTGTATGAAGATGAACTTTCTTTAAAAGAAAAAATCGAGACAATCGCAAAAGAAATCTATGGAGCAGACGGTGTGGAATATGCACCGGCAGCAGAAAAACAGCTTGCTAAGATTGAATCGATGGGATTTGGCAAACTTCCAATCTGTATGGCGAAGAATCAGTATTCCTTGTCAGATGATGCGACAATGTTAGGTCGTCCGACAAACTTCAAAATACATATCAGAGAAGTTTATGTAAGCGCCGGAGCAGGATTTGTTGTTGCATTGACAGGCGCAATTATGACAATGCCAGGTCTGCCAAAAGTTCCGGCAGCAAATGGTATTGATGTGAATGAGGCGGGACAGATTACCGGCTTATTCTAAGACTCTGGAGCAAGTCTTAAATTAGGAGGAGTTATTGTGAAATGTAGTGTATGTGGAGCTGAGATTAAAGAGGGGGCTCTTTATTGCGATGCCTGTGGGGCGGAGGTACAGATCGTCCCTGACTACAGTCCATTGGATGAAGTTCTTACTGCACATGTAAGGGGAGAAATCGAAGGACGCGTAAATCGCCCAAAACCAAGTGAGACCGGGAAAAAATCCGGTTCTCATAACGGGAATACAAGTGGGAAAAATAAACGTAAAAAAAAGAATAAGAAGAAAAAGATGTTGCTTATTCTTGGAGTCTTATTGGCGGCAATAATAGTTGGTCTGATTGCATTTCGAAGTTCTTATGGTGGATTGGTTCAACGAGGAAATAATGCAATTGAAGAAAAGCGGTATAATGCTGCATACAAATATTTTCAAGAGGCATCAGAAAAATCACCTGAAAAGCCGGAAGCTTATACGGGAATGGCGAGAGTTCTGACCATCCAGGATCAATTGGCAGAAGCGGAAAATATCTTCATTACACAGCTTGCACAACAGCAGAAGAATGCAGAAATTTATCGTGCTGCTGCAGAATTCTATGTGGAAACAAAGCAAACGGAGAAAATACCGGTTATGCTGGATAATTGTGAAGAAGATTCTGTATTATCAGAAATGTCTGATTATTTGGTTGAAGTTCCGGTATTTTCCGTAGAAGATGGTACATATGAAGAGGTGCAGTCACTGGAACTCTCTTCAAATGAAGGAAATGTTGTCTATTATACTTTAGATGAAACAGAACCAACTATAGAAAACGGAACAAAATACGGAACGGAGATCGAGTTGGATGAAAAAGAATGGGTAGTGAAAGCGATTTGTGTGAATGACAAGGGAATTCCAAGTCTCACAGAAACGAAGAAGATTACCGTAGAACTTCCAATCGCCGATCCTCCGGTTGTCTCGCCGTCAAGTGGTCTTTATGAAGAGAATATGGAGATTACAATCCAGGTACCGGAAGGTTTTACAGCTTATTATGTATTTGGTTCGACAGAACCAACAAAAGACAATTGGACAGCATATGAAGGACCAATTGCTATGCCGGAAGGAAATAAAATATTCAGTGCTGTATTGATGGAAGATAGTACAGGGAAAATCAGCGCTGCTACAGTCAGAAACTATGATTTAAAGACAGGATCGTAAAAGATTATGTTTAAGGAAGGACTATTTGGTCCTTCCTTTTTCTATAAGTAATATGGGAATTATCAATTTGACTTTTCTGGATATATCGAATACTCTGAGGATGTAACCGTAACATAGAAATTGTACATAAATAAATACAAAATGCATGTAAAAAGTCCTTGCGTTAAATATTTAACAGATGTATAATGAACATGTTAAGAAAATAACAAAGAGAAATAACAATTTTCAAAGGAGATGTACAACATGGCAAGATTTACATTACCAAGAGACATTTATCATGGAAAAGGAGCTTTGGAAGAGCTTAAGAACTTAAAAGGAAAAAGAGCAATCCTTGTAGTTGGCGGCGGTTCTATGAAACGTCAAGGCTTTTTAGATAAAGCTGTGAATTACTTAAAAGAAGCAGGTATGGAAGTTGAGCTTTTTGAAGGAGTAGAACCGGATCCATCTGTTGAAACAGTTATGAAAGGTGCGGAAGCAATGCGTAAATTCCAGCCAGACTGGATCGTATCTATGGGTGGTGGTTCTCCAATAGATGCGGCAAAAGCAATGTGGGCATTCTATGAATATCCAGAAACAACATTTGAAGATCTTTGCATTCCATTTAACTTTCCTGAGTTAAGACAGAAAGCAAAATTTGCGGCAATCCCTTCTACATCAGGAACAGCAACAGAGGTAACAGCATTCTCTGTTATTACTGACTATGAGAAAGGTATTAAGTATCCACTGGCAGACTTCAACATTACACCGGATGTAGCGATTGTTGATTCTGAATTGGTTGAAAAACTTCCTGCACACCAGGTAGCATATACAGGTATGGATGCTCTTACTCATGCAATTGAAGCATATGTATCGACTTTGAATTGTGTATATACAGATCCACTTGCAATCCAGGCAATTGAAATGGTATTTGATTATCTTCCGGCTTCTTTCAAAGGAAATATGGAAGCCAGAGCACAGATGCATGATGCACAGTGCCTCGCTGGTATGGCGTTCTCCAATGCATTGCTTGGAATCGTACATTCTATGGCACATAAAACAGGCGCTGCATTCTCTACAGGACATATTACACACGGTCTTGCAAATGCAATGTATCTTCCATATGTCATCAAATATAATGCAAAAGATCCTGTAGCTGCAAAACGTTATGCAGAAATCGCTAGAAGAACAGGACTTGAAGGAGCATCAGAGAAAGCTCTGATCAACAGTTTATGTAAGAAAATCGATGAATTCAATGTAATCCTCGGTATTCCTGCAACATTGAAAGAATTCGGTATCAAAGAAGAAGAATTCAAAGAGAAGATTGCTACAATTGCTGAAAATGCAGTAGGTGATGCTTGTACAGGCTCTAACCCAAGACCAATCGATCCAGCAACAATGGAAAGATTGTTCACATGCATTTACTATGGAACAGAAGTAGATTTCTAATATTGTTTGAAAGCTTTTGAAAGGACGGATATCTGAACGGTATCTGTCCTTTTTGGACAGTTTTGGAATAGATTCTTGTCTGTTCTTGACAAAATTATCTTGATATTTGAGTAACAATGTTTTATCATATAAGGTAGATAAAATTTAAGGAGGCACATAATGTATAAAATATTAAAAGCTGAAGAATTAGCAGATAAGATTTATCTTATGGATGTTGAAGCCCCAAGAGTTGCAAAGCATTGTCAACCGGGACAGTTCGTTATCGTAAAGATGGACGAAAAGGGAGAGAGAATCCCACTTACGATCTGTGATTATGACAGAGAAGCAGGAACAGTTACAATCGTGTTCCAGATTGTCGGAGCATCTACTCTTAAGATGGCTGACTTAAAGGCAGGCGATAGCTTTAGAGACTTCACAGGTCCATTAGGATGCCCATCCGAGTTTGTAAACGAAGACTTAGAATCTTTGAAAAATAAAAAGATTTTATTTGTAGCAGGTGGTGTAGGTGCTGCTCCTGTATATCCACAGGTAAAATGGATGAAAGAACGCGGAATCAATGTTGATGTTATCGTAGGTTCCAAGACAAAAAATATGCTGATTCTTGAAGATGAGATGAGAGCTGTTGCTGGAAACCTCTATGTATGTACAGATGACGGTTCCTATGGACATGTAGGTATGGTTACAAGCATGATCGAAGAATTAGTTGGAGAAGGTAAAAAGTACGATGTATGCGTAGCAATTGGACCAATGATCATGATGAAATTCGTATGTCTCCTTACTAAGAAGTTAGAAATCCCTACAATTGTCAGCATGAACCCAATCATGGTTGATGGAACAGGTATGTGTGGCGCATGTCGTTTACAGGTTGGCGATGAAATCAAATTTGCATGTGTAGACGGACCTGAGTTTGATGGACACCTTGTTGATTTTGATCAGGCTATGAAGAGACAGATGATGTATAAGACAGAAGAAGGCCGCGCAATGTTAAAATTACAGGAAGGTGACACACATCACGGCGGATGTGGTCATTGTGGAGGTGAAGACTAATGGCTGATGTATTAAAAAGAGTACCTGTCAGAGAACAGGAACCAAAAGTTCGTGCAACAAACTTTGATGAAGTATGTTTAGGTTATAATATGGAAGAAGCTATGGATGAAGCAACTCGTTGCATTAACTGTAAAAATGCACAGTGTGTGAAAGGATGTCCGGTAGCAATCAATATTCCTGCATTTATTCAGCAGGTAAAAGAAGGAAATATTGAAGAAGCTTATAAGATTATTGGAGAATCTTCAGCTCTTCCAGCTATCTGCGGTCGTGTTTGTCCACAGGAATCACAGTGTGAAGGAAAATGTATCCGTGGTATCAAAGGTGAGCCTGTATCTATCGGTAAATTGGAAAGATTCGTTGCTGATTATGCATTAGAGCATGATATCAAACCGGTTGGCACTGAGAAGACAAACGGACATAAAGTTGCCGTAATCGGATCAGGTCCTGCAGGCCTTACATGTGCCGGAGACCTTGCAAAATTAGGATACGAAGTAACGGTATTTGAAGCTCTTCACGAACTCGGCGGTGTATTGGTATATGGTATTCCTGAATTCCGTTTACCAAAACAGGCAGTTGTGAAAAAAGAAATCGAAAAAGTAAAAGAATTAGGCGTTAAATTCGAAACTAACGTTGTAATTGGTAAATCTACAACTATCGATCAGTTAATCGAAGAAGAAGGTTTTGAAGCAGTATTTGTAGGTTCAGGAGCAGGTCTTCCAAAATTCATGGGAATCCCTGGAGAGAATGCAAATGGTGTATTCTCTGCAAACGAATACCTTACAAGAAGTAACTTAATGAAAGCGTTTGACGAGTCTTACGATACACCAATCGTTGCTGGAACAAAAGTAGCTGTTATCGGTGGTGGTAACGTTGCTATGGATGCTGCAAGAACAGCGCTTCGTCTTGGAGCAGAAGTACATATCGTATATCGTCGTAGCGAAGAAGAATTACCAGCCAGAGTAGAAGAAGTACACCATGCAAAAGAAGAAGGTGTTATCTTCGACTTGCTTACAAATCCAAAAGAAATCTTAGTAGATGAAAATGGATATGTAAAAGGTATGACATGCGTGAAGATGGAACTTGGCGAGCCGGATGCATCAGGAAGAAGACGCCCTGTTGAAGTTAAAGGTTCAGAGTTTACAATGGATCTTGATACAGTTATCATGTCACTTGGTACATCTCCAAACCCATTGATTTCTTCTACAACAGAAGGTCTTGAAGTGAACAAATGGAAATGTATCGTTGCAGAAGAAGAAACTGGTAAAACAACAAAAGAAGGTGTTTATGCCGGTGGTGATGCTGTAACAGGCGCTGCTACAGTTATCCTTGCTATGGGTGCTGGTAAAGCAGGTGCGAAAGGAATTCACGAATATTTGTCAAACAAATAAATTGAATTGACTTTACGTAGATAATAAAATCATATAAAATGTCTTTGTGTGTAAGATGCATGCAAAGACATTTTTTCTAGGATAGGATATTCCTTTGGAATCCTATCCTGGAAAAAATACACTTCGTGTAAGAATGCGCATTGCACATTCTTTTTTTAAAAGGAATAGATGTGATATGAAGATTACAATTGTTACTGTAGGAAAAATAAAAGAAAAGTATCTAAAAGATGCAATCGCAGAATATAGTAAGAGACTTTCAAAATATTGCAAGTTGGAAATCATAGAAGTGGCAGATGAGAAGACACCGGATAATGCAAGCGCAGTAGTAGAAGAACAGATTCGGGCGAAGGAAGCAGAGAGAATTTTGAAATATGTAAAAGAAGACGCATATGTGATTACTCTTGAAATTCAAGGGAAACAGCTTACTTCTGAGGAATTGGCAGATAAGATTGAGAAATTAGGTGTGCAAGGAACAAGCCATATTATGCTGATTATCGGAGGTTCCATTGGACTTGGAGAAGAAGTGTTGAAACGGTCTGATTTTGCATTAAGTTTTTCAAAGATGACATTTCCGCACCAATTGATGCGTGTGATTCTCTTAGAGCAGATATATCGTAGTTACCGAATTATTAGCGGAGAACCATATCATAAATAAATCGAGGCAGGAAAGACCTGCCTCGATTTATTTATGTAATATTATCTATTCGACGTGAAAAGAAATTGCATATAGCGAACAAATGTATATAATACAAATACTACAGCAATGATTGTTTCAATCAGTACAATATACTGAAGAAATGGCATCGGTTGTTTCATATTTGCAAGACATGCCATTGTCTGTTTTGTTGCGATTGCACTGATAACAAATGGGAAAGTAAATGCCGCAAAGCTTGGATAGAATTTTAGTTTTAAATATCCAATTGCTTTGATAAGCGCTATTACATAAAGTACAGTTGCAAGTGCCAGCATTGTTAATAAAAATCCTTTTGATTTAGGTGTGACGGATTGTACATATCCAGCAACACAAAGGCTTGTAGGCGCTGCATAAATACAGAATAATGGTTGAGCTGGTTCTGGGATTTGATTGAATTTTACATAACGAATCGTTACAAGTACTAATAAAAGTAATAAGGTAACAAATCCGAACCAGAAGGCTGCTGTACCGATAGCAAGAGCTTCAAATGCAGGTGCAGTAACAGCTGCTACAGCAATACCTACATATACGATAAAATAGCTGGCAAACACTTTTGGCATCTGTAATTTTAAAATAAACTTTAAGGTAAAGTAAATAATTAAAATAAGATGTAGAGCAATTGCAAAAAACCAGATATATTTTGCAAAAGATCCGATGAATGGTTTTACATAAGTGCTAAGAAGCATGAGTGCCATTGGAAATGTTGCAGCAACACTTGCCATAATCGGATTTTGCAAATCTTCTTTGACCATAGTAGGAAACAAGATGAGTTTTAACAATATTAAAACAAGTAAGAATGCTGCTGCTATACCACATGCATATCGAATGCCTTCCCCATAACTTTGCAGTAGATTACCAAGTGCAGCAAATCCAAGCATAACACCGCAAAGAGGTACAGGAACTTTTTGTATTATTTTTTTCATGTCTATTCTATCCTTTGTTTAGATTTCTGCGATTGTACGTCTAGGTGCAGGTTCATCGATTTCATCAAGATTTTTAATTCCTAATTCGCGACAAACGATTTGTGCAACTTTCCATGCACAAAGACCTGTGAAGAAGATACACTGTTCTTTGTGCTCCCCACGTCCTTTATCAAATTCTTTTGTCAGGACGCGACAGCAGATGGCATTTTTTTGGTTTGCAACCTTGAACCAATCGTGAAGTTCTTTTGTTAATTCCATACATTTTACGCTCTTTGGATTTGTTGGTCCATCCTGTTCTGTACGACCAAAGAATAATCCCAATGCGAGAATTCCACCATTGAATGCGCCGCATACACAGCCGGATTTTCCTGCGCCAACAGCCATTCCAGAAGCCATCGCAATAACTTCTTCTGGCACGTCTAATTGAAATTCATCACGGATAGCGCTTACAAGTGCCTCACAACAATAATATCCGTCTTTGAATTTTTTTTCAGCCACCTGTTGTACGTATCTTGGGCTGATTTCTGTTACACCAATTTTCATGTTCATTCCTCCTAAAATAAATTGATATTTATATTATAGCATGTAAAAAGAAGATTACTAATTGTATTTTACAATAAGAATATTGATAAAAACTATATGTAAACAATGTGAATAAAAAAGCGCTTTATTTAGTGTGATTCCTTGAAATAAACACTAAAAATAAAACGCCTTTTCAACAAATTGTTACATATTTGAAACTATCTGGTGATGATTCCCTTGCGAATATAGTCTATTTGAAGTTTGATATGCTTTTGAAAAATATCAACACCATTGCCGACTACTTCATTCTTTCGAGTAAGCATACATATTTTCCACTCATAAAGACCGTCGGAAAATGGAATCAGTACAAAATTTTGATTGCTCATGTCATCCGAGATGAAATCAACGGTTACGGAAATTCCTTTATTGTCTCGCACCATTTTATGACAAAGACTAAAGCCACTTGTTTCGAATATAATATTTGGTTCAAAGCCGGCAGCTCTGCATTTGTTTACAATCAGATCGTGGATTTTAAATTCCCTGCTTTCTATATATAAAGGCTCATTTCGCAGATCATGAATCGTAACAGATTCTTTTTTACTCAATGGATGTTGTTTGTTAACCAAAAGTTTCACAGGGAAAGAGGCTAATTCAAGGACATCTTATAATTCTTCGTCACAAGGTGCAAGAGAAAAAGCAACATTCCCTTCCCCGGACTGAAACCACCGTTCGATCTGCTTATCTGGACATTCACGATAATGAAATTCTATTTCTGGGTACTTTTTTCGAAAGTCAGAGATACATTCTGGAGTTACAAGGCGTAATATACCAAAAGCAGATAGAAGATCTACAATTCCATGTTCTTTTTGTTTGATTCGAAGGAGTTCGTTTCGCATAGCATGATATTCTTTCGACGCATTTTCTGCGTATGTAAGAAAATGCTGTCCACATTCGGTGAGTTCCATGCGGTTTCCGATGCGGTGAAACAATTCACAGTCTGTTTCAGTTTCCATATTTTTAATTATTTTACTAATACCCTGTGGCGTCATATACAATAGTTTTGAAGCATTTGTTAGACTTTTTTCTTTAGCTGCCGTAATAAAAACATTAAAATCTCGTGTGTTCATTTTAAGGCTTACTTCTCCTTTTGTTTTCTTATGATATAACAAAATATTATCATAGTAAGAAAAAGCTGTAAATGCAGAAATATTTTAGAATTTATTTAGAAAATTATCATTTGACACGAACACCCGGCGATGCTATAATGCCTCACTGATAAGTTGAATATGGGAGGAATTTTGATGACTTTTTATCAGGAATTACAGTTGAATCAAGCGGGATCAAAAGAGCTGGTAAAGCAGGCAAAAACAGCAAAAGAAAAGGCTTATCATCTTTTTGTTTATCTTTTTAAGATTGCGATCACCCTTGTGTTTTGTGTTGCGTTTGTGACGGTGTACAGCAAAGTGTTCGGAAGCAATAATAGCATTGTGGGTGTTGTTGTACTGCTGAGTGTGATGACATTTCGTTTTGCAGATTTTGGAATTCATGCGCCACACGCAGTGAGTTCTTTGATGATCATTTGGGCGATCATGACGTTTGGACCACGACTTGCGAATGCGGGGAACCTATTTACGGAGTTACTCGTGAATATTGTTTGTATTCTTGTTTTGATGGTGTTAGGTTGTTATAACGTAGTAATGTGTAATCAGTCCACTTTACTGCTTGGGTATCTGTTACTCTATGGATACGATGTAACAGATAAGGATTTTTCCATGAGAGTTCTTGGAATGCTGATAGGTGGAATTTTGACCGGAATTGTATTCTATAAGAATCATAAGCATCAAGAATACGAGAAAAAATTACATGATATATTTGAAGAATTTGATTTGAAAAGTACCAGAACCAGATGGCAGATTTGTGTGACACTTGGAGTATCTTCTGTAATATTCATTGCCGGATTACTTGATTTGCCAAGAGCAATGTGGGTTGGAATTGCCGCCATGTCTGCATTAGTGCCATTTCGTGATAAGATCAAAACAAGAGTAAAAGGAAGAATTCCGGGGAATATTATGGGTGGAATCACCTTTTTAGGCTTGTACATACTTCTGCCGGAATCTATGTACGAGTTTATAGGAGCGCTCGGAGGAATCGGCGTTGGATTGTCTGCTACTTATGGTTGTCAGGCGATTTTCAATTCATGGGGTGCAATTTCGATTGCGATGACATTTTTAGGTGTAGAAGGAGCTATATTTTATCGTATTTTTAACAATGCGTTTGGAGCATGTTATGCAATGTTATTTGACAAACTATATTTTAAGGTTTTAGAACGTTTACCTTCGAAAGACATTGTAGAGGTTTAGAGGAGTTAGTGTGAAAGAAAGTAGAGGACAGCCCAAAAGTGGCGCACTGAAACAAGCTACC
>URRQ01000003.1 GCA_900550235.1 uncultured Lachnospiraceae bacterium
TATTTTATCAGTAACGTGGGGGATTAAAAGACTTTCATTACTATTTGTGCCGCCGACTTGGCGGCGGAATGGAGATTATTATGGAAGTTTGTGTACCGAACTGTATGAAATATTGCATAAAGAAGCGCCGGAAGACGAATTGAATTTTTATTTGTCTTATGCAAAACAAGGAATGAAAATTTTAGAACCATTATGCGGAAGCGGGCGCTTTCTTATTCCATTTATGGACAAGCAGCTCAATATCTTTGGGATTGATTTGTCGAAAGAAATGCTTCAAAAGTTGATAGAGAAGCAACCAAATGCCAAGGTTGTTCAAAAGAATCTGCTAGAATATTCTTCTGAGGAAAAGTTTGACTACATTTTTATTACATCAGGTTCCGTTTCTTTATTTACGGATATTGATTTATGCAAACAAATTTTAAGCAAACTAAAAATGATGTTGGCTAAAAAGGGGAAATTAGTTTTTGCGGTTGATACAGTCGCAAACATATGCCCGGAAGATACAGAATATAGACAGGATGTTGTAGAAGAGACAAAAGAAGGATATACGTTGATCCTAAAGACGAAAAATCACTATGATGTTCAGAGTCAGACTCAGTTTTCACCGGGACTATACGAACTGTATGATGGAACTACTCTTATACAGAGTGAACGAATGGATTTTCAAACGCATCTTTATAAATTTGGAGAGATGGAACAATATTTAGGCGAGATAGGATTTTCAAAAGTTATCACATACTCATCGTTTTCAAAAGAACTTGCAACGAGCGATAACGATGAGATGTTTTTGTTTGAATGTATGGAATAATGTGAAGTAAAGAGGATGAAAAAGTATGTATCTGATTTCCATTTATTTTGATGAAGAGACGAACAAGAGAATACAAAGATACATAAACCTTGTGGCAGAAAAGACAGGCAATACTTTTATGACAGCGGGACATGTACCTCCACACATTACAGTTTCTGCATTTGAGATACGGGAGGAAGAGAACGTCAAAGAGATTTTGAAAGAGAGATTTTCTACTTTGTCGAAGGGAAAGTTGACATGGTGTTCTGTGGGAACATTTTTCCCGTATGTGATTTATTTGGCGCCGGTTCTGAATGAATATGCTTATAAGATTTCTAAAGAAATATATGAGTGTCTTTCGGGTGCTAATGGGGTAGAAATCAGCAAATTCTACAGACCGTTTCAATGGATACCTCATACCACCATTGGTAAAAAGCTTTCCAAAGAGGAGATGAAAACTGCATTTGAAATTTTGCAGGAGAACTTTAGTGTTTTTGAAGGTACAGTAACACATATTGGGCTTGCAAAACCAAATCCACATCGAGATTTGATGTGTGTGGAATTAAAGGATAGATAAAATGGAGGGTGACATATGATTTTATATTTTTCAGGAACAGGGAATAGTGCATTTGTAGCACGAAAGATTGCAAAAGATCTTCAGGACGATTATATGAATTTATTCGATCGGATTCGTAACAAAGATTATGGTGAAATACATTCGGACAGACCATTTATCGTAGTATGTCCGACATATGGCTGGCGAATCCCACATTTTTTAGAAACATGGATGGAGCAGGTTGCGTTTACGGGGAATCAAGAAATGTATTTTGTGCTTACTTGTGGAAGTGATATTGGGAATGCGGGAAGCTATGCAAAAGCATTTTGTGAAAAAAAGGGACTTCGCTATCGCGGGTGTGGTGAAATCGTAATGCCGGAGAATTATATTGCTATGTTTCCGGTTCCGGATCGCGAAGAATCAGAGATCATTATCGAAAAAGCGGTTCCGCGTATAGAAAAGCTCGTCTATTATATACAGGTAGGACGACCGTTTCCGAAGACAAAATCAGGTCCGATCAATTGGCTGAAAAGCGCTCCGGTGAACAAGGCTTTTTATAGTTTGTTTGTACACGCGAAAAAGTTTACTGTGAAAGAGTCGTGCATTGGGTGTGGGAAATGTGAACGTGTTTGTCCACTTCAAAATATTCGGCTGGAAAATGGAAGACCGGTATGGGGAAAAGAGTGTACGCATTGTATGGCTTGTATTTGTAAATGTCCGAAGGAGGCCATCGAGTACGGCAATGTGAGTGAAGGAAAACCAAGATATACATGTCCACGTTAAAAGGAAGTGAGAAACATGTGGATGCTTTATGCGATAGGTTCCTCTTTTTTTGCAGGGATTACAGCGATTTTAGCAAAATGTGGGATTAAAAAAACGGATGCAGATGTTGCGACAGCGATTCGTACAGTTGTTGTATTGTTGTTTTCTTGGATTATGGTTTGGATCACTGGGACAGGAACTGCCATTACAGAATTAAGCAATAAAACTTTATTATTTTTGATTCTGTCAGGACTTGCGACGGGCGCATCGTGGCTCTGTTATTTTCATGCATTGCAAAAAGGTGACATCAACAAGGTGGTTCCCATTGATAAGTCAAGTACCGTATTGACAATTTTATTGGCGCTTATTTTTCTGGGCGAGGGTTTGAGTATGAAAAAAGCAGGAGCAGTGCTTCTGATTGCTATAGGAACGATGTTGATGATCGTAAAAAAGCAGTTGAACCCTGAAGAACAGAAAAAGGAGACAAGAAAAGATTGGTTGCTTTATGCAGTTCTGTCGGCTGTATTTGCCAGTTTGACAGCAATTCTTGGGAAAATAGGGATTGAAGGTGTGGATTCTAACTTGGGAACAGCCATTCGGACAACCGTTGTACTTGTGATGGCGTGGTTCATGGTGTTCGTTGCAGGAAAAGGTAAGCTTGTGAAAAAGATAGAAAAGAAAGAATTGGGATTTATAACCTTATCCGGTCTTGCAACGGGAGCATCGTGGTTGTGCTTTTATCGAGCGTTGCAGGACGGACCGGCAAGTGTAGTCGTACCGATTGACAAGTTAAGCATTTTAGTAACAATTCTTTTCTCATGGATCGTCTTTCATGAAAAGTTATCGAAAAAAGCGTGTGTCGGACTAGGCTGTATCGTTGTGGGAACAGTTGCGTTGGCTCTGATTTAAGCAGTTGGCAAAATGTTACAAAAATATGACATATTCATTACGAAGTTCGTTTGTTTTCTATATTGTCTCATATTATTTGAGATAGTAAAATAATGAAGTTAAAAAAGACAAAAGAAAACAATGATCAGGAGTGATGAATATGTTATCGCAGGCAAAAGAGAGAGACTACTTATTTGATAACTATAAAGCACTGTTAATTTTTTTAGTAGTAGTTGGACATTTTATAGAGCCTTGTTATAAAAATAATGAATTTTTATATTTTTTGAAATGGCTGATCGTATCGTTTCATATGCCGGCTTTTATTTTCATATCGGGATACTTTTCAAAAAAAGAGATTCCGATTTCGAAAATGATACAGAAATTGTTAGTTCCGTATTTGGTATATGAAGTGATTTATTATCTGTTGTATGTCTATATCATAGATAAACCAACAGGTTTATACTTGTTTTATCCAAAGTTTTCGCTTTGGTACATATTAGCACTTTTCTTTTGGAGAGTGATAACGCCTTTTGTAAAAAAGATTCCGCATCATATGATATTGTCAATTGTAGGGGGATTGCTAATTGGATGTTCAGGAATGGCGGATAACTTTTTGAGTATTCCAAGAGTTCTTGTATTTTATCCGTTCTTTCTTGCGGGAATTCATTTTGACCGAAAAAAACTGGAGGCTTATCGGATAAAAAAAGGGAACATGCTAGCGACTATAGGAGCAGTGATGTTTGCATTATATTTGGCATTCGATGCAGGACATACAAACTACTCTCCGAAAATATTTTATGGCAGATATAATTATGAATTTTTAAACCAAGGGATTCTAGAGGGAGTTTTGGTGCGGCTGCTTTGTTATGCAGCAGGATTTGGGATGACATTTGCGTTATTATTGCTTATCAGTGAGAAGAGAACAAAACTCTCATATATCGGTTCAAGAACAATGGCGATTTATCTGTTTCATGGTTTAACGTATTCGCTTATCAAGGGGACGTCAGATGTTTTGGCAAGTGTAAATACAGTAACGGAAACGCTCCTTTTGCTATGTGTCTGTTTTGCGGTTATGATGATTTTTTCAAAGAAGGAATTTACAACATTTACAAATGGGATTTCTTCAGTTTCATGTAGAAATGTACATGATACAATTATAGAATTACTCGGAAGTTGCAAAGTAACAGAAAGAGATTTGGTATATGGAAAATAAAAAAGCGTGGAATCTTAAGAAAACCTTAACAATATCGACAAGGAATCCTAAAAATTTCATTGTATACTTATAAGCAAATGAATGAGTAAGTTTGATTGGAGGAATTATAATGAAGAAACAAAAAAGAGGATTTATTAATTTTATATGTTCTTTGATACCGGGAGCCGGAGAGATGAATATGGGATTTGAAAAACAAGGGCTTAGCATTATGATGCTCTTTTGGGGAATTGTAGCGGTGATAGCTCTTACAGGATTTGCATGGATTGTAGCATTACTGCCAATTGTATGGTTCTATAGCTTTTTCCATACTCATAACTTAAAAAATATGTCAGAAGAAGAATTCTTGATGGAAGAGGATCGCTATTTATTCAATCTGGAATATTTGATGGACAACAAGAAAGAATTATTTGAAAAATATCGTAAACTAATTGCCGGAGTACTTATATTTATAGGAATCTGTGTAGTTGGTCGTGAATTGATGAATGTAGTTTGGAGATTTGTTCCGGATTTCTTATATGATGCAGTTTATGGTGTGACAAGTCTGATTTCTGCCGGAGTGCTTGGCGTTGGAATTATTATTTTCGGAATTTTAATGCTTCATAAGAAAGAAGAGGAACAAGAATAGTGGAATTGACAACATTATGCTACATTGAAAAAGATGAGAGTTATCTCATGCTCCACAGAGTAAGTAAGAAACATGATGTAAATAAGGATAAATGGATTGGAGTAGGCGGACATTTTGAACAAGGAGAAAGTCCGGAAGACTGCCTACTCCGTGAAGTCAAAGAGGAAACCGGCCTGACGCTTAAGTCATACCGGTTTCGTGGCATTCTTACATTTAATTTTAATGACAATGAGTCAGAATATATTTGTCTTTATACTGCAGATGAGTTTGAAGGAGAGCTACGGGATTGTGATGAAGGAACTTTGGAATGGGTTCCGAAAAGTGAGATTCACAATCTGAATCTTTGGGAGGGAGATAAGATATTCTTTGATCTTCTTAACCAGGATGCACCGTTTTTCTCTTTGAAGCTACAGTATCAAGGAGATGTTTTGATAGGCTATGAATTAAATGGAACGAAGGTTCGTTAAAGAACCTTCGTTGTCCATTTGGCACAATCCCATACTTCGTTAACCACATCACGGTAGAAATCCGGTTCGTGGCAGATAAGAAGTAAGCTTTCGCGATATTCACGTAACGCACGTTTTAATTCTTCCTTTGCATCTACATCTAGATGATTGGTAGGCTCGTCAAGAAGAAGGATGTTTGTCTCCCGGTTGATGAGCTTGCAAAGGCGGACTTTTGCTTGCTCACCACCGCTTAATACTCGTACCTGACTTTCAATATGTTTGGTGGTAAGCCCGCATTTTGCAAGGGCAGAACGCACTTCATACTGTGTGTAAGATGGAAATTCTTTCCAAATTTCTTCGATACAAGTCGTTCGATTATCCGGAGCAGATTCCTGCTCAAAATATCCGATCTGTAGATTTTCACCCAACTCCACGGAACCACTTAGTGATGGAATTAAACCGAGAATACTTTTGAGTAAGGTTGTTTTTCCGATACCGTTGGCGCCGACAAGGGCGATTTTATGTCCTCGCTCCATAGAAAGAGTGAGTGGTTTGGAAAGTGGTTCGTCATATCCGATTACAAGATCTTTTGTCTCGAAAATGTATCTTCCCGGTGTGCGTCCGACTTTGAAATTGAACTCTGGCTTTGGTTTTTCTGCCGCAAGCTCAATTACATCCATTTTGTCTAACTTCTTTTGGCGTGACATTGCCATGTTTCTGGTAGAAACACGGGCTTTATTTCTGGCAACGAAATCTTTTAATTCGCTGATTTCCTGTTGCTGGCGTTTATATGCGGCTTCCAGCTGCGCTTTTTTCACTTCGTATACTTCTAAGAAATGATCGTAATCTCCAACATAGCGGTTCAATTCCTGGTTTTCCATATGATAAATGATATTGATGACATCATTTAAGAACGGAATATCATGAGAAATGAGAATAAAAGCATTCTCATAATCAATCAGATATCGCTTTAACCATACAATATGTTCTTCGTCTAAATAGTTGGTCGGCTCGTCGAGGAGCAGTATATCTGGTTTTTCCAATAAAAGCTTGGCGAGAAGGACTTTGGTTCTCTGACCGCCGCTTAGATCAGTAACATCTCGATCAAGTCCGATATCCAAAAGCCCAAGTGCACGGGCAACTTCTTCTACTTTTGCATCGATCACATAGAAATCATGAAGAGTTAATGTATCTTGGATGACAGCGAGTTCATCCATCAGAACGCTCATCTCTTCTTCATCTGCAGTGCCGAGGGCGTCACAGATTTCATTCATTTTTGCTTCCATTTCAAATAAGTAGGCAAAGGCAGATTTTAAAACTTCTCGTATTGTCATGCCTTTTTCTAAAACGGTGTGCTGGTCAAGATAACCAACACGTACATTTTTCGCCCATTCGATCTTTCCTTCATCCGGCTGAAGTTTTCCGGTTACGATATTTAAGAAAGTGGACTTGCCTTCTCCGTTGGCGCCTACAAGTCCAATGTGTTCTCCTTTTAAAAGACGAAAGGATACGTCGCCGAAGATGGCTCTGTCACCAAATCCATGAGACAGATGTTCAACATTTAAAATACTCATATATGTAAATCTCCTTATGTAATAGTCATTGGCTGCAATTACTATAGCATAAGGAGAGTCGGGAAATCAACTGCTTTCCATACGGCTTTTTATTTCATTGTTCCTTGTGTCAAGATAGATTTTACATGCTGCTTTTCTTCAGAGGTTGCTTTTGCAGCAGGAACATAGTAGTTCTTTTCGCGAGCGATATGATAAAGCTGTTCCTGTGACATTTCGCAGGCGTTACGGATCTGCTTTAAGCATTGTTTTAGTTCTTTGTTTTCTGTCTGTGGAATCATGTCCCCGAACATTTTCAATTCGCCGTTTACGCCTACAAGCGCGTCTGATACCATTGTTTTCTCATCCATTTTCTGTTCCTCCTATAAGAATTTCATTAATTCCTGTTTGTTCTTCATTGCGCTATCCGCAGCGTCCTGAAACAATTTTTTAACTTCAGGATCCTGCGCTTGAGATGCATAATCTGTCATTTTACAATGTGTGGTCGAATAGCCTCCAATCAGGTGTCGGAGATTCTGTAAGTCTAAGATAGAAATTTCTTCCATGTCTGCGTCCTCCTTAAAATGAGATTGATTTTTACAGGAATAGTATGTTCCGAAAAAAGAAAAACTATGTACAGACTTTTGAAAAATCGGTATAATACTATTTATAAAAATATAAGGAGCGACAGAAGAAATTATGAAGATTGGAATCTTAGGAGCAGGCAACATTGCTAGAAATATGGCGAACACTCTAAACGCAATGGAAGATGCGCAGTTTTATGCAGTGGGATCAAGAAGTCAGGAAAAAGCAGAGAAGTTTGCAAAGGAATATGGCGCAGAAAAAGCGTATGGTTCGTATGAAGATCTTGTTTCAGATCCGGAAGTGGAATTGGTGTATATTGCGACACCTCATTCCCATCATTATGAACATGCAAAACTTTGTATCGAACATGGAAAACCGGTTCTCTGCGAAAAAGCATTTATGGCGAATGCTAAACAGGCAAAAGAAATTTTTGAATTAGCAAAAGAAAAAAATGTGTTTATCACAGAAGCAATTTGGACGCGTTACCTTCCGTCTAGAAAGATGATTGATGAAGTGATCGCATCGGGAGAAATCGGAGAAGTTACATTTGTAACGGCAAATCTAGGATATGATATCAAAGACGTAGAACGGATGCAGAAACCGGAACTTGCGGGAGGCTCTCTTTTGGATGTTGGAATCTATCCTCTTACATTTATCAGTATGATTCTTGGGAATGATGTGAAGGAGATTGTGTCTACGTGCACGAAAACGGCGACAGGTATGGATGAGCAGAATGCGATCATCTTAAAATATGACAATGGTGTGATGGCGATAGCGCACAGTGGTATGCTTGCCGGAACGGAGCAGTATGGAATCGTATACGGAACAGAAGGGTATCTGATTGCAGAGAATATTAACAATGTGACCGGGATCAAAGTCTATACAAAAGATCGGAAACTGATTAGAGAATTAAAAGTACCGAAGCAGATCACTGGATTTGAATATCAGGTGAGAGCATCTATGAAAGCGATTCGTGAAGGCTGCCTGGAGTGCCAGGAGATTCCGCATGCAGAGAGTGTGATCATGATGGAATTGATGGATCGTTTGAGAGCAGATTGGGGAATTCGTTATCCATTTGAATAGAAATCGAGTAGGAGGGAGCTAATCACTCCCTCCTACTCGATTTCTGCATTTACTATGCGCTGGTCTTTACAAAGCGAGAGAATAATTCCCGCATTGCAGATGAGTTCTGATACATGGCTTCGGGATGCCATTGAACTCCAACTACAAAAGGATGAGAGGGCATTTCTATGGCTTCGATCGTACCATCTGATGTTTTAGCAGACGTAATCAATCCTGCTCCAAGTTTATCGAGCGCTTGATGGTGGAAACTGTTTGTATATAGAATATTTCCGGTGATTTGGTGTAACAAAGTTCCTGGTTTTACAGTGACTTTGTGACTGATCTCATTGCGGGAGACGGAAGTTTGCATATGATTTAA
This sequence comes from uncultured Lachnospiraceae bacterium, assembly GCA_900550235.1. Taxonomy (GTDB): domain Bacteria; phylum Bacillota; class Clostridia; order Lachnospirales; family Lachnospiraceae; genus Faecalimonas. Next base: position 8,854 of record URRQ01000003.1, read on the forward strand.
CACGTCTCCGGATTTGAGGGAGAGGTCTTGATAAATGGTTCCGCCACATGCTACATTGAGAATTTGAATTCCTCTACAGATGGCGAGTACCGGTTTTGAGGTTTCCAGGATTTTTCTCATAAGGCGGAGTTGAAAGAGATCCAAACGGATATTGGTTTCGCCGATACCGTTTACAGGCTCTTGTCCAAAAAGCAAAGGTGTAATATCTGCGCCTCCACAGAATAAAAATCCATCACACAAAGAGAGATAATCGTTGATGGCGGCAGATGATTTGACAAGCGGAATGAGAAAGGGCAGTCCCCCGGCATAACGTACAGATTGAATATATGCATTTGCTACAAATTGCCTGTTATCATGTAGTCCACAGACAATGATACCAATTTTAGGTTTCATAGTTTGAAATCTTCCTTTTTTAATTAGTATAGACTATAATAGTATAAAATATGTAAGGAGGATGGAATTATGCATTTGATTGATGTGCACTGCGATACAGCTGCAAAGATTTTAGAAAGTAAGAGTGGGGAAGGGTTATATGAAAACTCTTTTGATATTGATATCAAAGGAATGAAAAGAGCAGGAACAATGGCACAATTTTTTGCTTGTTTCGTTTATATGGAGAGGTTTCAAGGAAAAGATCGAATGGAAAAAGCTTTTTTGTATGCCCAAAAGATGGCAGAGAAACTGAAGAAAGAAATTCAGAAGAACAGCAAAGAGATCGCTCTCGCAACAACTACAAATGATATAGTAAGTAATCAGAGACAAGGAAAGATTTCTGCGATTTTGACGCTGGAAGAAGGCGGAGTGATAAACGGGGATTTAAGAAATCTGGAGGAACTCTATAACGATGGAACCCGGCTTGTGACATTGCTTTGGAATTTTGAAAACTGTATGGGTTATCCGAATAGCAGTGACAGAAGGATTATGGAACAAGGATTGAAACCATTTGGATTTGAGACCGTGGAGAGAATGAATGATTTGGGGATGCTTGTTGACGTGTCCCATATGTCTGACGGTGGTTTTTGGGATGTAATCCGCACAAGTAAGAAGCCAATCGTGGCGTCTCATTCCAGTGCAAGAAGTTTGTGTAGTCATCCAAGAAATCTAACGGATGAGATGCTTCGTGCATTGGGAAAAAACGGAGGAATCGCAGCGCTCAATTTTTATCCGGCATTTATCAGAGAAGATCAAAAAGCTTCCAAAGAAGATTTGGTAGCTCACATAAAACATATGGTAAATGTTGCGGGAATAGATGCCGTTGCAATTGGAACGGATTACGATGGTTTTGAAGGCGGAGAATTGGAGATTGATAAGGCGGAAAAAATGCCGCTTTTGTATCAGGCGCTTCGAAAAGAGGGATTTACGGAAAGCCAGCTTGAAAAAATATGGTTTCGAAATGTAATGCAAGTATTAAAAGAAGTCATAAAATAGTTTTTAATTGCGATTGACTTTATGTGAGGGAGATATTATACTTTAAGTGTATTAGTTATAGTAGTACACTTAGAACGGTGAGAGAGGAATAGTATGATTACAATAGATTATCAAAATCGTGCTCCAATTTATGAACAGATTGTGGAACGATTTCAGAATTTAATCCTAAAAGGTATTCTACCTCCTGGAAGTCAGATGCCGTCCGTTCGTTCACTTGCGATTGAACTTTCTATTAATCCGAATACAATTCAGAAAGCATATACTGCATTGGAGCAGCAAGGCTATATCTATCCGGTAAAAGGGAGAGGAAACTTTGTAGCAGAAAATGATGCTTTGTTGGAACAAAAAAGAGAGAATTTTTTAGCAAAGATGGCCGAGATGCTACTGGAAGGAAGAGAGATTGGAATTACAAAAGAGGAATGTGAACATGTTTTGGAACATTGCTGGAGGGGGGAAGCTGTCCAATGATAGAAATCAGAGAACTTACAAAATCATTTGATGGAAGAAAAGCGGTTGATAATATAACAACAACAATACATGAGGGACAGATTTTTGGTCTTGTCGGAAGCAATGGCGCAGGAAAAAGCACATTTTTGCGTACGATAAGCGGTGTCATGAAAGCAGACCAGGGGCAGGTATTGGTAGATGAACAACCGGTCTATGAAAATATAGCGATTAAGAAAGAAATTTGTCTCTTGCCGGATACTGCGTATTTTTTGCCGAATGCCACGGTAAAGATTATGAAGAATTACTATAAACTGATGTATGAAAAGTTTGATGAAAAGAGATTTGATGAACTTTCAGAACGGTTTCACATAGAACAAGATTGTAAGATCAGTACCTTTTCAAAAGGAATGAAAAAACAGGTTTCTATGTTGCTTGGAATTTGTGCGAAGACAAAATATTTGTTCTGCGACGAGACTTTTGATGGTCTTGATTCGGTTATGCGACAGGCGGTAAAAAGTTTGTTTGCATCTGAGGTGATCAATCGGGAGTTTACACCGATCATAGCATCTCATAATTTGCGAGAGATTGAAGATATCTGTGATACGGTTGGTCTTTTGCACAAGGGTGGAATTCTTTTTACAAAAGATATGGAAGATATGAAATTTCATATGCATAAAGTGCAATGTGTCATTGAAAACCCTGTGGACGAGGAAAAACTTTTGTCAGAGCTTCAAATTCTACATCATGAAAAAAGAGGTTCGTTGTTAAGTTTTACGGCACGTGGAACAAGAGAAGAGATTTTGGATCGTGTAAGAGAACGGGACCCTATATTTGTGGAGGCACTTCCATTATCATTGGAAGAAATTTTTATCAGTGAGATGGAGGTGAAGGGATATGATGTCAAACATTTCTTTTTATAAACTTGTTCAAGAAGATATTAAGAGAAGAGTATGGCTCTTATGGCTTTACATTAGTGTGTTTCTTGTCGTTCTTCCGATAATGACCGCGATGCAGATCGACGGGATGATGCATTGGTCTTCCAATGATATGAGATATGTCAGACAATGGTTTATAGAGTCTCAGATAGGGAATAATTGGGTGGGATTTTTTCTACTTGCAGGAGCGATTCTAGGAGCCGTTTCATCTTTTAGCTATTTGCACTCAAAACGACAAGTAGACTTTTATTACAGTCTTCCGGTAAAACGAGAAGAATGGTTCCTTGTTTCTTATGTGAGCAGTTTTATTCAGATAATGGTACCGTGTTTGGTAAGTTATGTTATGCGTTATGCGATAGGCGCTATGAAAGGTGTAACAAGCAAAGAATCTGCAAGAGCTTTTCTTTTTGCAATTGTAATTTCAGTAATTTGTTACCATCTTGTGTATGCGCTTTCTTCTGTAGGAATGATTCTGACGGGAAAACTCCTAACAGGTCTTTTGATGATTGCATTTTTACAATTGTGGGGTGCATTTGTTATGTCATTAAAAGAAATGGTGATGGGAACGGTATTTGAGACTTATTTGCAGTCACAAGATGGAATGATCAGCTTGGGTTTCACCCCGTTCTATTTGACGGGAGAAGGATGGGAAAGGTCACCGATACTGTTATATTCGAATTTGATGCGACGTTTTTTTAGAAAAGAGCATTTGCAAGCGCCTCTTTTTCTTATGACGATGGTAGGAGTGGGGATTATCCTGTTGGCTCTTTTCCTTTATAAGAAACGACCTTCTGAAGCAGCAGGTAAATCAGTAGCATTTCCGGTTCTTGAACCGGTGATCAAAGTGTTACTTGCTATATCCTTAGGAGTATTTTTTGCAAATACAGCATATTCTCAGTATGAAGCAGTGACAGATGTACCGATATGGGCATTTGGAGTGGGAATCGTATCAACGGTATTTATTTGTCTTGTTGTGGAATTTATATATTCCGCAGATTTAAAAATGGTATTTCGGAAAAAAGTATCGTTGGGGGTTTCTGTCATTGGAACGGTAACTATTTGTTTCATTTTACAATTTGATGTAATAGGGTTTGATACATATATTCCTTCCAAAGATAAAATAAGCGCGATGTCAATAGATTTGTTTTATGATGATCAGGAAGCATTTGAAGATTCTTTTTCAAATGAAGAAAACTTGCATGAGGAACGTCTGGACAAGCTTCGTACTTCGGAGTTTGCAAGAATTTATAAAGTGGCGCAGAATGGAGTACGTCATGTAGGACAGAAGATTGATCCGTGGAATGATGATCGATATTTGGAAGTGAAGACAGCATACTATTTGAAGAATGGGAAAACAGTCTATAGAAAGTATTATGTGGATTATATGGAAATGTATCAATGTATGGATTCTTTATTTGCAGATCGGGAATATCGAAAGAAATATTTCAATATCGACCAATTGGAAAAAGGAAGGTATAATCTGGAGTCTATCGATATGTATTTGGGTTCACATCATATGTTTAGATCTTCGAAGAAAAACATAGAGCAGTTATTAGAAATATATCTAGAAGAAATGGAAACGAAACCGTTTTCTGTTTTTGAAAATGCAAATCTTGTTGCACAGCTTCATTTTATAAAAAATGATAGATTTATGGATTTTCCAATTTATGAAGAGTTTACCAAAACGTTATCATTTTTGAAAAAGGAATTTCCGGAATGGAGAGAGCTTGAAGCAGAAAATATTTCCTTTATTACAGTAGAATATAGTGTTCCGGATAGTATGGATGGAGAGATGAAAAAGAAGATTGTGAAACGGGAGAATATACAAGAAGTGCTGGACAGTTTGTGCTATGTTCAGACCGGACTTCTTGGAAGGATCGCAGAGAAAGATATGTATGTTACGGTTGAGACAACTATGGGGCATGCGCATATGTATTATATAAGAAAAGGGCAGATGCCGGAGTGTTTGAAAGTGGGGAAAAATAACAAGAATTAATAGTTGGATGAAAAGAGGCGGAGATACAAATGGAGAAAAGAAGAAGGGGTAGTAGAGCAGAGAGAAGAAGACGTCGCAGAAGAAAAAGAATGATTTTGTTGTGCCTAAGTCTTCTCCTATGTATTGGGGTCGGTGTGGCAGCAGTAAAATTGGTAGGAGCTACATTTGCAAGAGAAAAATCTGTAATTATGATTCAGGCAGACTCGGTTACGATACGTCAGGAGCAGGAGATTCCGAAACTTACGGCAAATATTCTTGTAAGTGGAGAAGAGGAAACTGTTCTTGATCGAAAGTCAGATTATACGTTGGGAGATTTGGTAGAAGAGATTAAAAAAGGAAAATACTACCAGATAGAAAATAAAGCGGATAATATGACGGAGGGGAAATACGTTCTTCAAGTGAGCCTTACAGATGAGATGAAGAAAAAACTGGAAGACCAATTTAAGAATAAATTGGAAATAAAAACAAAAAATGGTACATTTCTTGTAAAAAACAAGTATGGAGATTGGGAAGGCAAGAAATTCAAGAAGGCAGATGGAAATTATGCAGTCAACGAGTTTGTAGCAATGGGAGACAAGAAGTACTTTTTCAATGAAGAAGGTACCATGGTTACCGGTGAGATGAAACAGGGAAATAAACTGTATGTATTTGCGGAAGACGGAATACTGGAGTCGGAGAAGTTTATCGGATTAGATCCGACAAAGCCAATGGTAGCATTAACATTTGATGACGGTCCTGGAAAAGAAACGGACCGTCTGTTGGAAGCGTTGAAAAAATACAATGCCAGAGCAACATTTTTCATGCTTGGAAATAATGCGAAGAATTATGGGGATACGATTAAAAAAATGAAAGCGTTGAACTGTGAACTCGGCAATCACTCGACGAGTCATCCGCAACTTACAAAACTAAGTGCAGACGGAATAAAAAAGGAGATTCAGACTACATCAGATTATATTAAAAGAGCGGCTGGGATTGAACCGACAGTTATGCGTCCACCATATGGTGCAGTCAACGATACTGTAAAAAAGAATGTTGGACTTCCTATGATTTTTTGGTCTGTAGATACATTGGACTGGAAGACGAAAAATGTAGAAAGTACAGTCAATAGTATCTTGAATGCAAAAGATGGTGACATCATTCTTCTTCATGACATTCATAAAACTTCGGTTGATGCAGCGATTGAAGCATTACCAAAACTGATAGAAAAAGGCTTTCAAATCGTAACTGTAAGTGAGTTGGCGGAAGCAAAAGGACAGAAATTAGAATTGGGTGTGAAGTACTTTTCTTTCTAATGATAGAATAAGGATTCCAAGGCTTTGCGTGAGCAAAGTCATGGAATCCTTATTGCGTTATTGTTGGGAATCTGCTTCAGCCATTTTCATTGCACGTACTTTTAGTGGAAGACCAAACAGATTGATGAATCCATCGGCATCATGGTGATCATAGAGCTCTCCTGTTGTAAAACTTGCAAGCGATTCACTATAAAGGGAATACGGAGAGGTTGTACCGGCTTTGATTATGTTTCCTTTATATAATTTGAATTTCACTTCACCGGTCACATATTCTTGGGTAGATTCGATGAATGCCTGTACAGCTTCACGAAGCGGAGTAAACCATTTTCCTTCATAGACAATCTGTGCAAGTTTATTTCCCATTTCCTTTTTTACTTCATAAGTAGCGCGGTCCAATACAAGTTCTTCTAATTGCTGATGCGCTTCCATGAGAATGGTTCCGCCCGGCGTTTCATAGACGCCACGAGATTTCATACCAACTACGCGGTTTTCTACAATATCAATAATTCCAACACCGTGTTTTCCGCCAAGTTCATTGAGTTTTGTGATGATTTCCGATACTTTCATGGATTCACCATTGACGCTTGTAGGAATCCCCTTTTCAAAAGTCATAGTCACGTATTCCCCTTCGTCCGGAGCTTTTTCCGGTGTGACACCAAGAACCAGAATATGGTCGTAATCAGGTTCTAATGCAGGGTCTTCTAATTCTAAGCCCTCATGGCTGATATGCCATAAGTTTCGGTCACGACTGTAGCTGTGGCTTGCGTCAAAAGGTAGGTCGATACCGTGCTGTTTGCAATATGCAATTTCATCTTCACGGGATTGCATTGTCCAGAGATCCGTCATTCTCCAAGGAGCAATAATCTTAATATCCGGAGCAAGCGCTTTGATTCCAAGCTCAAACCGAATCTGATCATTTCCTTTTCCGGTAGCGCCGTGACAGATGGCAGTTGCCCCTTCTTTTCTAGCTATTTCTACAAGACGTTTTGCGATGCCTGGGCGAGCCATAGCAGTTCCAAGTAGATATTTGTTTTCATAGATAGCATTTGCCTGTACACAAGGGACAATATATTCATCGCAAAATTCATCAATAATATTTTCGATATATAGTTTTGAAGCACCGGATAGTTTTGCACGTTCTTCTAAACCGTCCAATTCTTCACCTTGTCCACAATCAATACAGCAGCAGATGACTTCGTAATCAAAATTTTCCTTTAACCATGGAATGATAGCAGTTGTATCAAGTCCACCTGAATATGCCAGAACAACTTTTTCTTTCATTATTATCTCCTCCTGAAAATCTGTTTTGAAATTCGATATTGACAATATACAACGAAAAGCATAAATATGCAATAGTAAAATGAAAAAATGTTGAATATTGATGATAATATCGCATAAATATTATATATAAATGAATAATGTGCATAAAAATATGGCTTATGCTTGACAAATCCATAGGAGGGTGTAAAATAAAGCGTGAGAATAAAAAGAAATGTTGTGAGGTGTACAAGGATGATCAAAGTTGGAATTATTGGATCTACCGGCTATGCAGGTGGAGAGCTTGTAAGGATTTTGATGGGACATAAGAATGTGGAAATCAAATGGTTTGGATCTAGAAGCTATATAGAGAAAAAATATGCAGACGTTTATAGAAATATGTTTCAGATTGTAGATGCAGTATGTATGGACGATAATATGGAAGAATTGGCAGATGAGGTAGATGTGATTTTTACCGCAACCCCGCAAGGACTTTGTGCATCGCTTGTGACAGAGGAGATATTAAGGAAAGTAAAAATCATTGACTTGAGCGCTGATTTTAGAATCAAAGACGTTCAAACATATGAGGAATGGTATCAGATAAAGCATCCGTCTCCACAGTTTCTTGAAGAAGCAGTATATGGACTTTGTGAAGTGAACCGGGAAAGTGTTAAAAATGCCAGATTGGTAGCGAATCCGGGCTGTTATCCGACTTGCTCCTTTTTATCCATATATCCACTTGCAAAAGAAGGACTGATTGATATGAATTCTATCATCATTGATGCAAAGTCAGGAACCTCCGGAGCCGGACGTGGAGCAAAAGTAGATAATCTGTATTGTGAAGTCAATGAGAATATCAAAGCTTATGGTGTGGCATCTCATAGACATACGCCGGAGATCGAAGAGCAGTTAGGGTATGCATCCGGTGAGAAGGTAACATTGAATTTTACACCACATCTTGTACCGATGAATCGCGGGATTCTGATTACAGCTTATGCTTCGCTCAAGAAAGAAGTAACATACGAAGATGTCAAAGCAATTTATGATTCTTATTATAAGAACGAAAAATTTGTTCGTGTCCTGGAAAAAGATGTTTGTCCACAGACAAAATGGGTGGAAGGAAGCAATTATGTGGACGTGAATTTTAAGATCGATCCTAGAACAAACCGTGTAATTATGATGGGAGCAATGGATAATTTAGTGAAAGGCGCAGCAGGACAGGCAGTACAGAATATGAATCTGATGTTTGGACTTCCGGAAACAGAAGGGCTGGAGCTTGTTCCGATGTTTCCATAATAAGGAGAAAACGATGATACGAGTAATGACAATAGAAGACTATGAAGAGGTATTTGCACTTTGGAGGAAGATCAAAGGGTTTGGAATCCGCAGTGTAGATGATTCAAAAGCCGGAATTGCACGTTTCCTAAAAAGAAATCCAACGACGAGCATTGTTGCGGTGGAAGATGGGAAAATCGTAGGAAGTATACTTTGTGGACATGACGGAAGAAGAGGATGTTTTTATCATGTATGCGTGGATCCGGAATATCGAATGCGAGGAATCGGAAAATCGATGGTTGTAAAAGCGATGGAGGCATTGAAAGAAGAGGAGATTAACAAAGTTTGTTTGATCGCGTTTACAGAAAACGATATCGGAAATGCATTTTGGAATGAAATTGGCTGGACAAAGCGTTTGGATTTGAACTACTATGATTTCACGTTGAATGAGGAAAATATTACAGCATTTAATCAATAGAAAAGGAGAGCAGGAATATGAAGGAGATTCAAGGAGGTGTAACTGCCGCAAAAGGATTTGAGGCGGCAGGTGTGGCAGCAGAAATTAAATACAAAGGACGGACAGACATGGCAATCGTATATAGCCAAACTCCATGTGTGGCAGCCGGAACATTTACAACGAATGTGGCAAAGGCAGCGCCAGTTACATGGGATCAGGAATTGGTAAAAGAAAGTGACTTTGTACAGGCAATTATTGTGAATTCAGGAATTGCCAATGCCTGCACAGGCCAGGAAGGGTATGGTTACTGTAAAGAGACGGCAGAAGCCGCTTCTTTGGTGCTTTCTATTCCGGTTAAAAGTGTTTTGCTAGGTTCTACAGGAGTTATCGGAAAGCAACTTCCAATGGACAGAGTGAAAAAAGGAGTTGAAAAACTTGCAGAAGCAAAGTCGGATTCTATCGAGGCGGGAACAGCCGCGGCAAAAGCGATCATGACAACTGATACTTGTGAAAAAGAACTGGCAGTCCAAATTGAAATTGGAGGGAAAACAGTTACCATTGGTGGAATGGCAAAAGGTTCCGGTATGATTCACCCGAATATGTGTACAATGCTAAGTTTTATTACGACAGATGCGGTGATTACAAAAGCAGCGCTTCAGAAAGCATTGAGTGAAGATGTGAATGATACTTACAATATGATTTCTGTAGATGGAGATACATCTACTAATGATACAGTCCTTGTTCTTGCCAATGGAATGGCTGGAAATGCAGAGATTCAGGAAGGTACGGAAGAATATATTCTTTTCAAAAAAGCGCTCCATGAAGTTAATGTATATTTGGCAAAGAAGATTGCGGGAGATGGAGAAGGGGCAACTGCGTTGTTTGAAGTTCATGTCGTAGGAGCAAAAACAAAAGAAGATGCAGTCAAACTCTCTAAATCAGTAGCATGTTCCAATCTGACAAAAACGGCTATTGCAGGTCATGATGCAAACTGGGGACGAATTATCTGTGCAATGGGTTATTCCGGTGTGCAGTTTGATCCGGAGAAAGTAGATCTGTTTTTCGAAAGTTCTGCGGGTAAGATTCAAATTGCAGAAAATGGAGTGGCGCTTGATTTTAGTGAGGAAAAGGCGACAGAGATTTTATCACAACCTGCGGTAACGGCAACGGCTGACGTGAAGATGGGAAGTGAAACTGCAACCGCATGGGGCTGTGATCTTACTCACGGATACATCGAGATTAATGCAGATTATCGTTCATAATAAGACTTGACGGAGGAAGACTTCATGAGATTGGAAAGAAGGAGCAATATGAAAGCAAATATGCAGAAATATTTGGACAAAGCAGAAGTGCTGATCGAAGCGCTTCCTTATATTCAGAAGTTTAATCGAAAGATTATTGTTGTAAAGTATGGCGGAAGCGCTATGCTTGATGAAGAATTGAAAAGAAATGTCATTGAAGACGTTACCCTTCTAAAACTTGTTGGTTTTAAACCGATCATTGTACATGGCGGAGGTAAAGACATCAATCAATGGTTGGAAAAAGTTGGGAAAAAACCGGAATTTAAGAATGGACTTCGAGTGACTGATGCAGAGACAATGGAGATTGCAGAGATGGTGCTTGGAAAAGTAAATAAAAGCCTTGTGCAGCTTGTGGAATCTCTTGGCGTTCGTGCGATTGGAATTAGTGGAAAAGACGGTGGACTTTTGAAGGTTGATAAAAAATATGCCGAAGGAGAAGACATTGGATTTGTAGGAGATGTAAAAGAAGTCAATGCGCCAATCCTGTATGATCTTTTGGAAAAAGATTTTCTTCCAATTATATGTTCCATTGGATTGGATGATGAATACAATACATATAATATCAATGCAGATGATGCGGCAAGCGCAATCGCCAAAGCAGTCGGCGCTGAAAAACTTGCATTTTTAAGTGACATTGAAGGAGTCTATCAAGATGTAAATGATCCGGATACGATTATTGCAGAGATTACGATCGATGAAGCAAAAGGTCTGATCGATGACGGAACAATCAGTGGAGGAATGATTCCGAAACTTCAAAACTGTATGGAAGCTATTGAAAACGGAGTCGAGCGAGTGCATATTTTAGACGGCAGAATTCCACATTGTCTTTTGTTGGAAATATTTACACACAAAGGAATTGGGACTGCAATTTTAAAAAATGATGGAAGCAGGTTTTATCATGAACAATAAATATATGGAACAGGCAGAGCAGGCCCTTGTACATACATACAATCGTTATCCAATTGTATTGGATTATGGAGAAGGGGTATATCTCTACGATACAGAAGGGAAAAAATATTTGGATTTTGCAGCAGGGATTGCAGTCTGCTCTTTAGGATATGGTCATCCGGAATATAACAAGGCGTTAAAAGAACAGATGGAAAAGTTGTTGCATGTGTCAAATCTTTTCTATACAGCGCCGGTTGTAGATGCAGCAGAAAAATTAAAGAAGGCATCACAGATGGATCGTATCTTTTTTACAAATAGTGGAACAGAAGCGATCGAGGGCGCTTTAAAAGCAGCTAGAAAATATGCTTATACAAAGAAGTCGGGAAAGTATGAATTCATTGCAATGGAGCACTCTTTTCATGGAAGAAGCATGGGAGCGGTATCTGTGACGGGAACAGAGAACTATCGAACACCGTTTGAACCTTTAGTTGGCGGTGTGAGATTTGCAAAATACAATGATTTGGAAAGTGTAAAAGCCCAGGTAACAGATCAGACATGTGCAATCATTTTAGAGACTGTACAAGGCGAAGGTGGAATTTATCTGGCGGAGTCAGAATTTTTAAAAGGGATTCGAATGTTGTGTGATGAGAACGATATCCTTCTTATACTTGACGAAATTCAATGTGGAATGGGACGAACAGGTTCGATGTTTGCATGGCAGGATTATGGAGTGCGTCCGGATATTATGTGCATGGCAAAAGCTATTGGAAACGGGGTGCCGGTCGGAGCATTTGCTATGACAGAAGAGGTTGCAGAATATTCTTTAAAACCGGGGGATCATGGTACAACATATGGAGGAAATCCATTTGCGTGTGCCGCAGTTGACAAGGTATTGGATATTTTTGAAAAAGATCATATTGTGGAACATGTGAAAGAAGTGACTCCGTATTTGGAGAAAAAATTAGACGGGCTTGTTGAAAAATATGACGGAGTGCTAAAAAGACGTGGAAAAGGTTTGATGCAGGGTCTTGTTCTTGCACGTCCGGTAGGAGAAGTCATTGCCAATGCGCAAAAAGAGGGGCTGCTTGTCATATCAGCAGGTGGTAATGTGTTACGAATGGTTCCGCCGCTTGTGATTGAAAAAGAGCATGTAGATGAAATGATCGAAAAATTAGAGAAAGCATTACAAAGATAAAAGATGCATAAAAATCCAATCATTGGATATTCTTATCGTAGAAGACAAATCTAGGAGGAATATGAATGATTGGATTTATTATTGCCTTGATTTCGGGGGCGCTTATGAGCGTCCAAGGGGTATTTAACACACAAGTAACAAAGACAACCGGCATGTGGGTGTCTAACGGATGGGTACAGATTACGGCTTTTCTCGTTTGTGTAGTGGCATGGTTTTTTACAGGAAGAGATAGTGTTATGGCTATTACGAGGGTAGAACCTAAATATGTGCTTTTGGGAGGAGTGATAGGAGCAGGGATCACATGGACGGTTATCAAAAGCATGGAAATGCTAGGTCCTGCCAAGGCGGCTCTTTTGATCGTATTTTCACAATTGATCATAGCATATGTTATTGAATTACTCGGATTATTTGGTGTAGAAAGATCACCGCTTGAATGGAGAAAGATAATCGGTATGGGAATTGCACTTGTAGGAGTGACAATCTTCCAATGGAAGTAAGCGGAATCTTCCGGTGGAAGAGGTTGCATTTTAAAATGAAATTCGTTACAATGTTAGTGTCTGGCATAGAGGGGTATTGTGATTTCAAAGAAGAGATTACAAGGAGGATTTATGTGGGACATGAAGAAAAAAATGTGTTATTTGGGAATTGCGTTGTTCTTTATTTTTAGTGCAGGATGTAAGGAAAAGGAGAGGATTCCGTTAGAAGAAATTCCGGTGGAAGAATCCGTTCAAGATACGGAAGATAAAAACAGCAAGAAGATAAATTCTACAGATCGATCTGACAAACAAGAACAAGAGACAGAGAATTCTGTGTTTTTCGTATATGTATGCGGAGCAGTCAATCGGCCGGGAGTTTATGAACTGGAAGCCGGAAGTCGAGTCTATACTGCGATACAGGCTGCAGGCGGAATGACGGAAGAAGCAGATCAGAATTATCTGAATCAGGCAGAAAGCCTGAAAGATGGACAACAGGTTTACGTTCCTTCAAAAGGAGAGGCAGAAACGGATGCGGATTCTTGGAAGGGAGAACGTGTGATGAGAGAAAAGGACAATGGAAAAGTGAATCTGAATACGGCCGGAAAAGAAGAATTGATGACTTTGACCGGAATAGGGGAGGCAAAAGCGGAAAGTATTATCCGATATCGGGAAGAGAACGGAGAATTTCAAACACCTGAGGATCTTATGAAGATTGAAGGGATTAAAACCGGCGTGTTCGATAAGATAAAAGAACAGATTACAGTATAATAAGGGAGAAGAAAATGGGAAAGAAGATATTGGTTGTTGATGATGAAAAACTCATTGTGAAAGGAATCAGGTTCAGTTTGGAACAAGACGGAATGGAAGTAGACTGCGCATATGATGGAGAAGAAGCATTCAACAAGGCGAAGGAGAATACGTATGATCTGATTCTTTTGGACGTAATGCTTCCAAAATATACAGGATTTGAAGTGTGTCAGATGATCCGGGAATTTTCTGATGTGCCGGTGATCATGCTGACAGCAAAGGGAGATGACATGGATAAGATCCTTGGTCTTGAATATGGAGCAGATGACTACATAACAAAACCTTTTAATATATTAGAAGTAAAAGCGAGAATTAAAGCGATTTTAAGAAGAATAAGTAAACAAAGTACAGAAAAAGAAAATGAACATGTCATTTTGAAACATGATATGAAGATCGATCGTCAGAGCCGTCGCGTATATGTGAAAGAGAAAGAAATTAATCTAACTGCAAAGGAATTTGATCTTTTGGAACTTCTTGCTATGAATCCGGACAAAGTATATTCAAGAGAAGAACTCCTGAATATTGTCTGGGGATATGAATATCCGGGGGATGCAAGAACGGTGGATGTTCATGTAAGGAGACTTCGTGAAAAAGTAGAGCCAAATCCGAGTGATCCGATGTACGTTTATACGAAATGGGGAGTTGGTTACTATTTTAGAGGTTAAAAAAAGATTTCAAACAAAATTTGCAAAAAGTCTGCGGGCGCGCATTCTCTTTCTCCTTGTTGTGATCGGAATGGTTCCGTGTACTGTACTTGGGATTATGATCGTGTCTACACACCAGGAGAGAAGTATTGAGCGATATATGGCGCAGATTCAGAATCAATGTACGATCCTTTCGAATCAATTGAAAAATTATTCGAATCTAAGTGAAACAGAATTACAAGTAATCGACGCAGAGATGACACAGCTTTCGAATATTTATAGTGGCCGGATTTTACTCATCAATGATGAATTTCGAGTTGTAAAAGACACTTACGAATTAGATGAAGGGAAAACGGTAGTTTCAGAAGATGTCATTCGTTGTTATCAGGGAAAAGGAACTGCAATTCATGATAAAGAAAACAGTTTTATTGAAGTAACGACCCCGATTAAAAGAGGGAAGGAAATCGTAGGAATTTTTCTAATGAGTGTTTCTACGGATAACATCGAACAAAGTGGGAATTCTTTGCAGAATATTTGTGATGTTGTGATAGGAACGATGGGAATTCTGATCCTGATTATTGCTGTGTTTTTATCAACGTTGATGGTTCGTCCTTTTGCAAGGATTACGAAAGCGATTGAAGCTGTAAACGAAGGATATGAGTCGGAAGACTTGTGTGAAAATACATATACGGAGACAGCGCTGATTTCTGACGCATTCAACAAGATGTTAGGGCGAATGCGTGTGGTAGATCAATCTCGACAGGAATTTGTGTCGAATGTGTCTCATGAATTAAAGACACCGATCACCTCGATGAAAGTATTGGCAGATTCTCTCCTTGCACAGGAAGATGTTCCGGTAGAGCTTTATAAAGAATTTATGGGAGATATTGCGGAAGAAATTGAGCGAGAGAATAAAATCATAAATGATTTACTATCTCTCGTAAAAATGGATAAAACGTCTGCGAATCTGAATATTAAATCAGAAAATATCAATGAACTTTTAGAACGGATTTTAAAACGGCTTCGCCCGATTGCAAAACAACATAATATCGAAGTAGTATTTGAATCCTTCCGTCCGGTTGTTGCAGAAATAGATGAGGTAAAAATGAGCCTTGCTTTATCAAACCTTGTGGAGAATGCAATCAAGTATAATAAGGAAAACGGCTGGGTACATGTTTCTTTAAATGCAGATCATAAGTATTTTTATGTGAAAGTAGCGGATTCCGGAATCGGAATTCCGAAACAGGATACAGAAAATATTTTTGAACGTTTTTACCGAGTGGATAAATCGCATTCAAGAGAAATCGGAGGAACCGGACTTGGACTTGCAATTACCCGTAATGCGATTATTATGCATCGTGGTGCAATCAAAGTATACAGCGAAGAAGGGGAAGGAACAACATTTACAGTTCGTGTTCCATTAACCTATGTTGTGTAAGGGAGAGGGAAAAATGAAAAGGCATAGAATGATATATTTCGTGGTGATGCTATTGATTTTGCTTCTGGCGGGGTGTCAGACGAAAGGCGAGTTTGAAAAGAAGGGACCGCATCCTCATTTGTTTTACCAGAACATGGATGGAACAGGACTTACCATGGTAGATTATGCGATAGAAGAAAAAGATGCGGAAACAGCTGTTGCATCGATGTTGAAACAGCTTCGCAAAAGTCCTGATTCGGTTGAATTGTGTGCGGCAATTCCTCAAAATGTAGAGGTGGAAGAATACCATTTAGAGGAAGGAACGCTGCATCTTTATATGAGCAGTTCTTATCAGCAGCTTGATGAAGTGCAGGAAGTGCTTGTAAGAGCGGCGCTAGTTCAATCATTGATTCAGATTGATGGAGTAGATTCTGTAGATATGTTTGTGGGGAAGAAACCGTTAGCTACAAAGAATGGAAAACCTGTTGGTCAAATGAATGATCAATCCTTTGTGAAGAATACAGGAACAGCATTCAAATCGCTTCAAAAGACAACATTAACATTATTTTATTCCAATAAAAAAGGAGACAAGCTGATTCCGGAAAAAGAAGACGTTCATTATTTAGGAAATGTTTCTATGGAAAAGCTGGTGTTGGAACAATTGTCGGAAGAGCGAAAATCCAATGAAGTAAAACGGACGTTTTTGCCGCAAATTCGTATTTTAAATACTTCTGTAAAAGATGGAATCTGTTATATTAATTTGGGAAAAGAATTTTTAACATCTCCGTATGAGGCGAGTCCGGAAGTTGTTATCTATGGAATTGTGAATTCCATTGTGAGTAATTGTGATGTTAGTCGTGTACAATTTTCTATAGAAGGAGATTCTACAGTAAAATTCATGGGAAAACTGAGTTTTGAAGAACCTTTTGAGCGTAACATTGAGTTAGTAGAGAATGAATAACGATGAAAAAAAGACCGCTTGCAACAGTCTGTGTTGTTGTGATCGTAATACAGATTGTATTTGTAACAACCGGAATGTGGGAAGACTTCCATATTCCGGCAACGTTACATAAGATTCTAAAAAAAGAAGGGAAACTCTCTTCGTCTTTGTCAGGTCAGGTGTATCGAAAAGATACACGTCAAAAAGATCAAATCTTATATCTTCGGAATACCGAAATCTCGGTTTTAAATCAAAAGTATGAGAATATAAAGTGTATCGTGTATGATACGAAGTGTCAAAAAGTAAAACTTGGAAATACAATTCGAGTAATAGGGGAATTGCAAGTCTTTGACATGCCAAGAAATCCAGGAAATTTTGATCAACGGTTTTATTATGCCAAGCAAGGGATTTTTTATAAAGTGTTTGCCAAGGAACTTGAAGTACTCGGAAAAAAAGAGTGGAAATTGCAGGAAGGAATTCAAAAGTTTCGTAGAAGATGGCATACCATGTTATTGCGTGCGTTGGGAGAGAAGAAAGGCGGAATGCTAAGCGCGATGATGACAGGGGAGAAAGAGTATCTTGATCGAGAAAGCAGAGAGCTGTATCAAATAAATGGAATCGGTCATATTCTGGCGATTTCAGGACTACATCTTTCCTTTATCGGACTTGCTTTTTATCAAGGACTTCGCAAAATGGGAATGTCATATTTTTCAGCAGGTTTGCTAGGAGGAAGTTTTCTTTTAGTTTATGCAGTGATGACAGGATTAAGCGTGTCCACTCAGCGTGCTATGGTGATGCTTTTACTTCGGATAGGAGCAGATTTATGTGGAAGAGTCTATGATATCGTAACTGCGTTATGCTTTTCGGCAGCGGTCATTGTAGTTCAAAGTCCTCTTTTTGTATTTGATGCAGGATTTCTTCTTTCGTTTGGAGCAATCATAGGGATAACATGGCTGCTTCCGATATGGAAAGAGATATGGCTGTTAGGAAATAATGAATTTGGCGGTGTAAAAAGAACAGTCGTGGACTCTGTAAATGCAAGTATTGCAATTCAGATTTTTTTGTTTCCGATTACTAGTTATTTTTTCTTCGAGATTCCGCTTTATGCAGTAGTATTAAACGTGATAGTCATTCCTTTATTATCTGTCATTCTTGGAGCAGGAATGGTTGGCTCCATGTTATATTACATAATTCCATGGGGAGGAGAGCAGCTCTTGCAAATAGGAGGGATTCTGCTTGGATTATATGATGTTCTCTGTGAATGGACGATTAAGCTGCCTTTTTCAAGAATTGTAGTGGGAAAACCGAAGTGGCAGCAAGTGGTTCTTTGCTATTGTCTTATGGTGTTCTTTTTCGCTTGGATGGGGAAAGAGATAAGAAAAGAAGAAAAAATATTCTCAAAATGGAGACGAA
The DNA here is from genome assembly GCA_900550235.1 of uncultured Lachnospiraceae bacterium. Lineage (GTDB taxonomy): Bacteria > Bacillota > Clostridia > Lachnospirales > Lachnospiraceae > Faecalimonas. The sequence goes on from URRQ01000003.1 coordinate 27,022, forward strand.
GTGGAGCGGTTTTTTTGATAGGGACTATTTTGTCTGTTTCGGTTTCGTGGAAAGGAATAGGAAGTGAAGTACAGATTACAATGCTGGACGTAGGACAGGGAGATGGTTTATATCTACGAGGACCGGAGGGAAATCATTATTTTATTGATGGCGGAAGCAGTGATGTCAAAGAAATTGGACGATATCGTATCGAGCCGTTTTTAAAGTCACAAGGGGTAGGGTGTTTGGATTATGTATTTATTTCACACGGTGATGCCGACCATATGAATGGGATTCAGGAAATGTTAAAGCGGCAAAAGCTGGGAATCCGTATTCGTAATCTTGTACTTCCGGTACAGGAAGTGTGGGATGAGACTTTGTATGAATTGGTAGAAATTGCCTTAGAACAGGGAACAAAGGTATTCACAATGAAAGAAACGCAAAATATATGGGAAGATGAACTTTGCATTACTTGTTTACAGCCGGGAAGCAAGAGTAGTTTAGAAGCGGGGAATGGAGCGTCTATGGTGTTGCAAGTAAAGTATGGTGAATTTGAGATGCTTTTTACAGGAGATGTGGAAGGTGAGGGGGAAGAAACGCTAATGGAACAGCAGAAGTTGACACGGGTTGATGTCTTGAAAGTAGCGCATCATGGATCTAAGCATTCTACAACAGAGGAATTGATTCGGAAACTTCGACCGAAATATGCTTTGATATCTGCCGGCCGGGAAAATTCTTATGGGCATCCTCATATGGAGACGATAGAAAGATTGAAAAAGTATGGAGTACAATTGTATCGTACGCAAGAATCGGGGGCAATAACGGTAATGACAGACGGGAGAGAAATGTGGATAGAGGAATATATTAAATGAAATGCGGCATAGCAAAAATGCTATGCCGTTATCTTGCAATTGTTCTTTTATTTTAAGTTTTCTATAATTGCTGTCACTGCTTTTTCCACATTTTCTTTGGACGTAGCGAGATTCATACGGATATGTGTTCCGAATTTTTCGCCTCCGAACCAGTCTCCGTAGTCGAAAGCAAGATGACATTTTTTCTGCATAAAATCTTTCATTTCGTCGAATGAAAGATAAGAGCCAAAGTCAATCCAAAGAAGGTAAGTGCCTTCGAGTGGTGAAACGACAAGTTTTGGAAGTTCTTTTTCGAACGTTTCTTTTACATAGAGATAGTTGTTGTGGACAATCTCATTTACTTCGTTTAACCAAGGGCGTCCTCCGGTATATGCAGCTCTTGCTGCAATGTATCCGAACGTGTTGCCGTTTGTTACGCGAATGCTTGTAGTAAATGCATCCCATTTTTCACGCAATTTTTCATCCGGAATGATAATGATGGAGTTTTGACAGCCGGCAAGGTTGAATGTTTTTGATGGAGCAGTAACGGTAATCAGGTTGTCATCGTAATCTGCAATAGAAGCAATCGGAATATGTTTTTGTCCCGGAGCCAGCAGATCGTGATGAATTTCATCAGATATGATGAATACATGGTGTTTTTTGCAGATTGCAACAAGCTTATCTAATTCTTCTTTTTTCCAAACACGACCGACTGGATTGTGCGGAGAACAGAAGATGAAGAGTTTTACATGATTGTCAATGATTTTTTGTTCAAAATCTTCAAAGTCAATGGAATAAGTACTATGATCATTGATCAAATCTGAGGTGATTAAAGTGCGGTCATTGTTTGTAACAGCATAAAGGAACGGGTAGTATACCGGTGTAAGAACAATGACAGGATCTTTTGGATTTGTCATCATCTGTACGATCCAGTTGAAACCGGATACGACACCCGGTGAGAAACGGATCCATTCTCTTTTTACATTATAACCATGTTCTTTTTCCCAATTGATAAAAGCGTTGTAATAGCTGTCGGGAGCAGTATAATATCCGAATACTCCTTCTTTTACATATTCAGAAAGGGCGTCGGTAACACAAGATGGAACTTGAAAGTCCATGTCGGCAACCCACATTGCATGGAGTCCTTCTTCCCCGAAATTCTCACTTTGAGCATCCCATTTGCTGCAGTCCGTATTTCTTCAATCGACATAAGTTACAAGTGACATAAGTATTTCCTCCTAAGTAATACATAATATAGACTTCTCTACATCTAATATAAGTATTTATCAAAAAAGTTAGATTGTCAACATTCCCATGTGTAAAAATGTTGCAGAAAAAAGAAGAGTTGTTTATACTTAAGAAAGATGAAGGCGAGGAGAACAGCATGAAAAGTTTGAATGAAGATTTGAAAACAGGAACGTTTAAGCAAGTCTATTTTTTATATGGGGAAGAGAACTATTTGAAAAAACAATATCGAGATCGATTGACAAAAGCTCTGATTCCGGAAGGGGATACGATGAATTATGCCTATTATGAAGGGAAAGGGATCAATGTAAAAGAACTCATAGATCTTGCGGAGACGATGCCTTTTTTTGCAGAACGAAGACTGATCGTTGTTGAGAATTCAGGCTTTTTCAAAAATGCATCTCCGGAACTGGCGGAGTATATAAAGGAGTTACCGGAAACTACTTATTTTATATTTGTGGAATCAGAAGTGGATAAGCGAGGAAAACTTTATAAGGCGGTAAAAGATAGAGGAAGAGTCGTGGAATTGTCGAAACAGGACGAAAAGACGTTGATGCTTTGGATTCTTGGGAATATCAAACGGGAAGGAAAACGGACAACAGAGTCTGCGGTGCGGTATTTGTTATCCAAATGCGGCACGGACATGGACACTCTGCAAAAGGAAATGGAAAAACTATTCTGTTATACCTTGGAGAAAGATGTAATTGAAATTGCGGATATCGAAGAAATCTGTACAACACAGATTTCAAATCAGATTTTTGAGATGGTGAATGCGGTGGCGGAGAAAAAGCAGAAAAAAGCATTGGATCTTTATTATGATCTTCTCGCTTTAAAAGAGCCGCCGATGCGTATCTTGTATCTGCTATCCAGACAATTCCGTTTACTTATGGAAGTAAAAGAATTGGCTGGAGAAGGTTACAGCAAAAAAGACATCGCATCCATTGCAGGATTGCATCCATTTGTGACAGGAAAATATATAGAGCAGGCGAAGACATTTCGGATGAAGGAATTGCGGGAGATTTTGGAAGAAAGTGTGGAGATTGAAGAACGCGTGAAGACAGGAAGACTGGGAGATGTATTGGGAGTAGAACTTTTCATTGTCAAATACTCAACGCACATGATATAATATAGATTTGAATCAGAGTAATTATTTGGAGGAAAGAACGTGGCAGGAATAGATCAGAGTAAAATCAGGAATTTTTGTATTATTGCACATATAGATCACGGAAAGTCTACTTTGGCAGACCGTATCATTGAACATACAGGATTGCTTACAAGTCGTGAGATGCAGTCGCAAGTATTGGACAACATGGAGTTGGAGCGTGAGCGCGGTATTACGATCAAGGCACAGACAGTGCGAATCGTCTACAAGGCGAAGGACGGAGAGGAATATATTTTTAACCTTATCGACACACCGGGGCATGTAGACTTTAACTATGAAGTATCCCGAAGCCTTGCGGCATGCGACGGCGCGATTCTCGTAGTAGATGCGGCGCAGGGAGTAGAAGCACAGACATTGGCGAATGTGTATCTGGCGTTAGACCATGATTTGGATGTAATGCCGGTTATCAATAAGATTGACCTTCCGAGTGCAGAACCGGAGAGGGTGATCGAAGAGATTGAAGATGTGATCGGAATTGAAGCACAGGATGCGCCAAGAATTTCCGCAAAGACGGGACTTAATATCGAAGAAGTATTGGAGCAGATCGTGGAGAAGATTCCGGCTCCGACCGGAGATCCGAATGCGCCGTTACAGGCGTTGATCTTTGACTCCGTGTATGACTCTTACAAAGGTGTCATCGTATTTTGCCGTATCAAAGAAGGTACGGTAAAAAAAGGAACGGAGATTCTGATGATGGCAACCGGAGCAAGCGCAGAAGTTGTAGAAGTTGGATATTTTGGAGCGGGACAGTTCATTCCTTGTGAAGAATTAAGCGCCGGTATGGTAGGATATATTACCGCCAGCTTGAAGAATGTAAAAGATACCCGTGTAGGTGATACGATTACCGATAGAGCAAATCCATGCAGCGCACCGCTTCCGGGATACAAAAAAGTACAGCCTATGGTATACTGCGGAATGTATCCGGCAGATGGAGCGAAATATCAAGATTTGCGAGATGCTTTGGAAAAACTTCAGCTCAATGATGCGGCGCTTCAGTTTGAACCGGAGACGTCTATCGCATTAGGCTTTGGATTCCGTTGTGGATTCCTTGGACTTCTGCATTTGGAAATTATTCAAGAGAGACTGGAACGAGAATATAATTTAGATCTTGTAACAACAGCACCGGGAGTTATTTATAAGGTGCATAAGACAAACGGAGAGGTCATCGATTTAACCAATCCATCTAACTTACCGGATCCGGCGGAGATTGAATACATGGAAGAGCCGATGGTAAAAGCGGAGATTATGGTGACTTCAGAATTTATTGGTGCGATCATGGATCTTTGTCAGGAACGCCGTGGAGAATATCAAGGAATGGAATATATCGAAGCAACAAGAGCAGTATTACACTATCATTTACCGCTCAACGAAATCATTTATGATTTCTTTGATGCTTTAAAATCACGTTCCAGAGGGTATGCTTCCTTTGATTATGAAATGCTTGGCTATGAGAGATCGTCACTTGTAAAATTGGATATTCTCATCAATCGTGAAGAGGTGGATGCACTTTCCTTTATCGTATTTGAAGGATCTGCTTATGAACGTGGACGCAAGATGTGCGAGAAATTAAAAGATGAAATTCCAAGACATTTGTTTGAAATTCCGATTCAGGCGGCAGTAGGAAGTAAGATTATTGCAAGAGAAACGGTAAAAGCAATGCGTAAAGACGTACTTGCAAAATGTTACGGCGGAGACATTTCACGTAAGAGAAAACTTCTTGAAAAGCAAAAAGAAGGAAAGAAGAGAATGCGTCAGGTCGGAAATGTAGAGATTCCGCAGAAAGCATTTATGAGTGTATTAAAATTGGATGATAAAAAATAATGAATTGGGGACGTAGTAAAGTGTCAAAATGCTACGTCCCAAATTAAGTTTTGGGGTGTCCCTTTTTGAAAGGTGGGAAAGATGAGGCGAGAATTAGAGCTCTATATCCATATTCCATTTTGTGTGAAAAAGTGTGCGTATTGTGATTTTTTATCCGGACCTGCAAGTGATCAGCAGATTGAGGAATATGTACAGGCATTGATTGAGGAAATCCGGTATTATAAAGAAGTTGCAAAGAACTATGAGGTTTCTACTGTTTTTTGGGGAGGGGGAACGCCATCCTTATTAACAGGGGAACAGATGAAAGTGCTTATGGAGGCTTTGGGACAGACGTTTTTTATCCGGCAGAATGCGGAGATTACGATGGAAGCAAATCCGGGAACGGTGACAGTTGAGAAGCTTAGAGCTTATCAAAAAGCGGGAATCAATCGGATAAGTTTTGGATTGCAGTCTGTGGACAACGAAGAATTAAAGATGCTGGGAAGAATCCATACATATGAGGAGTTTTTAGAAAGTTATGATGCGGCGCGAAAGGCTGGATTCCAAAATATCAATGTGGATCTAATCTCTGCGATTCCGAAGCAGACAGTAAGCAGCTGGGAACAGACGTTGCAGACGATCATCAGTTTACAGCCGGAACATATTTCTGCGTATAGTTTGATCGTAGAAGAGGGAACTCCGTTTGCGAAGCTATATGGAGAAGGGTGTGAATTGGAACATCTTCTTCCGTCGGAAGAAGAGGAGCGCCGTATGTATGAGCGGACGGAAGAACTGCTTCAGGAAGCGGGCTATCATCAATATGAAATCTCCAATTATGCGAGAGAAGGGTACGAGTGTCAGCATAATCTTGGATATTGGGAACGAAAAGAATATTTGGGGTTGGGGCTTGGAGCTTCTTCTTTGATCGAAGAGACGAGATTTCACAATACCGATGTAATGGAAGAATATCTGCGAGATGCGAGCAATCCAATCTTGCTTCGTAAGGAACAAGAAAAATTAGATCGACAAGAGCAGATGGAGGAATTTGTATTCCTTGGGTTGCGGAAAATAAGAGGAATACAGGAAGAAAAGTTTACAGAGATGTTTGGGGAAGATATTTGGGATTGCTACGGGAAGAATCTGGAACGAGTTATAAAGGAAGGATTACTGGAACGGGAAGAAGGAGTACTTAGACTGACAAGAAAAGGAATCGATGTCAGCAATTATGTGTTTTATGAGATATTGTTAGATGATTAGAAAGATAGAAAGAGGCAACGATGATGTTGCCTCTTTCTGCAGTTTGGACTATTTCCAAATCATATCTCTTGTAATTTCTTCTAATGAATTTGCTCCACACATTGCCATTGTATCAGCAAGCTCTGCGCCAAGTTTTTCTACGTAGAGTTTCACGCCTTCTGCACCGCCACCGTATACAGCTGTTACAAATGGGCGTGCGATAACAACACCGTCAGCGCCGAGAGCAAGAGCTTTAAATACATCTACACCGGAACGGATTCCGCCGTCAACAAAGATTTTCATCTTACCATTTACTGCTTTTACAATATCTTCTAATACTTCTGCTGTCGCAGGACACTGGTCAAGTACGCGGCCGCCGTGGTTTGATACGATGATAGCAGAAGCTCCGGCTTCTAATGCTTTTAATGCGCCTTTTACAGTCATAATACCTTTTACGATAAATGGTACCGGAGAAGATTCCACGATATCATGAAGTTCTTCTACAGATTTTCTTCCAGCAGGAGGAGTCATATTTTTTAAGAATGGAAGACCTGCAGCATCTACATCCATTGCAACGGCAAAAGCGCCCGCATCATGAACCTGTTTCATTTTTTCCTGTACAGTTTCAAGATTCCAAGGCTTTACAGTTGGAATTCCAAGTCCGCCTGCTTTTTTCACAGCTTCAGTTGCCGCTCTCATTACTTCTGCATTTACACCGTCTCCTGTCATTGCAGCGATTCCGGCTTCTGCGCAAGCAGATACAAGAACGTCATTGTAAGAAGCATCATTATATTTTTCGCCATAGTGTAAGTTTACTGCGCCTACAGGTCCGGCGAAAAATGGATATTTGAATTCTCTTCCGAATACTTTGAATGTTGTATCAACATCTTTGTTTTCGCTTAAAGTATCCATATTGATTCGAATTTCCTGCCATTTGTCGTAATTGCGGATTGCTGTATCCCCGACACCTTTTGCTCCAGGACCTGGAATTTGGTTCTTGCATGCTTTTCCGTTACATACCGGACAAACTTTACAAAATTTACCAATCTCCGGACGGGCATTTGTTAATAATTCTTCGTATGTCATGTTGATTCCTTCTTTCCTTATATAATCTCTATTTATTATCGCTTTTTTTGTCAGAAAACACAATATCAAAATAAGAAAAGTTACAGATGACTTTTTACCTATAACGTGGTATAGTTGTAGTAACATTTAATAAAGCTGACAGGAAGGGGCTTGATCATATGAAACTTGTATTTGCAGTAGTGCGTGTAGAAGACACAAAGAATGCGGTAAAGGAATTGAACAAGAAGGAATTTGGAGTAACAAAACTCTCAAGTTCAGGTGGTTTCCTGAGAAAAGATAACTGTACGCTTATGATAGGAACAGATGATGACAAAGTAGAAGCTGTCATGGATATTTTGAAAGAAACTTGTGCAAAGCGTGAAGAGATTGAGATTATTACACCATACCTCAATGAAGGAATGCACCATATTTCAAATTACACATACACACCGATTAAGGTAGAAGCTGGTGGAGCGATTGTATTTGTGGTGGATGTGGCACAATTTTATAAAATTTAATGTAGAGTAAAAGAGGAGAGGATGCTTTGAAGTGTTCTCTCTTTTATTATGGAAGAAATGTGAAAAATATAAAAAAACCATAAACACGGTTGACAAAAGAAAAAGCAAGTGCTATCTTATTAAACGTAAGGTGTTAGCACTCAAAAGTCTCGAGTGCTAATAAACAAAAGAGGAGGTAGGAGATGAAGTCAAATCAAGGATTAGATGATAGAAAGATGAAGATTCTTCAAACTATCATCAAGACATATTTAGAGACTGGCGAACCGGTTGGTTCTAGAACAATTTCAAAATATGCGGATTTGAATCTGAGTTCAGCTACGATTCGAAATGAGATGGCTGATTTAGAAGATCTTGGCTACATTGTACAGCCTCACACATCAGCAGGACGTATTCCGTCAGATAAAGGATATCGTTGGTATGTAGATATGCTGATGGATGAAAAAGAGCAGGAAGTAACAGAGATGAAAGAACAGATGCTTCAAAAGGCTGATAAAATGGATCAGTTATTGAAGCAGGCAGCAAAGGTTTTGGCAGCAAATACAAACTATGCCACAATGATTTCTGCTCCGACTTACAATCGAAACAAATTAAAATTTATTCAGTTATCCCAAGTAGATGAGAACCAGATTATTGCAGTCATTGTAATGGAAGGAAATATCATCAAGAACAAGATCGTGACAGTAGATGAGGAACTTGGCAATGAGACGCTGCTAAAGCTGAACATGTTGTTGAATACCAATTTAACCGGAATGTCGATCGAGGAAATCAATCTTGGGATGATCGCAAGGCTGAAGGAACAAGCGGGAATTCATAGCGAAGTGATCAGCGATGTTTTAGATGCGGTGGCAAATGTCATTCAAATAGATGATTTGGAGATTTATACAAGCGGTGCGACAAATATTTTCAAGTATCCAGAATTATCGGATAGGCAAAGCGCACAGGAAATCATCAGTGCATTTGAAGAAAAACAGCAGCTTGCAAGTATAGTAACTCAGACACTTGCTGATGAAGAAAACAAAGGAATTCAAGTCTATATCGGAAATGAAACTCCGGTACAGAATATGAAGGACTGTAGCGTTGTAACCGCAACCTATGAGCTTGGCGAAGGAATGCAGGGTACGATAGGAATTGTCGGACCAAAGCGTATGGATTATGAACATGTAATGAAGACGCTGAAGACTCTTATGGTAGAGCTGGATGCGATATTCCACAAAGAACAATAGAAAGGTGGCCTGACCGTTGGATAAAAAAATGAGTAACGAAGAAATGGTAAAAGAAGCCGTGGAAGAAGCGAAAAAAGCGGCAGAGCAAGAAGCTTCTGAAGCTTCGGCACAAGAAATAGAAATCGAAGATGCTGATCAAGAAAAAGCAGAAGAAGTTGTAGAAGAAACAGAAGAAACGGAAGAAGTTGAGAAAAAAGGAATTTTCAAACGGAAACCGAAGAAAGATAAAAAAGATGAAAAGATCGAGGAGCTTACAGATAAGCTTACAAGACAGATGGCAGAGTTTGACAATTACCGAAAACGTACTGAAAAGGAGAAATCCGGAATGTATGAAATCGGCGCCAAAGATGTCATTGAAAAAATTCTTCCGGTTATCGATAACTTTGAGCGAGGACTTGCAGCAGTTCCGGAAGAACAGAAAGAGGATTCTTTCGTAACAGGAATGGAGATGATCTATAAACAGATCATGACAACGCTTGATGGGATCGGAGTAAAACCGATTGAAGCTGTCGGTCAGGAATTCAACCCGGATCTTCACAATGCAGTAATGCATGTAGAAGATGAAGAGTTAGGCGAAAATATCGTAGCAGAAGAGTTCCAAAAAGGATACACTTACAGAGACAGCGTTGTAAGATACAGTATGGTAAAAGTAGCAAATTAGGCCGAAAGCAACTTAGTAAATTATATAAATTTTCAGGAGGACATAAATCATGGGAAAAATTATTGGTATTGACTTAGGAACAACAAACAGCTGTGTAGCCGTAATGGAAGGTGGACAGCCAACAGTTATCGCAAATACAGAAGGCGCTAGAACAACTCCATCTGTAGTAGCATTTACAAAAACAGGAGAACGTTTAGTTGGTGAACCTGCAAAACGTCAGGCAGTAACAAATGCAGATAAAACAATCACATCTATCAAAAGAGAGATGGGTTCTGATTACAAAGTAGCAATTGATGATAAGAAATACTCTCCACAGGAAATCTCTGCTATGGTTCTTCAGAAATTAAAATCAGATGCAGAAGCTTACCTTGGTGAGAAAGTAACAGAAGCTGTTATCACAGTTCCGGCTTACTTCAACGATGCTCAGCGTCAGGCAACAAAAGATGCAGGTAAGATCGCAGGCCTTGATGTAAAACGTATCATCAACGAGCCAACAGCAGCAGCTCTTGCATACGGACTTGATAATGAAAAAGAACAGAAAATCATGGTATACGACCTTGGTGGTGGTACATTCGACGTATCTGTTATTGAAATCGGTGACGGTGTTATCGAAGTATTATCTACAGCAGGTAACAACAGACTTGGTGGAGATGACTTCGACCAGAAGATCGTAGATTATATCGTAAATGATTTCAAAGCAGCAAACGGTGTAGACCTTTCTGCTGATAAGATGGCTCTTCAGAGAGTAAAAGAAGCAGCTGAAAAAGCGAAAAAAGAGCTTTCATCTGCTACAACAACAAACATCAACCTTCCATTTATCAGCATGAATGCAAGCGGTCCACTTCACCTTGATATGAACCTTACAAAAGCAAAATTTGATGAATTGACACATGACCTTGTAGAAAAAACAGAAGAGCCTGTAACAAGAGCATTATCAGATGCAGGTATTTCCGCTTCTGAACTTGGTAAAGTATTATTAGTAGGTGGTTCTACTCGTATTCCGGCTGTACAGGATAAAGTAAAACAGCTTACAGGACATGAACCAAGCAAATCCTTAAACCCAGATGAATGTGTTGCTTTAGGAGCATCTGTTCAGGGTGGTAAATTAGCAGGAGATGCTGGAGCAGGCGACATCTTATTACTTGATGTTACACCACTTTCACTTGCAATCGAGACATTAGGTGGAGTTGCAACAAGATTGATCGAAAGAAATACAACAATCCCAACAAAGAAGAGCCAGATTTTCTCTACAGCAGCAGACAATCAGTCAGCAGTAGATATTAACGTTGTACAGGGTGAAAGACAGTTCGCAAGAGATAACAAATCTCTCGGACAGTTCAGACTAGATGGAATTGCACCGGCTCCACGTGGAATCCCTCAGATCGAAGTTACTTTCGATATTGATGCCAACGGTATTGTAAATGTATCTGCAAAAGACCTTGGAACAGGAAAAGAACAGCACATTACAATTACAGCAGGTTCTAACATGTCAGACAGCGATATCGAAAGAGCTGTAAAAGAAGCTGCAGAGTTTGAAGCTCAGGATAAGAAACGTAAAGAAGCAATCGATGCAAGAAATGATGCAGATGCTATGATCTTCCAGACAGAAAAAGCACTTTCAGAAGTAGGAGATAAGTTGGACGCAACAGACAAAGGTGCAGTAGAAACAGATATCCAGGCATTGAAAGATATTCTTGCAAAATCTACACCAGAAACTATGACAGATGCTCAAGTTGAAGAAATCAAAGCAGGAAAAGAAAAATTAATGGAAAGCGCTCAGAAATTATTTACAAAAATGTATGAGCAGGCAGGCGCAGCAGCAGGAGCAGCAGGTCCACAGGCAGGACCAACACCTGAGGCAGGACCAGCACCAGAAGGGTTCAACGGTGACGATGTAGTCGATGGAGATTATAAAGAAGTCTAAGAACATGAAAAAAAGTGTAAAGATGTTCTGCGGAATCTGAGAAATCAGGTTCCGCAGAACTTGTACGTAAAAGCAGAGAGGAATACAATTATGGCTGAGACAAAAAGAGATTATTATGAGGTGCTTGGGGTAGATCGAAATGCCGATGAAGCAGCATTGAAAAAAGCATATAGAACATTGGCCAAAAAATATCATCCGGATATGAATCCGGGGGATAAAGAAGCCGAGAAAAAGTTCAAAGAGGCATCGGAGGCATATGCGGTACTGAGCGATCCGGAAAAACGTCGTCAGTATGATCAATTTGGACATGCGGCATTTGAAAACGGAGGAGCCGGAGCTGGCGGATTTGGCGGATTTGGTGGCTTTGACGGAGCAGATTTCAGCGATATTTTTGGTGACATTTTTGGTGATTTATTCGGGGGCGGAGGCCGCCGTGGCGGACGTGCCAACAATGGACCAATGAAGGGAGCCAATATCCGCAAAGGTGTTCGCATTACATTTGAAGAAGCGGTATTTGGATGTGAAAAAGAATTAGAAGTTGTGATTAAAGAGCCGTGCCCGAAATGTAATGGAACGGGAGCAAAGCCAGGAACTTCACCGGAAACATGTTCGAAATGTGGAGGTAAAGGACAGGTTGTCTATACACAACAGTCTTTCTTTGGAACAGTACAGAATGTACAGACATGTCCGGATTGTCATGGAACCGGTAAGATTATCAAAGAAAAATGTACAGATTGTGGTGGTACCGGTTATGTTTCTACGAAAAAGAAAATCTCTGTATCTATTCCTGCCGGTATTGATAATGGACAAAGTGTTCGAATCCGTGATAAAGGTGAACCGGGAGTGAACGGAGGACCAAGAGGAGATCTTTTAGTAGAGGTGACAGTATCCAGACATCCACTTTTCCAAAGACAGGACGTACATATTTTCTCAACAGCTCCGATTACGTTTGCTCAGGCGGCGCTTGGTGCAGAAGTGCGTATCAAAACAGTAGACGGAGAGGTTCTCTATAATGTGAAACCGGGAACAAAAACAGATACAAAGGTAAGATTAAAAGGAAAAGGAGTTCCGTCCCTTCGTAATCCACAGCTTCGAGGAGATCATTATGTTACACTTGTGATCCAAACACCGGAAAAATTAAGTCCGGAAGCAAAAGAAGCGCTTCGTAAATTTGATGAATTAAGTGGAAATTCTTTGAATACACCGGAAGAACCAGCGGAAGGTGAGAAGAAAAAGAAGAAAAAAGGATTCATGGACAAATTAAAAGAAACATTTGAAGATTAGTGGTAATACCTGTCATGAAAGTGGCAGGTATTTTTTTGTGTGAAAAATCAACTTGTTGAACAAGTTGTTCTTGACGTGAAAACTATGTCGAATTATACTGAAAAGTGCAAGGGCATTCTCGAAAACCCTTAGCCGAAAAGGAAGAAAAGAATATGAAGAAACCACTTATTTTGCAATCGGATTTTGGAACAGCGGACGGAGCCGTAAGTGCAATGTATGGAGTTGCATACGGGGTAGATCAGGATTTGCGTATTTCTGATCTGACACATGATATTCCACAGTATGATATTTGGGAAGCATCTTATCGCTTGATTCAGACAGTGGGATATTGGCCGGAAGGCTCGGTGTTTGTAAGTGTGGTAGATCCGGGAGTTGGATCTACAAGAAGAAGTATTGTCGTGAAGACAAAAGGCGGGCAGTATATTGTTTCACCAGATAACGGAACACTGACGCATGTGAAGCGTATCATTGGACTTGAAGAGGCAAGAGTGATTGACGAGACGGTGAACAGACTTCCAAATTCAGGTGAGAGCTACACGTTTCATGGAAGAGATATCTATGCATATACGGGTGCGAAGCTGGCAGCAGGTGTGATTGGCTTCGAAGAAGTAGGACCAATTGTGGAGATTGACAGTGTGATCGAGCTCCCAATTATAGAACCGGTATATGATGGAGAAAAAGTGAACGGAACGATTGATGTTCTGGATGTCCGATTCGGAAGTCTCTGGACAAATATATCGCGTGAGCTGTTTATGAAGCTTGGTGTAAAGCATGGTGGAAGAGTGGAGATCAGTATCGAGAATGAGACAAGAACGATATATAAGAATATTCTCATATATGCAAAGAGCTTTGCGGACGTATATGTTGGAGAACCGCTCGTATATGTAAACAGTCTGGATTGCATGGCAGTTGCAATCAATCAGGGGAGCTTTGCCCGTGCGTATAATATCGGAACGGGTACAAATTGGAGAATCAGCATTCGAAAAGCTCCGAAGCTTATCTATGAGGATTAGTATGGAAAGGAGACGGTATGGTTAGAACGTGTACCGTAGAAGATAAAGACAGATTAACCACCTATTTGAAAGAAGAGGCTGTCTATAATACATTTTTGTTGGCAGATATTGATGATTTTGGATTTGAAGAATCATTTCAGACTGTATATGTCGACGAAGATCAAGGAAAAATCAGAGGAGTGTATCTGTGTTTTTATCAAAATTTTCTTTGTTATGCAAAGGAGAACCAGATCAATGTTCCGTTTTTGAAGAAGCTATTTGCATCCTATGTTCCTGACGTTGTCATGGGAAAAGAAGAAGGGGTGCAAAAGATAAAGGAAATCCTTGTGGATTATACTTTGGAATCTCGCAACCTTTATCTCCTGACACAAGGGGAACAGCTTGAGAAGGAGAATTGTATCGAAGATGAGTTTTCTCCAATTTATCGGGCAGGAGCAGAAGATGTAGATGATATTTTTGCATTTCTCCAGAGTATTCCGGAGCTGAAAAATCTATATACATCGAAGCAGATGGTTGCCGACCGTATTGAAAAGAATTGTGGAATGCACTATATCATTCGTAAAAACGGTGAGATTGCTGCACATGTAAACAGCGCGGCAGGATGCGAAGTAACGATGATGATCGGTGGAGTCGGTGTCGCAGAAGCATATCGCGGACAGGGTCTAGGCGGAATCATCGTAAGCAGAATTTGTAAGGATATTTTAGCTCAGGGAAAGCAGCCTTGTTTGTTTAGTCTTCAAACTGAAGAGGATAATATGTTTTGCAGGCTTGGATTTGAGAAAGCAGGAAGCTGGGGTACACTTACAAAGCCGAGAGAAGAAAGTAGGGGAAAAACATCTGTTCTTGAACGAAAAGAACTTCCGGCATATATTTCGATTTATAATCAATTATATGAGGATATACGTAAAGGTGTTTATAAGTCGGGAGGTCTTCTTCCTTCAGAGAATATCCTTTCGGAAAAATATAAAGTAAGCAGAAATACTTTGCGGCAGGCGTTGACCATATTGCAGCAGGACGGTTATATATACAAAAGACAGGGAAAGGGTACCTTTGTTTCTTACGAGATGGGAGAAAAGGAGAAGGATCAAATCTACAATTTCCTCTCGGAGGATGCATTGGAAGAAATTCTTCAGATCTGTTCGGAGTATAACTTTGGCAGACCAACCCGCATTGCTCAGATAAAATTAAAGCTTCAAGATGGGGAAGAAGTGCTGGCAAGCAACAATGTATATGTAAGCGAAAGTGGACCGATCGGGCAAAGCTTTTTGCAAATCCCGAGTAAGGTGTTAGAAGAAAACAAGGTTTCATCAGAATCAAAAGAAGAACTTCTTTGTTTTATGGATAACGGTGTTTATTCAAAAGCTGTTTCCTGTGAGCTTATGGTGCAGCTTATGGAGGCGGATGATCAAGTCGTTCCTTTTTTAAAAGTGGAACGTGGAACACCGGTATTACATTTTGAACAACTGCTTTTTGATTCGTATCAAAGACCAATTGCACGAATCAAGTATTACTTTTTAAGTGGAAAATACCAGATTACATGCAGATGGTAAGGATAGGAGGAAACATGAGAGAAAGAGAGCGAACCCCCGTAATTGAGTTTCAAGATTTCAGTTTTCAGTACTTTAGTCAGGCAGAGCCGACACTGCATAAGATCAACCTCCGTATTTATGAGGGGGAAAAGGTGTTGATTGTTGGTCCGAGCGGAAGCGGAAAAAGTACGCTTGGGAATTGCTTGAATGGTTTGATTCCATTTGCATATAAAGGAGAAATCCAGGGAAGCTTAAAAATCTGCGGCAAAGAAACCAGGGAAATGAATATTTTTGAGTTATCCAAAAAAGTTGGAACGGTATTGCAGGATGCAGATGGTCAGTTTATTGGATTGACAGTAGGAGAAGATATTGCATTTGCGTTAGAAAATGATTGTGTAGAGCAAGAGAAGATGAAAGAAACTGTGCAAAGAGTTTCGGATATTGTGGATATGGGAAAACTTTTGAAATCTTCACCTTTTGAGTTGTCTGGAGGACAAAAGCAAAGAGTTTCTTTTGCAGGAGTACTTGTTGATGATGTAGATACTCTTCTTTTTGATGAACCATTGGCAAATCTAGATCCAGCAACCGGAAAGACGGCGATTGATCTCATCGACCGCGTGTGGAAACAATCGAAGAAAACGGTCGTGATTGTGGAACATCGTTTGGAAGATGTGTTGTATCGGGATGTGGATCGAATCATCGTAGTGAGTGAAGGAAGAATTGAAGCGGACATGACACCGGATGAGTTGATGGCGGCAGATATTTTGTCTGAATTAGGAATTCGAGAGCCACTTTATGTGACTGCGATGAAGTATGCTGGGATCCATGTGACTGAAGATTTACATGCCGGACATCTCAAAACTTTAGTGATAGATAAAGTCAAAGGACAACTGAAAAAGTGGAATATGGAGCAAAGTCCAAAGCAGCAGCCGAAAGAATGTCCGCCTATTTTAGAAGCTGAACATCTGTGCTTTCAATATACGAAGAAGAGAAAAATATTACAGGACATTAATTTTACAATCCGTGAAGGGGAAATGGTTAGTGTTGTTGGAACGAACGGCGCAGGGAAAAGTACATTGGCAAAGGTAATCTGCGGATTTGTAAAAGAAGATGAAGGAAGGCTTCTCTATAAGGGAGAAGATCTTGCAGATAAGACGATCAAAGAGCGTTCTTACAAAATTGGTTATGTAATGCAGAATCCGAATCAGATGATCTGTAAACCGATGATTTATGATGAAGTTGCACTTGGATTGCGAATCCGGGGTGTTGCAGAAGAGGAGATTGAGCCAAAGGTGGATAAGGCGCTTAAAATTTGCGGATTGGCACCGTTTAAAAAGTGGCCGATTTCCGCATTGAGCTTTGGACAGAAAAAAAGAGTGACGATTGCTTCTATGTTGACGTTAGAACCGCAGATATTGATTTTGGATGAACCGACCGCAGGTCAAGACTATCATCGCTATACAGAAATCATGGAATTTTTGAAACAGCTCAATAAAGACGGTGTGACTATTATTATGATTACACACGATATGCACCTGATGTTAGAATATACGCCGCATGCAATTGTAATTTCCGAAGGTAAAAAGATCGGAGACGCATCTGCAGTAGAAATTTTGACGAATGAAAGGATTGCGGAAGCAGCAAATTTAAAGACCACATCGCTCTATGAATTGGCGATTAAGGTTGGAATCGAGGATCCTTCTGTATTTGTACAGAATTTTATTGATTATGAAAGGGGGCATATCGACCATGAAAGCAAAGCTATTTGATTATATCGACAGAGACAACTTTATCTTTAACTTGTCTGGACTTACAAAGTTGATGTGCTTTATCTGTATGACGTTTGCGGTGATGTTCTCCTATGATATCCGGTATATTTTATTTGTCATGCTGCTGTCTGTTATATTTTTTAAGGCATCAGGTCTGGAGTTCAGACAGATTAAGCTGATGATGATTTATGTCCTGATTTTTCTTGCGATAAATTTTGTGTTGACCTATATATTCAGCCCACAGTATGGAGTGGAGATTTATGGGACAAAGCATGAAATTTTCCGATTTACTGCAAGATATATCGTGACAGAGGAACAGCTTTTGTATCAGGTAACAAAGATTACAAAATATGCATCAGTTGTACCGATGGGAATGATTTTCTTATTGACGACCAATCCAAGTGAGTTTGCGGCATCGCTGAACCGAGTGGGCTGTAATTATAAGGGCGCCTATGCATTGTCATTGACATTGCGGTATTTTCCGGATATGATTCGAGACTATCAGAATATTGCATTGGCACAACAGAGCCGAGGCTTGGATTTGTCAAAGAAAGAAAAATTCGGTGTGCGAGTGAAAAATATGATGAACATATGTGTACCATTGATTTTTTCTACGTTGGACCGGATCGAACTGATCAGCAATGCCATGGATCTTCGTGGCTTTGGGAAACATAAAAAACGTACATGGTACGTTGCAAAACCTTTGAAAAAAGGAGACTACATATCGATGCTATTCGGGTTTTTAGTTCTTGCGGGTTCGCTAGCATGTACATTTTGGGTGAACGGTTCAAGATTCTGGAATCCGTTTGTATAATTTTCTAAGGAGGAACAAACATGAAACCAATTTTAGTTTTTCAGACAGACTTTACTTACAAAGAGGGAGCGGTAAGCTCAATGTATGGTGTTGTGAAAACGGTGGATCGCGAACTTGAAATCATGGACGGAACACATGAACTTCCACAGTATGATACGTGGAGCGCAAGTTACCGTCTCTATCAGAGCCTGCAATTCTGGCCGGAGGGAACGATTTATGTCTCAGTTGTGGATCCGGGAGTAGGAACGAAACGTCGCGCCTGTGTCGCAAAGACAGTAGACGGATATTACATCGTAACACCGGATAATGGAAGCTTGACTCATGTTAAGCGCTTTATTGGAATTGAAGCGGTTCGTGAAATTGACGAATCCGTAAATCGCCTTCGTGGAAAAGGAACAGAACGAGTTGCCATTTTTCATGGAAGAGATTTGTTTGGATACACCGCAGCCCGGCTTGCAAGCGGAATCATTGATTTTGAAGGAGTAGGACCAGAGTATCCGGTGGAAGAAATTGTGGAACATGAGATATTAGAGCCGACAGTGGAAACTGGAAAAGCACAAGGTATTTTTGAAATCAACGATCCGAATTTTGGAAATCTTTGGACGAACATTCCGTTGGAAATATTCCAGGAGGCGGGTTTTGAATACGGAGATCATATCAACGTTGTTGTGAAGTATGAAGGTGAAAAAGTGTTTGAGGAAAATGTACTCTTCCACCAAAGCTTCGGTTTCGCAGAAAAAGGGGCGCCGATGATCTACAATAATGAGATGATGAAGGTTGCAATGGCGGTAAGTCAAGGAAGCTTTTGCGAGCAGTATCATTTAAGTTATGGCCCGGAGTGGACCGTTGAGTTTACAAAATAATCATTCAGAGAAAAGACTGAGGAGGAAAAGGACATGGAGAAAAAACTTTTTGAATTCAAAACAAAGACAATCGTTGCAACAGGATTAGGAGCGGCATTATTTACACTGCTTTTCATGTATGTGAAAATTCCAACAGGTATTCCTGAGACAGACATTCAGACAGCATATGGAATTGGAGCATTCTTTGCAGCGTTATTTGGACCGATTGCAGGAGGCTTGATTTCTTTCATCGGACATGCGCTTTCAGATTCCGTTCAGTATGGATCTGCATGGTGGAGTTGGGTAATTGCCAGCGGATTAACATGCTTCATCACAGGATTTGTATATCCGAGACTTCATGTGGAAGAAGGAGAATTTGGCAAAAAAGATATCATTCAGTTTAATGTATTTCAAATCATAGCCAATATCATTTCCTGGGTAATTGTTGCTCCGGTATTGGATATTGTAATTTATGCGGAACCTGTAAATCTTGTGTTTGCACAGGGAATTGTTGCTACAATCACGAATTCCATTTCTGCAGGAGTGATCGGCTCTGTATTACTTGTGTTATATAGCAAAACACGTTCGAAAAAAGGAAGTCTTTCTAAAGAAGTATAAGAAATTTACAAGGCTTTGTCCGAAAAAATATGAGTTCGGACAGAGCCTTTAGTAGTTATTTATGAAAAAAGGTGTTATACTATATGCGGAAAGAACATTCAGATACGAAGGGGATTACTATGAATTTTTGCGTAAGAGATCTTGTGAATACAAAATCACTCAAAGGAGTAAAAGTGTTAGAAGGGGAGCAATATCTGGATAATGAGATTGAAGGAGTGACGATCATTGAAGCGCCGGATATTGTAAAATTCATCAATGGTGGGGAAGTGCTGCTTACAGGATTGTATGCGTTCAAATCCTGCACATTGCCGGAAGTAGAAGGCTGCATTCAAGAATTAGAGCGTAAAAAAATCAGCGCTGTAATTCTGAAAAAGGGAAGGAATATCGACCTTGCAGAAGAGAAGACAGAATTATTCCGGGAATATGCGAGGAGAAGCGGGACTCCGTTCCTGTCCATACCGTTTGACATGTCCTTTAAAGATGTGATGCAGGTGATCATGGAGCATCTTTTCAGTGACGAAGTAAAGCGCCTGAAATACTTCAAGACAACCCGTGACAATTTTGAAGCGCTAATGCTGTCTCTAAAGCCGGAGGAAGATGGAATTGTAAAGCTTTTAACTGTACTTGGTAAATTGATCGGGAATCCGACGGGTGTATACGATCTGAATAAAGTTTGCATCGGTGAGACAAAGACGATGCCAAGAGACATAGAGATTTTAGAAGAACCGGTAGAAATAGAACCTAAAATTGCATCTAACTATCAATATCTCAAGAGAAAAGTGCGAATTTATGAGGAAGGAAGAACGGTAGAGCAATATTTGATCCATTTGCGTAAAATGTTTGGCGTAAAGATGTATCTTATAGTGACGGAGACGGGAGAACCGTTGGATGTGATGGATTATATTGCGATTGAAAGCGCTGTATCAGCCCTTCAGTATGAGCTTTCGCGGCGTTATGCAGTGTTGGAATTGGAGAAAAAGTATCAGAATGATATTTTACACAATATTCTGAACGGTGAAACGCATTCAATCGAAGAGATGAAGAAAAATGTAAGTCTTCTTGGAATGTCTTTTGGGGGCATCTACCGTGCGACGGTTTTCGGAATGGATTATAAAAAAGGAAAAGAGCCAAAAGATATTAACATAAAAGTAAGCGATGTCAATATCGTAAAAGAAGGGGTACGCAGATGCTTTCCAAAGGCTGTCATTTTAAACGATCTGGATAAAGTAATCGTTGTAAGCGAAGTGGATGAAGATGTACAAGAAAAAGCGTTTCGTGAGTTGATGCAAAACTCCATGGAGAAACTGCAAGGATTTATTCAGGAGCAAAAGAAGAATTTTGAGATCAAGGCAGGAGTTGGTAAGATTGCGGAAGGTATTGTGAATTTAAAACATAGTTACCGAGAAGCCAATGACGCATTGGAGTTTTTAGATGTTGCCAGTGATATTTTTGGAAAAGACAGTTCTAATATTCTGATGTTTTCAGATATGGGAATATTAAAATTGTTATCGAGCTTAAAGACAAAAGAAGAACTGCAGGAATATATTCCGGAAAGTTTACAAAAATTATATTCTGATAAAAAAAGTCAGAAAGGAGATTTATTGCTGACTCTCCGTACGTACTTAGATTATAATCAGAATTTGATGAAAACTGCTCAGGAGCTTCATGTACATTACAAGACGGTTGCATATCGAATTGAAAAAATAACAGACATTACCGGCATGAGATTTGATGATGCACGAGAGATGTTGAGTGTTCGAATCGGAATTATTGTATGTAAAATGTTGGACAAATTGAAAAACGAAAAATAAGTATGAGTCAGAAAAAAGGTATTTTATCTTGTTTGGATAAAATACCTTTTTATTTTTGTCGCATAACACCGATGTATATCGTTAAAAAATAAACTATAATGACAATAAAGTTAAGGAAAATGTTAATAATACATAGAAATACATTACTATAATTGTGCAAAGTGCACATATTAGTGATTCTGTTTTTGTGGATAAAAATGAAGGAGGGAAAATGAATGCTTATTGACGCAGAAAAAGTAATTATCCATTTAGAGGATATTTACAAATGCGGAGAACAATCAGATGGAACATATTCGAGGATAGCGTATTCAGAAGAAGATATAAAAGGGCGAGAACTTTTCCGAAGCTGGTTTGAAGAAATTGGAATTCCGACGCGAATGGACGAAGCCGGGAATGTAATTGCCAGATTTGAAGGAAAAGATCCGACTCTTCCGGCGATTCTCATGGGATCTCACTTGGACACAGTTCCGGATGGGGGAAAGTATGATGGAGTTGTAGGTTGTGTTGGTGGACTTGCAGTTTGTGAGGCGATGAAAAAATCGGGATACACACCAAATCATTCTATTGAAGTAATTGTATTTACAGATGAAGAAGGATATCGATTTGGAAGTGGTCTTTCGGGAAGCAGCGCAATTTGCGGAGTAGACGCTCATATTTCAGATGAAGATTTAGATATGTATGGTCGAAAAAGAAAAGAAGTTTCCAAAAGGTATGGAATTAAAGTAGCAGATTCCTATAAGGCAAAAAGAGATCCGAAGTCAGTAGCTTGTTTTTTGGAGCTTCATGTAGAGCAAGGGGCGCGTTTGGATCGTACAGGAAAATCGATTGGAGTCGTTTCCTCGATTGCGGGAGTATCGAGATTGGAAATCGAAATAGTCGGAGAAGCAAACCATGCAGGAAGTACCGCTATGAGCGATAGGAAGGATGCGCTTGTAAAAGCGGCAACGCTCATTGCAAAAATTCCGGAAATTGTAAAGAAAAACGGAACAGAATTTACGGTTGCAACGGTTGGAACGATCAAAGTCACTCCGAATTCTGTGAATGTCATTCCTGGAACTTGCACGTTCCATTTGGAAATTCGCGATCAGGACAGAAATGTAATGGAGGCGGTGGAAAAAGATGCGTTGGCATACTTAAAAACGCTTTGCGAAGAAGATGATTTGGAATTCACATTTAAAAAGATTTCCGATCACGCACCGGAACCAATGGCCGACTGGGTGAAAGATATAATTGAAGATACAACAAAAGAGTTGGGATATGAGTATTCTGTGATCCCAAGCGGCGCATTCCATGATTCGCTTACGATGGCTCCGGTATTTCCGACAGGAATGATTTTCGTTCCAAGCGTAGGAGGAATCAGCCATTCCAGATATGAATTTACAGAGGCAGAGGATATTGGAAAAGGCTGCGAAGTTTTGTTAAACACAGTATTAAAAGTAGATAACATGAAATAGGTCATGTTAGCATAAAGAGAAAGGAAGGTACAACAAATGGAAAAGAAAAGAATTGGTATTATTGGTGGAGGTATTTCAGGAACATGTCTTGGATATCATTTAAGTCTCTATGATAATGCAGAGATTACGGTATTTGAAAAGAACACGATCGGAGGAGCTTCTACAGCGAAATCAGCTGGAACAGTATGTTTATTTGATGACTCTTTGAAAAACAGATACTGGGATGTACGACTTTATGGTTTTGAATCTTACTTAAAGATGGAAGAAGAAGAAAAAGGCTCTGCCGGATTTGATAAAACAGGTACTCTTGTAGTTGCAACAAACGAAGAAGTAGAAAAAGTTATCAAAACAGGAATTGCGCTTGCAAAAGCAGCAGGATACACAGGAGAGTATATTACAGACAAAGACAGAATCAAAGAAATCCTTCCGGACATTTCTACAGATAATATTCTTGGAGCAGGATACACACAAGATGATGGATACTTTGACGGAACAATGATTTCCAATACTTATGCAAAGAAATTACAGGCAAATGGTGGAACTGTAAAAACAGGTGTAGAAGTAACGGAAGTAAAAGTAGTAGATAATAAAGTAACAGGATTAAAAACAAGCGAAGGCATCGATTACGATTTTGATGTTGTAGTTGATTGTACAGGTCCTTGGAGCAAATTCACAGGAGAAATGGTAGGAGTTGATGTTCCAATCTGGCATACAAAAGCGGAAGCATTCTTCTTATGTCCTCCGGGGAAAAAACTTGGTTATACATTCCCGGTATTAAAATATCCTGAATTCTATGCGTTGAGAGCAGGAGATAATATTTTCATCTGTAAATCACACCTTTCTATGGATTTAAACAATCCAATGCATGCAGGACAGTGGGATCCAGACAAATTACCGGCAACAGGCGGAACAGATGATTACTTTATCGATTTCTTATTAGATCAGTTAGACGCAAAAGTACCGGGTATCGTAGACAGCGGTCTTGTATCTTCTTGGTTATCTTACAGAGCAGAGCCGAAGGATTTCTGGCCAATTCTTGGAGAAACACCGGTAGAAGGTTATATGCTTGCAACAGGATACGGCGGAAATGGTGTGATTGAAGCACCTGCAGCGAGCCGTGACCTTGCAAAATTAATCATGGTTGGAGAATCTACACCATTATTGGAAAACTGGGCATTCAAACGTTTGATTGAAAAATAAGAATCCCGTAACATGTTGATTGAGTTAGATTGGAGAAAAAAATGGATATAGCAGTTCTTATTAAACAGGTTCCTGTTTCGAATGATGTATCGGTTGATCCGGAAACACATGCTCTTGTGCGCGCCAGTTCAGAAGGAATGATCAATCCGGCTGACTTGAATGCGATTGAAGCGGCAATGGTGTTAAAAGAGCAGACAGAAGGCAAGGTTGTTGTGTTTACAATGGGACCTCCGGATGCAGAAAAAGCGTTACGTGACGCTATGGCACTTGGTTGTGATGAAAGTGTATTGCTTTCCGATCGTTGCCTTGGAGGAGCTGATACAATTGCTACTGCAAAACCTCTTGCAAGAGCGATTGAAAAATATGGAAAATTTGATTTGATTTTAAGTGGAGCGTTATCTTCGGATGGAGCAACGGGGCAGGTAGGCGCTATGGTCGCAGAATACTTGAATATTCCACATGTTTCTGAAATCTCTGCCATTGAGTATGAAGGTAAGGATACCATACAGGCAGTTAAAAAATATCAAGGAGAGGAAGTTGTGATCGAAGCACAGCTTCCGACTCTCATGACAGTATGTTTCGGATGCAACGAGCCGCGTCTTGCGACTCTGCGTACGAAACGCGCAGCAAAAACAAAACCTTTGGAAGTATATACAAATGCAGAACTTCAGTTTGCAGAAACTGAAATTGGTCTTGCGGGTTCGCCGACGACCGTAACAGATTCTTTCTCGCCGGAAAGAACAAGAAAAGCTACGATGCTTAAGGGTACACCGGAAGAGATGGCTGCAAAGATCAGAGAATTAATAGAGATTGAGAAAGGAAAGAATTAAATGGCTAATGGAATTTGTGTGTTTGCAGAACACTATAACGGAAATGTAGAAACTGTAGTGTCAGAACTTGTTTCCGCAGCGCATTTCATTCAGGAAACAACAAAAGAAAAAATATCTGCAGTTGTAGTATCTCATGATTGCGAAGGTATCATTGCGCAGCTAAAGGGGTTGGATTTTGATGAAATATATGCCGTGAAAACAGACAAAGACTATGCGTTTCAAGATGATGCGGTAAGCCAGGTTGTAGCAGATATGATTCGCACAATTGATCCATCGAGCGTTCTTGTGCCTGCTACGATTATAGGTCGTTCTATTTTTTCGCGTGTCGCTGCCAAGCTTGGATGTGGTCTTACAGCAGACTGTACAGAATTATTAGTAGGAACAAAAGAAGATGGTTCTTACTATATCAAACAGAATAAACCGTCATTTGGGGAAAACGTGTTTGTGACGATTGTGACAAAAGATAATGTATACCCACAGATGATGACCGTAAGACCTGGAGTATACCAACCGTTCGAAGGAACAACAGAAAAAGAGCCTGAAGTAAAATACTTGGAGGTAGAAGTTCCGGAATCGAAAGTGAAAGTGGTAGAAAAACGTCCGGCAGCCTCCAACGCAGATAGTATTCTTGCTGCAGAGACAGTTGTTGTTGGTGGAAGAGGAACGGAAAGTGAAGAAAGTTTCCGACTTTTGAAAGAATTTGCAGATAGTTTAGATGCTGCAATCGGCGGAACAAGACCTCTTGTTGACACGGGATTTATTCCGTTTGAACATCAGATCGGTCAGACAGGGTATACGATCAGACCACGTATCTGTTTGTCGTTTGGTGTGTCGGGTGCAATTCAGCATACCGAAGGAATCAAAGATACAAAGCTTATGATAGCTGTGAACCAAGATGAAGAAGCGCCGATTTTCAATATTGCGGATTATGGTATTGTAGGAGATTTGAATGAAATCCTTGCAAAATATCTCGGGAAATAAGTTACTGAAAAATATTGTCCGAAATGGATAGAAAATGAAAGATAATTTATCGCTTTAAGTCAATGAATTAGATTGTGTAATATATTATAATTAGCAATATACATAATAAATATAGTGGCAAAGCGGAATGACTGTACATAATTACTAAAAGTAAACGGGCAGGTTCTTTTATACCTGCCCGTTTTTATGATTAAAGATAGAGAGAGAACAAGATGCCGCAAAGAGTATCCATTCCCGATGAATGTCCGATTTCATGGAAAACGGAGGAAATGTAAGTGGGATTAGGAACTTCCGTAAGAGAATTGACTGCTGTGCTGAATTTGCCTTCCAAAGCGCAAAGTAAAAAAGCACGGCTAATGTCATTGGTATTTGTTAAGGAATCTCGGATTGTTTTCTTTAGTATTTCGGCAAAGTGTGAGTCCGATTTTCCTGTAAGAATTAATCCGGCAAGCATTCCACATAGGAAATCATCTCCTGAAGGAGTCAGACCGGTTCCAAGCCCGATCAATCTGGCGAGAAAAACGGAAGAAGATGCATCGTTTCCATTTTGGATGCAATGATAAGCCTGTGACAAATAATTACGCGCGCCTTCTAATAATAAGGAAGGAAGTTCGATAGAACGATCGCGGTAATTGCGGTAAAGTACATCAAATCCTCCGGTGCGTGAGGAAGAGAGAACTGTTTCTACATTTTTCTTCAAAACTTTCATGTCGAGTGGGCTTAAAATTTTATTTAATTCGCATGGAAATACTTCGGCAGAGTCATAATAAAAGACAGAGGAGCCGATGATTACAGAAGTGTCGGTGATTTCGACAGGCATGTTCGTGTCAACGTCAAGTTCTTCCATAGTTTTTTCATCCAGGTTGGATAAAAGGCTGATAGGTGATAAAGGTGAATGACAGGATTGTAAAGCGAGTAATGAGCCATCTATATTCATGTTGATTGTTTTGCGGTAAACGGAATGAATAACTCCGTTCTGTTTATTTTTTAATAATTGCAATACCAGATCTGACAATTGCATAATTCTGTAAGTCATAATGTACCTCCTGAAGGAATTTCTGATTTTGGTACATATTATGGTAACAGAAAATAAAGAAAACCGCAACATAAGACGAAAAGGAGGAAAAGAGTTATGTATGATTTATTGATTAAGAATGGAAAGCTGGTAACACCGGATCGTATTTATGAGGCAACAGTAGCGATCAATGACGGAAAATATGCAGCATTCCTTGCCCCAGGGGCAGAAGTGGAAGCAAAAGAAGTAATTGATGCAAAAGGAAACTACGTGTTCCCTGGTATCATTGATTGCCATGCACACTTAAACGAACCGGGATTTGAGTATCGAGAAGATTTTGAGACAGGATCTCGTGCTGCAGCAGTTGCAGGATGTACAACATTGATTGATATGCCTCTTAATAATGATCCTTCTTTGATGAACAAAGAGATTTTTGATCTGAAAATGGGAAAAATCAGCAAACACTCTGTTGTAGATTATGCATTGTGGGGAGGTATTGTTGGTGATTATGACGATCAACCGGGTTCTGTAAAAAATAATATGAATGACCTTGTAGACCTTCACAATTGTGGAGTTGCAGCATTCAAAGGTTTTACTTGTCCTAATGGAGATCTTTTCCCGACAGTAAATATGGGAAATGTTCGTAAAGCGTTAGAAATCTTAAAACCATATAATGCCCTTTGCGGATTCCATTGTGAAGAGTGGGGACAGGTTTATGAGATGGAGAAAGAAGCGAAAGCAAAAGAAGGACGCACAAACGAAGAGAAAATTCGTGACTTCCTTGATTCTCATGATGTATGGACAGAATACGTTGCTACAAAGAACGTAATTGATATGGCTCGTGCAACAGGAGGAAGAGTACACATCTGTCACGTTAGCCATCCGATGGTTGCTCAGGTGGTAAAAGATGCGATTCACGAAGGACTTCCTATTACAGCAGAAACATGTCCACATTACCTTGGTTTTACAGAAGATTTTGTATTCGAAAAAGGCGCACCTGCAAAATGTACACCTCCAATGAGAAAGAAAGAAGACATGGAGAAACTTTGGGATTACGTGCTTGACGGAACATTATCTTGTGTTGGTAGCGACCATTCACCTGCAGCAGACGAAGAAAAAGATAATGCAACAAAAGATATTTGGCATGCATGGGGCGGATTAAACGCAATTCAGTTCTTCCTTCCTATGATGTTTGATATGGTTGTTCATAAAAAAGGCTTATGCCCGACATTGATTGCAAAAGTAATGGACTATAATCCGGCAAAAGTATTCGGTCTTTATGGACGTAAAGGTGCGTTTGAACTCGGATTTGACGGGGATATTGTAATTCTTGATCCGGAAAAAGCATGGAAATGTGAACAGGAAAAATTATTGACAAAAGGACATGTGTCTTGCTTTGACGGTTTAGAAGGAAAAGGAGCTCCTGTTTGTACGATCATCAGAGGTAAAGTGGTTGCTGAAGATGGAATGTACAAAGAAGAAGCAATCGGATTTGGTGAATACATTACACCTGTAAAATAATAGACGATCAGAGAAGTAGGAGAGAGTTATGAGTGAAGTAAAAAATGATGTAAAAAAAGAAGCCAGCTCGCTGGCGCCGATTCCGGCAAAAGACCGTATTATGGGTTGGGGCTCCAACACAATGTTATGGTTAGGTGGATGTATTTCCATCGGTACATTGACAATGGGTTCTGCACAGCTTGAAAAAGGGTTGAACTTAATCCAGTTATTTGCAGCCGTATTTCTTGGATCATTGATTCTTGTAATCGGTATTGCGGCAAATGACCAGTTTAGTTACAAAACAGGTGCTCCATATGCCATTCAGTTGAAGAGTGCATTTGGTACAAAAGGAAGTATTGTTCCTGTTATGATTCGAGGATTGCCTGCTATTGTATGGTATGGTTTCCAAACATGGCTTGGAGGAGCAGCTCTGAATAATATTTCTATTGCCTTTTTTGGTTATGACAATATTTGGTTATTCTTTATCTTATTCCAGCTTGTACAGATTTTCCTTTCTATGAAAGGATTCCAAGGAGC
Organism: uncultured Lachnospiraceae bacterium; assembly: GCA_900550235.1. Lineage (GTDB taxonomy): Bacteria > Bacillota > Clostridia > Lachnospirales > Lachnospiraceae > Faecalimonas. The sequence goes on from URRQ01000003.1 coordinate 55,883, forward strand.
GAAATGGGTTGGAAATATTGCCGGAGTTGTAATCTCTATTGCGATGGTCTACTTATTATATATCTGTTTGTCACAGTATGGAGATGTCATCGGAACAAAACTTATGAACAAAGAAGGAACATGGGGAATGCCATTTATCGCAGCTGTCATTGCTTTCTTTGGTAACAGTACAACAGTTATGTTAAATGCGGGTGACTATGCTCGTGAAATGAAATCCGGATATTCTGCAACAAAACGTGGAGCATCTTATTTCCTTGCTATGGTTCCAGCAACAGTATTACTTGGTCTTATTGGTGCGATGGCTTCTACAGCAACAGGAATCGCAAACCCGATCAATGCGTTTGCTCAGATGGTAGATAACAAGCTTGTTCTTGTTGTAACATTAGGATTTATTATCTTTGCACAGTTATCAACAAACCTTGCAAGTAACGTAATTCCACCTGCATATGCATTTATGGATGCGTTTAAGATGAAACATAAAACAGCAGTTATCCTTGTTGGTATTCTTGCAGTTGCAACATGCCCTTGGATTTTAACAAATGATAGTTCTGCAGCAGGACTCGATGTTTTCGTAAAAGTTTATACAGCGTTCTTTGGACCGATTTTTGCAGTATTGATTACAGACTTCTTTGTTCTTCATAAGAGAACATATACAGAAGAAGCTCTTGCAGATCTTTACAACGACAAGGGAGATCACGCTGGTGTAAACTGGGCAGCAATTATTGCCATTGCAGTTGGAGCTGTAATCGGACTTATTAATGTAGATATTTCTTTCTTTACAGCAACAATTCCTACAGGACTTATTTATTACTTCTGCATGAAGAATATGAAGTCATGTGCACGTTTTAGAAAAGGAACAACATTAGAAAAATAAGAAACAGGAGGATATTCTTATGTTTGATGTGTTAATTAAAAATGGAAAAATTGTAACAGCAGATGCAATTACGGAAGGGAATATTGCAGTAAGCGATGGAAAGATCGCTGCAATTTTGGAAAAAGGCGTGGAGCCGGAAGCGGCAAAAGTGATCGATGCGAAAGGGAACTATGTGTTCCCTGGAGCAATTGATACGCATGCACATTTAAATGATCCGGGATTTGAGTGGCGTGAAGATTACGAACATGGAACAGCAGCAGCAGCGCTTGGCGGTTATACAACTGTCATTGATATGCCACTTCAGAATGATCCTTGTATGACTAATGCAGAGGCATTTGATTTTAAAGAAAATAAAGTTTCTCCAAATGCTTACGTAGACTATTGTTTCTGGGGTGGTCTTACAAGCTATAACTTTGGTGATCTGAAAGATTTGGATGAAAAAGGATGTGTATCTTTTAAATCATTTATCGGACCGGTTTCTCCGGATTATGAGTCTTTGAATTATGGACAGGCTATGGAAGCTATGGACATCATCAAACAATTTGGCGGACGTGCAGGTTTCCACTGTGAAGATTACGCAATTATCAAAAATCAGGAAAAGAGAATGAAAGAAGCAGGACGTAATGACTGGAAAGCATTCTTGGAATCACGCCCAGTAGTTGCTGAAATCGTTGCTACAGACGCGATTATTGAAATTGCAAAAGCAACAGGATGTAAAGCGCATATTTGCCATGTATCTCATCCGGCAGTGGCGAAGAAGATCAAAGCCGCTCAAGACGAGGGATATGATATTACAGCAGAGACATGTACACATTACCTTACATTTACATGTGATGATGTTATTGAAAAAGGACCTCTTTACAAATGTGCTCCGATTCTCCAGCCAAAAGAAGCGGTGGAAGAAATGTGGGAATATGTAAAAGCAGGTGTGTTTAGTGGAATTGCTTCCGACCATTCACCATGTTCTTATGATGAAAAATACAATGAAATTCTTGGAAATAAGATTGAGACGGTATTTGATGTATGGGGTGGCTGCTCGGGAATTCAGAGCGGTTTTCAAGCAACATTCAGCGAAGGTGTTGTAAAACGTGGTGTATGCCCGACTGTGATTGCTAATGCAATGTCAGTTCTTCCAGCGAAAGCGTTTGGCATTTACGGTAAAAAAGGTGATATCAAAGTTGGATTTGATGCAGACTTATTGATCGTAGATCCAGAGAAAGAGTGGGAAATCACAAGCGACTCTCTTCTTTATGTGAACAAGATTTCTGCATTTGTAGGATTAAAAGGAAAAGGTCTTCCAGTAATGACATTGGTTCGTGGTAATGTGATTGCAGAAGATGGTAAGATCGTTGCAGAAAAAGGATGTGGAGAACTCGTTAAGAGAATCAAATAAGACGGATATTACGACAGAAGATGAAAGGAGAAAAAGAGAGTGAGTAATATAGTAGAAAATAAAAATTTGAATCCGGAACTTGCTAAAAATGTTGATCCGGATTTACAGCCAACGAAAAAACGTATCATGGGACCTCTTTCCTATGCGGCAAGCTTTATGGGAGGATGCGTATCGATTGGTACTTTCTCTATGGGGGCAGGATTGATTGGTGTTCTTACAGTACCTCAGGCAATTATTGCAATGTGTATCGGATGTCTTGTAATTGCAGTTGCTCTTGCAATTGTTGGCGAGGCAGGACATATTTACGGAATTCCATTTACAGTACAGCTTCGAAGCAGTTTTGGTACTGCAGGTGTAAAAATTCCAGGTGTTCTTCGTGGATTGCCGGCGATCGTATGGTTTGGATTCCAGAGCTGGGTAGGTGCAGGCGCTATCAATAGTTGTTGTAAAATCTTATTTGGTTTTGATAACCTTCCGGTTGTATATGCGTTATTTACATTACTTCAAGTTGCGCTTGCAATCAAAGGATTTGAAGGAATCAAATGGATGGAGAATATTTCCTGCGTATTTATTATCGCAATTCTGATCTACATGTTATATGTAGTAAATACACAGTTCTCTTCAGAAATCGGAAATGTATTTTCTGGTATCAAAGGAACATGGGGAATGCCATTCTGGGCAGCAACAACATCTTTCCTTGGTATTTACTCCACTATGATCATCAATGCATCTGATTATTCAAGAAATGCAACAGATGATATTAAACCGGTAAAAGCAACAAGTATTTATACAGTAGCAATTCTTCCTGTAACATTATTTATGGGACTGATCGGTCTTCTTGTTACAGCAGCAACAGGTAATAGTGATCCTGTAGAAGTATTCTCTACAACAATGAACAGTAAATTCCTTACAGTTGTAACATTACTTTTCATTGCATTTGCACAGGTTACAACAAACGTATTGAACAATATTGTACCTCCTGCATACGTACTTATGGAATCTTTCAAGATGAAATGGACACATGCAACAGTTTTAGTTGGTGTTCTTTCTGCATGTGTAATGCCTTGGAAACTTGTAACAGCTGATTCAGCAGCGGGATTGAACTTGTTTACACAATTCTATTCTGCATTCTTAGGACCGATTTTTGCGGTAATGGCTGTTGACTTCTTCATTCTTCGTAAGAAGAAATTGAATATCAACGATATGTATGATAAGCAAGGCACATTCAAAGGAATTAACTGGGCTGCAATTATTGCTATTTTAGTTGGTTCTGTATGTTCATTATTTATTATGGAATTATCTTGGTACGTAAGCTTAATACCAACAGGACTTGTTTACTACTTCTTAATGAAAACAATGCCATCATCAAAACCATTCTGTAAAGGAACGATTTTTGAACGATAATATTAAGACAGCATAAAAACAGAGTGGAATGCATGATCAGCGTTCCACTCTGTTTGTTTTTAAATGTAAAATTGCAATTAAGATTCACGGGCATGACTTACAGAATTACTTGTACATTGCTCTAGAAAAACAATGGATGAATCCAGAAGAGAACGGGTTGCCGGAATTTCGGTATTGCGATCGAAATCATGTTCGTTGCAAGAAGCAATATACCGCTTAGCATTATATTTACGGCATAACTCCAAAAACTCTTCATAAGGAACATCGGTATCCCCCATGCTGTGTGCGCAGAAAAGCGGGCAAGGAAGTTTGTCGCAAGTGCGGAGAGAATAATCTAAAAGGAAGAATTTTTCTCGACCTTCATAGATTAAGTCTTTCCAACAGCCGTTTTGTCTAGCGTAGACATAGACGCTGTAGTGAGTTTCCAAGTCTCCGGTTGTGTGAAGTTCTTCTGGGACTGCTGTAAGGCAAGAAGCAGAGACTGGGGGAAGAGAACAGTAATATTTACTTGGAGTATGAAACCAGTTATTTACAAGAAATCCATATCCATAGTAAGATAAGATCCCTTTTGGCGGGGCAAGCAGTTCTCCGTGGGCTGCGGCAATCAGACACAGATATGCACCTGCAGAACGTCCCCAAAGAAAATATGGAAGGGATAAGTCGGTATATTTTGTGCAGTTTTCCACATAATGATTGATAGAAGAACAGATATCTTCCATGATGAGGGGGAGTTTTGCGGCAGGAGACAAAGGGTAATCATAAGATATGATTGCGTATCCTGCCTGTGTCATACGAGTAATATGATAATCCGGAAGATCAGCTTTGTCGCCGTATAACAACCCGCCGCCATGAAAATAGAGAAGGGCAGCTTTTGGCACACATTCTGTATCAGAATAAATCATAGCCTTTTTTGAATAGTCATTTTGGTTTAGTTCAAGTTCTTTGATCTGTAGCATATGAACCTCCTAGTGTGTGGTAATCCAAGAATTATAACAGAACTTGGATATCTAAAGTAAAATGTGGTTGAAAAGTAATTTGTTTTTTAACTATAAGTATTATAGCACGATGATTTAGAAAGGAAAGCAGTTTTCTGGAAAAACTAAAGAAATCACAGAATATACAAAATAAATTATAGTAATTTGTTAAAAATTACTATTGCAAAAAATGGTTATTGGAGTGATAATAAAGATATAAAATCTGGTTGACCACAAGATAAAAAATTAACAAAATAATTAAGAAAGAGAGGAACAAAATCATGAGTTACTTAAACAATCAAGTTGGATACAGAGAGGAATTATTAGAAACGCGTTCAGTCATCAAAAAAGACAATTGGGTACTTCTTGAGCCGGACGGACTTGTTAAGAATGCAATCCCAGGATATGAGAACTGTGATGTGACAATTCTTGCTTCACCAGCTATGGGAGCTACTTTCGCGGATTACCTTGTAACAGTACACGAAGGTGGAAAGAACTTAAGAGGAATCGGCGGAGAAGGTATCGAGACATTATTATATGTACTTTCCGGAAAAGTAACTGTGAAGAATGCAGATCAGGAGGCTGAACTTACAGAAGGCGGATATATGTTCTCACCTGCAGGAAATAACATTTGCTTTGAGAATGTAAGCGGTGAGGAAGCAAAATTATTCGTTTACAGACGTAGATATGATGCGATTGAAGGCTACGCTGCACATACCGTAGTTGCGAATACAAATGATATGGAATGGATTGAGTATGAAGGAATGGACAACTGCCATGTAAAAGATTTGCTTCCGGCAGCAGGAGATTTCGGGTTCGATATGAACTTCCATATTTTAAAATTTAAATTAGGTGCTTCTCATGGATATATTGAGACACACATTCAGGAACACGGAATGTATTTCTTATCAGGAAAAGGAATGTACCGTGTAGATGACGAATGGGTACCGGTGAAAAAAGGCGACTACATGTTTTTAGATGCATATTGCCCACAGGCATGCTACGGAGTAGGACGTGGAGAAGACTTGGCATACTTATATTCAAAAGACTGCAACAGAGAAGTGCAGTTATAAGAAAATAAAAAAAGGAAGGTGTTAAAGTTATGAGACTTGCACGTCAAGAATTAAAAGACTTGATGAAAAACAAAATGATGCAGGGGGGCTTATGCGAAGAGCATGCTGAGCAGACTGCAGAAATTTTGACATGGGCACATGAGAGAGGATATGCTTCTCACGGTGCAGTACGTGTAGAGTATTACACAGAGAGAATTGCAAAAGGCGGAATCACTCACAATCCTAACATCACATGGAAACAGACAGGTCCATGCTCCGGTATCATGGATGGAGACAACGGTATTGGATATTATGTAGCTACAAAGGCAACAGAAAAAGCGATCGAGATCGCAAAAGAGAACGGTGTTGCTGTAGTAGGTATGGCTAACGTTTCGCATACAGGTTCTATCGGATACTACACAGAAATGTGTGCGAAAGAAGGACTTCTTGCAATCACATTCTGCCAGTCAGATCCAATGGCAGTACCATATGGCGGAACAGAACCATATTATGGAACAAATCCAATTTCTTTTGCAGCTCCGACAGCAGATGACAGAATCGTAGTATTTGATATGGCTACAACAGTACAGGCTTGGGGTAAAATCCTTGATAAGAGATCTCAGGGAGCAGAAATCCCATCTGATTGGGCTGTAGATGAAGAAGGTATGCCTGTTACAGATCCTCACAAAGTAAATGCTCTTGTACCAATCGCTGGTGCAAAAGGATATGGACTTATGATGATGGTTGACGTATTCTCAGGAATTCTTCTTGGAGTTCCATTTGGAAAACATGTAAGCTCTATGTACCACGATTGTTCAAAAGGCCGTGAACTTGGACAGATGATCATTGTTATGGATCCGGAGAAATTCTGTGGTGCAGAACAGTTTATGAAGAATATGTCCCAGTCATGCGATGAGCTTGGCGAAATGAAAGCAGCTCCTGGATTTGGTAAAGTATACTATCCGGGTGAAAGAGCTGTGATGAGAAGAGACAAAGCTTACGCAGAAGGTGGAATTGAAGTTGTAGATGAATTGGTAGAATATTTGAAGAGTGATGATTTACATTACAACAGATACGACCATAAAAACAGATTTGCCGATTAAGGAGAACAAGATATGTTAAAAACAGTTGTTAAAAAAGGAAGCTATCATGACTCAGTTGTGCTAATGCTTCTCACAAACCATATTTCAGCAATTGAAGGTGTAAAAAAAGTATCTATTATGATGGCAACACCTGCAAACAAAGACATTTTTAAACAGAGCGGATTAGACACAGAAGAATTAATGGCTGCAACAGCAAACGATATGGTCGTTGTTGCTGATATCGAAGATGATGCACTTCTTGATACGATCATGAATGAGTGTGAAGAATTCTTCAAAAAACAGTCTGCAGCAAGCGGAGATAAAAAAGGCGCAGAAAGCGTAAAATCTTGGGATAAAGCGCTTCAGAAAATGCCGGAAGCAAACCTTGCAGTTATTTCAATCCCAGGAGCATATGCAGCATTGGAAGCAGACAGAGCTCTTGATGAAGGATTGAACGTATTCATGTTCAGTGATAACGTAACAATCGAAGATGAGAAAAAATTAAAAGAAAAAGCTCACGAAAAAGGACTTGCAGTTATGGGTCCTGACTGTGGTACTGGTATTATCCAGGGAGTTCCTGTTGCATTTACAAACAATGTAACTCCAGGATCTATCGGAATCATCGGTGCTTCCGGAACAGGTATCCAGGAGCTTACAACAATCATCGACAGATTAGGTGAAGGTGTTACAAATGCAATTGGTATTGGTGGACGTGATTTGAATGCAGCAATCGGCGGAATCACAATGATGGATATGATCGATGCAATGGAAGACGATGATGCAGTAAAAGTACTTGTAATCGTTTCTAAACCACCTGCAAAAGAAGTAAGAGACAAAATCTCTGCAAGACTTTCTAACTTCAGTAAACCGGTTGTTACATTATTTGTAGGTGAAAAACCAGAATACCATGAAGAAAACTTCTATCACGCTTACACATTAGACGAAGCAGCTCGTCTTGCTGTTGGTCTTGTAAGAGGACAGGAGATTCCGGAAGCAGTTGCAGATGTAGACGCATCCACATTCTTCAAAGCAGAAGACGGAAAAACAATCAAAGCTTACTATTCAGGCGGAACACTTGCTAACGAAGCAGCAATGCTCATCAAAGACGCAATGGGATGTAAAGTTCCACCAGAAGATATTGAAGGATATATGCTCCAGTTAGACGGCAACGTAGTAGTTGACCTTGGAGATGACGCATATACACAAGGAAAACCACATCCAATGATCGATCCTGCAAAACGTATTGAATGTATGCAGGAAGCAGTAGATGATGAGACAACAGGGGTTGTTCTTCTTGACATCATGCTCGGATATGGTTCTCATGCAGATATGGCTGGTTCTTTACTTCCAACAATCGTGGAATTAAAAGAAAAAGCTGAAAAAGCAGGAAGAAAAGTATTCTTTATCGCAACAGTATGTGGTACAAGAAGAGACTTCCAGGGATATGATGAAGCAGTTAATAAATTAAAAGAAGTTGGCGTAATCGTTTGTGAAAACAACAAACTTGCTTGCCGCACAGCAATCCGCGCAATCGGAAGAGATTTCGAAGAGCCTGCAAAAGAAATTCGTGCAAAAGAAGTTGTTGCATGTGAAAAAGCAGCTCCATCTGAAAAGCTTCGCGAATTACTTTCTGAGAAACCAAGAATCATCAACATTGGTCTTAAGAGCTTTGCAGAAGTTGTAGAACAGTTTGGTTGCGAAGTGGTTCAGTATGATTGGATGCCACCTGCAGGCGGTAACGTAAAACTAATCAAAACATTAAACTTCTTAAGACACTACGAAGGCATCGATGAGAAAAACCGTGAAGTTATTGCAAAAGTAGTAGGCAGCCAGCCAATCTTAAGAGATAACGTACGTGCGAAAGAAGTAATTCCACAGTTCGCAGAGAACAACGGAAAAGTAATTCTTCACGCTGGTCCTCCGGTAGAATACAAAAATATGCCGGATCCAATGCAGGGATCTTGCGTAGGTGCAGTTATGTTTGAGGAATGGGCTGATTCTGAAGAAGAAGCAAGAAGAATGTTAGAAAACGGAGAGATCAAATTCATTCCATGTCACCACTGCAACGCAGTAGGACCAATGGGGGGTATCACATCTCCAAACATGGCAGTATTTGTTGTAGAAAATGCGACAGACGGACAGAAAGCATACTGTACAATGAACGAAGGTATCGGTAAAGTTCTTCGTTTCGGCGCTTACGATGAAGAAGTTGTAAACAGACTTCGTTGGATGAGAGACGTATTAGGACCAACACTTGGAAAAGCGCTTCGTTCTATGGAAAATGGTCTTGCAGTAAATCCATTGGTTGCAAAAGCAGTAGCAATGGGTGATGAATTCCACCAGAGAAACATCGCAGCTTCTCTTGCTTTCTTAAAAGAAGTTGCTCCAATCATCACAGCAATGGATATGGACGACAAAGATCGTTATGACGTAATCAAATTCTTAGCAGATACAGATCAGTTCTTCCTGAACATCATGATGGCAACAGGAAAAGCGGTTATGGATTCTGCAAGAAAAGATACAGACGGAACAATCGTTACAGCAATGTGCCGTAACGGATATGAATTCGGTATCCGTATCGCAGGTATGGGTGACGAATGGTTCACAGGTCCGGTTAATACACCACAGGGACTTTACTTCACAGGATATGATGCAGAAGATGCATGTCCGGATATGGGAGACAGTGCAATCACTGAAACATTTGGTGTAGGTGGTATGGCAATGATCGCAGCTCCTGCAGTTACAAGATTCGTTGGAGCAGGCGGATATGAAGATGCACTCAGAACAAGTAATGAGATGATGGAAATCGTCATCGACAGAAACCCGAACTTTACAGTTCCAACATGGAATTTCCAGGGAATCTGCTTAGGTATCGATGCAAGATTAGTTGTTGAAAAAGGTATCACACCGGTAATCAACACAGGTATCGCTAACAAAGTAGCAGGAAAAGGACAGATTGGTGCTGGTACAGTTCATCCTCCGATCGAGTGTTTCGAAAAAGCTATCGTAGCATACGCTAAGAAACTTGGATTCGAGGCATAAGAATAATAAAGAGGAGGCAGCTATGAAGAAGAAAAAAGTTGTCATTGCTCTTGGGGGAAATGCCTTAGGAAAAGACATTGAAGAGCAAAAAGAAGCAGTTGCGAAGACTGCGAAAGTTATTGTAGATCTTGCAGAACAGGGATTGGATATCATTGTTACGCATGGAAACGGTCCTCAGGTAGGAATGATCCAGAACGCAATGGACAACCTGGTAGTAGCAGGAGAGACAGATAAACAGATCCCGCTTCCGACATCGGTTGCAATGAGTCAAGGATATATCGGAATTGATTTGCAGAATGCGATCAAATACGAATTACACAATCGACAGATTGATGGAAAAGTATCTACAATCTTGTCTCAAGTAGAAGTGGATCCAAATGATGAAGCCTTTGAGAATCCGACAAAACCAATCGGAAGATTCCTGACAAAGGAAGAGGCAGATAAAAACGAAGCAAATGGTGTGAAATGCATGGAAGATGCAGGAAGAGGATACCGAGTAGTTGTAGCTTCTCCGATGCCAATGAGAATTCGTGAACTTGAAACAATTAAGACACTGGTAAATGCCGGACACATCGTAATTACATGCGGTGGCGGCGGAATTCCGGTAGTAAGTGATAAGGACGGAAGATTAGTAGGAACAAACGCAGTCATCGATAAAGATAATGCAAGTAGTCTTCTTGCTGCACAGCTTGGAGCAGATTATCTTGTGATCCTGACCGCTGTAGAAAAAGTTGCAATCAATTGGGGAAAAGAAAATCAGGAATGGCTTTCTGACATCTCCGTAGAACAGGCAAAAGAATACATTGCCGAGGAACAGTTTGCAAAAGGCTCCATGCTTCCGAAAGTAGAAGCTGCCATTCGATTTGCAGAATCTGCTCCGGGACGCCGTACTCTGATTACACTACTGGACAAAGCTGCTGACGGAATTGCCGGCAAGACAGGTACTGTAATACATTCTTAAAAGCAATGCCGGGATCTGATCCCGGCATACTTTAAAAGGAATGAGTAATTAGGAGATGGAACATGAATATACCAACAAATCTATTTATGTGGATAATGGCATTTTTGCCGATTATCGCACTATTAGTATTAATGATAAAATTTCAGTGGGGAGCAACGGAAGCAGCGCCAATCGGTCTGTTGATCACGATCATCACAGGAATAGTATTTTATAAAGCAGACATGAAACTTATTGCTGCCGAAAGTGCAAAAGGAATCTGGAGCGCACTTATTATTCTCATCATTGTCTGGACCGCCATACTGATGTATCAGGTTGGTGAAGAAGCAAAAGCGTTTGTAGTCATTAAAAATGGAATGAGAAAACTTTTACCAAATGAACTTCTTCTTGTGATTGCAATGGGTTGGATTTTTGAAAGTTTTCTTCAGGGAATTACTGGATTTGGAGTTCCGGTTGCAGTAGGAGCTCCGCTTTTGATTGGAATTGGAGTAAAACCGATGTGGGCAGTTATCCTGCCGCTTCTTGGTCAAGCTTGGGGTAATACATTCGGTACATTAGCCGCAGCTTGGGATTCACTTGCGATGTCAGCCAATCTTGCAGCAGGAAGCAAAGAATACTTAGTAACTGCTCTTTGGACAGCTGCATTTATCTGGTTCTGGAATGCAATTACAGGATTTGCAATCTGCTGGTTCTACGGAAAAGGAAAAGCGTTGAAAAAAGGATTTTTGGCAGTCGCAATTATGTCCTTGATTCAAGGAGGAGGAGAACTTCTTTTAACACAAGTAAATACAACACTTTCTTGTTTCCTTCCATCATGCGTATCCTTAGTTGTATTGTTGTTACTTGGTAGAACAAAAATGTACAAAGAAGAATGGTGTATAGAAGACAGCGCTTTAATGAACCGTGAGTTCACAGAGCAGAGTACCGAGGAAGGACCTTCAGATATGACATTGGTTCAGGCATTTGTACCATATTTCTTATTATCTGCACTTACATTGATCGTTTTACTTGTAAAACCGATTAATACAGCATTAAGTCAAGTACAGTTTGGACTTCCATTCCCTGAAACATCGACAGGATATGGTTATGTGAATGCGGCATCAGAGTGTTTCTCACCGTTCCAGCCATTTACTCATGCTAGTATGTTTTTATTTATTTCTTCTATCATTGGTCTTGTATACTACAAATACAAAGGCTGGATCAAAGAAGGCGGAGTCAAGAGAATTTTTGTAAAATCTGTGACTATGACGATGCCATCTGGTATTGCGGTAATCGGACTTGTGATCATGTCAAAGATTATGAGTGGAACAGGACAGACAGTAGTACTTGCAAATGGAATTGCTAATGTTCTTGGTAAAGTATACGTAGTATTTGCACCATTTGTAGGGCTTCTTGGTACATTTATGACAGGAAGTAACATGAGTTCTAATATTTTATTTGGAGATTTCCAAATGCAGACATCTGCTCTTCTTGATGTGAATTCTGCAGCAGTATTAGGCGCTCAGTCTGCCGGTGGAGCGATTGGAAGTGCGGTAAGTCCGAGCAAGATCATTCTTGGAACTACGACTGCTAATATTCTCGGAAGTGAAGGCGCGGTAATGAAAAAGATCATCGGAATTACTGTGCCGGCGACAATTGTGATCGGTGGAATCTTGTATGTACTGGTTGCGCTATAAGCAGGAACGGATAGGAGAGTAAAAATGGAAAAACAGAGTTTTTTTAAAACAAAAGCTGGCGGACTGACTCTTGCATTTATCGTGATCATGATCGCATTCGCAGTGATCATGGCAGGACTTGGAATGTCAAATAATATGTTATGTACGATTGGATTTATTATGATTGTTGTAGCCATGCTTTATTCTCCGGTGAAGGTATTTATTATCGACCGGAAAAAATAAAGAAAATAAAAATATACGATCAATTATTAGTAATTGAGAAAGGAAATTCATATGGGAATCGGAATTGATGAAATTATTGGAAGAGTTGCAACGAACTTAGAACACTTAAAACAGTACACAGCTACACCTGGTGACGGATGTACACGTTTACCATTTACAAAAGAAGCAAGAGATGCTGTGAATTACCTGACAAAGGTTATGCAGGAAGCAGGTATGGAAGTGCACGAAGATGCTGCCGGCAATGTGATCGGTATCATGAAAGGGGAAAACCCGGACGCTCCATGTGTTATGATGGGATCTCACTATGATTCTGTTGTAAACGGTGGAGATTTTGACGGTATTGCAGGTGTGGTATGTGCAATTGAAGTTGCAAGACAGTTAAGAGACAACGGAGTTGCTCCAAAGCGCAATTTTGTAGTAGTTGGTTTCTGTGATGAAGAAGGTATGCGTTTTGGAACAGGATATTTTGGATCCGGAGCAATGCTTGGAAACCGTGACGTAGAATACTGCAAACAATTCAAAGATAAAGATGGAGTTTCTATCTATGATGCAATGGTTGGATACGGACTTGTTCCGGAGAAGATCGAAGAAGCAAAATGGCCGGAAGGTTCTATTGGACACTTCCTGGAAGCTCACATCGAGCAGGGGCCGGTTCTGGATGCAGAGAACATCGAACTTGGATTGGTAGAAGGAATTGTAGGAATTCAGAGATATCAGGTTACAGTACACGGAAGAGCAGACCATGCAGGAACTACTCCGATGGATATGCGTATGGATGCAGTAGATGCTGCAACAAAAGTAATCTCTAAAATCCCTGATTGGGCAAGAGAAAAAGCAGACGGAACAGTTGCAACAACAGGATTTATTAAGACAGTGCCAGGTGGTATGAACATCGTTGCAGAAGAAGTAGAATTTACAGTAGATATTCGTTCTATGAACAACGACAATATCAATGATATTGCCAACAGAATCCGTGCTGCATTGGATCGCGAAGTAAAAGCGATGGGCGGAAGCTATGAGATCCAGACAAAGCTTGTTATCACACCGGTATTCCTTTCTAAGGAGATGTTAGAAGTGATGGAAGAAGGATGTAAGAAACACGGCTTCAGCTACAAATATCTTCCAAGTGGAGCAGGACATGACGCATTGGAGATTGGACAGGTAATCCCAACAGTTATGTTATTCGTTCCAAGTAAAGACGGAAGAAGCCACTGCCCGGTAGAATTTACAAAATACAGCGAGTTCGCAAAAGCGACAGTGATCATGACAGAACTTGCTACAAAATTATTAGAGCAGTAAGATAAAAAGAAAAAAGGTAGTAATATTAAGACGCCGGAATAATTGGAGGGAAAGCTTTTGAATTCCATATATAGGAAAGAGAATCTCCGTATTTTAAGAAGACATCTGGGTCTTACCCAGAAAGAATTTATTACCCAATTCTTAAGTGATAATGAGAAAACGATGAGCATTGCAACATTTTCTAATTTGGAAGCAAAGGGTGGAACAAGACTCAACGATGTCATTCTGAAAACAGCAGATAAGATTTCGGTTGATCCGATGATATTTGCAATGGATTCGAAGGAATTTGCGGAACAATTAAGTTCACTTTTGCCAAATGAGAAGGATATGAAGCAGATTCAGAAGCAAGGAGCCAAGAAGAACGGAATCAATCATTTAATCAATCAGTTGACAATGTATTTTGCACAGCAAGTGATGGATGGCAAATTAAAAAAAGGGGATAAGATTGAGTCAGACAGAGAGCTGGCGGCGATGTTGAATGTAGGACGTTCGGCGATCCGAGAAGCGATGAAAGTGTTGGATGTATTGGGAATGGTAGATATCAGGCCAGGACAAGGTACATATATCAGCAGTAATGAGGCGGACTTTTTTATCATTCCATTGTCATGGTCCTTGTTTTTAAATGGAAGCCAAATTGAAAATATTATTACGGTTCGTAATCTTTTGGAGACGAAGGCCGCGGAGCTTGCGGCAAAGTGTCAGGACGTGAATTGTCTTCACGAGCTATCTCGAATCTCTCACAAGATGCAGAAAGCTCTTTTAGAAGGAAATCACAATGATTTTTTAGAGGGAGATCTTGATTTTCACATTTGTATTGCGAGATGTTCCGGCAATGATGTGATCTATACGATGATACAAACGATCAGTAATCTGATGCGCCATGTGAGTGGAACCGGGATGATCTACGAGGAACAAGTGAAAGAAATCTACAATGAACACCAAAAAATATATGGTTCAATTCTGATGCATGATGCGGATGCGGCAAGAGAAGCGATGAGCATTCATCTATCCAAATCAAAAATGAGATATCGTTATCGATAAGATATGCGGCACAATACGAAAAAGTATTGTGCCGTTTGTATTGCTGTGGTATTGTGATATTAGATGCTAAAAGTAAGTAATAAAGGAGAGAAGATATATGGCTTTGGAAGATTATGCGAAAGCATATAGAATGGGGAAAAAAGATTATCAGTACCGTTTGCTCCACGGGATGCAGCCAACGTTGGAAGTTTTAGATGATATACTTCCGACAAAGGGTTCTTATTCAGAAGTTCCGCTTGGTGTTGTGCAGATTCCGCTCGATCAGATTGTAGGAACAAAGAACGGAGGCAGGAGCTCTGCTTTTGCCGGAAATTTTATGCCAATCTTAGATGATCATTCTGAATTTGCTTTAAAGTGGTCAAAATTAGATGATGCGCATATCAATGAAGGAATCAGAGATCCGATTAAAGCGTATGAATACATGAACCGTTTCTATGTAGAGGAAGGTAATAAGCGGGTTAGCGTGATGAAATTTTACGGGGTTGTGTCCATTCCGGGAAATGTAACCCGTATCGTTCCGAAACGTACCAATGAAAAAGAAAACATCATATATTATGAGTTTATGGATTTCTATGAGTTGTCGCAGATCAATTATATATATTTTTCAAAAGAAGGAAGTTTTCAAAGACTTCAGTTTGAAGTGGGAAAACAGCCGTGTGAAAAGTGGAGCCAGGATGATCGCCTGGAATTTAGTTCGATTTTTGCACGCTTTACAGCAGAATACCGTGCAAAAGGAGGAGATAAACTTTCTATCACAGTAGGAGATGCTTTTCTTTCCTTTATTACGCTATATGGATACAAAGAGGTTTGTGAAAAAACAACAAAAGAACTGAAGACGTTGATTACAAAAAGTTGGGAAGAATTTGAGTTGCTGGAAAAAGATGATGTGATCGCATTGAAAATGAGTCCAAACAAAGAGAAGTCCCCGCTGTTAAATCGTCTCCTTCCAATGGGAAATCAACGATTGAAAATAGGATTTATTTATGAGAAGAAAGCAGTATCTTCTGCATGGACCTATTCTCATGAACTCGGACGTTTACATTTGGAACAGACGTTTCCGGAGGAGGTAACAACATGCTACTATGATAATGTGACCATAGATAGTGTGGATGATGCCATTGAATCCATGATCCAAGAAGGATGCGATATTGTATTTACAACAACGCCGGCGTTTGTGCAGGCAAGTGTTAAGGCTGCTATTGCACATCCGACAATCCGAATATTGAATTGCTCTTTGAATACGTCTCACAGATATATTCGTACCTATTATGCGAGAATGCATGAAGCTAAATTTTTAATGGGAGCTTTGGCGGGTGCGATGGCTGAGAATGATAAGATTGTATATGTTGAGGATTATCCGATCTATGGTTCTATTGCAAATATCAACGCATTTGCAATAGGAGCGAAGATGATCAATCCAAGAGTAAAAGTGTACTTGGAATGGACCAGCAAAAAAGATGTAGATATTCAGGAAGAAATCCAAAAGATTGCACCAGACTATATCTCCGGAAAAGATATGGTTATACCGGAAGAAGGTTCTAGATTATTCGGCTTATTTAGTATGCAGGACGGACAACCAAGAAATCTGGCGATGCCGCTTTGGCATTGGGGAAAATTCTACGAACAATTGATTCGTACTATTATGAACGGAACATGGAAATACGATGATGATCCGTCCGATTTACAGGCAATCAATTATTGGTGGGGAATGTCTTCCGGTGTGATCGATGTTATTTGTTCGCATAATCTTCCGATGGGAACAAAACGTCTTATGGATTTGTTGAAGAAGGTGATTGCGTCCGGGGAATTCAATCCATTTACAGGAATTTTATATTCACAGGACGGAATCGTACAAGATGATCCAAAACGTACATTAACTCCGGAAGAGATTATTACAATGGATTGGCTGGCAGAAAATGTAATCGGCAGCATTCCGAAGGCAGAGGAATTAAAAGAATACTACAGACCTGTATTTTCCCAGCAGGGTGTAGAACAAGTGAAAGGCATATAGTTCTATGAGAATACTAGCGATAGCAGATGAAGAATCTTCATATTACTGGGATTATTTTGAGAAAAGTAAATTAGAAGGAATTGACTTGATCATCTCCTGTGGAGATTTAGATCCCCATTATCTGTCTTTTTTGGCAACATTTACGTCAGCTCCGGTTCTTTACATTCATGGAAACCATGATGTAAAATACGATACTGTAAATCCAGATGGATGTATCTGCATTGATGATGACATTTATGTTTATAAAGGAATACGGATTCTTGGGCTGGGAGGTTCAATGCGTTATAAGCCGGGTTCTTACCAATATACGGAATGGGAAATGAAACGAAGAATCCGTAGACTTTGGTTTAAATTGTTGCGAAGAAAGGGATTTGATATCCTTGTTACACATGCGCCGGCATATCAACTGAATGATGGAAGAGATCTTCCGCATCAGGGGTTCCGTTCATTTATCAAGTTGATAGAGAAATATAAACCAAGAATATTTTTACATGGTCATGTACATTTGTCTTATGGCAGGGGACATAAAAGATATGACAAATATCAAGAGACCCATGTGATCAATGCTTACGAGCGATGTGTGTTTGATTATGAAGATGAAGATCTTGAAGAACATGTTCATTAAGTGATAAATGAAAGGAGGGCTTGCCCTCCTTTCGTGATGTTGTGCAGAAAAAATGACGGTTTATACATAAAAAACGACAGTTCATACAAAGTCTCTTGTTTTTTTCTTGAAAAAATATAAACTAAAGGCATAAAGAAAACGGTCATTCCAATCGTGGAATGAAAGAAGAGGGAAAGGTGAAGAAAATGGAAAACAAAAAGAAATTCTCCATTTCTCTGACAACGCAGATTCTGCTTGCTACGATCGGTGGTATTGTGTTTGGTAGCATAGTCGGAGAATGGGCAGGAAACTTGAAGTTTATCGGTGACATCTTTATTCGTTTGATTCAGATGTCCGTTGTACTTCTTGTAATGTCATCTGTTGCTGCGGCAGTCGGTGGCGGAGATGGAAAAGATGTAGGTAAGATGGGATTTCACACATTTAAATGGATCATCTTATTTACCATTGTATCAGCAGGACTTGGAGTTGCACTTGCAATGATCGTAAAACCGGGTGTGGGAGTGCCGCTTGGAAGCGCGGAAACTATTCAAGGAGCAGAGGTAGTAGAGACTTCTCTTCAGAGTACACTTCTTGGTTTTGTACCAACAAATATCATTGCATCTATGGCAGAAAGTGCAATGGTACCTTGTATCGTATTTGCATTATTCTTTGGTGTTGCAATGGGTGCGTACACAAAGCAGACAGGTAATACGAACATGATCGATTGGGTAAAAGGAATCAACACAATCGTAACGAACATTATCAAACTTGTTATGAATGTAGCACCAATCGGTATCTTCTGTTTATTAGCAGACGTATCCGGACGTATTGGGTTTAAAGTTATCAAATCAATGGCTGCATTCTTACTTGTATTATTGATCGGTGATTTGATTCAGTTCTTAGTCTACGGACCACTCACAGCAGCCATTTGTAAAGTGAATCCGGCAAAGATGCCGAAGAAGTTTTCGAAGATGTCTATCATGGCTCTTACAACAACTTCCGGTGCAATCTGTCTTCCGACAAAGATGGAAGATGCAGTTACAAAATTCGGTGTAAGTCGTAAAGTAGCTGACTTCACAGGTCCGATCACAATGTCTATGAACAGTTGTGGAGCTGCGCAGTGTTATGTAGTTGCGATTTTCTTCATGGCACAGGCAACGGGAATCGAACTTTCTATGTTCCAAATGGGTATGGCAATTTTGTTATCCTGCTTAATGTGTATGGGAACTATTTCTGTACCAGGTGGTTCTATCATCGTGTACACATTCCTTGCATCTACATTGGGACTTCCATTAGACAGTCTTGCTGTATTGATCGGTATTGACTGGTTCGCAGGTATGTTCCGTACATTAATGAATGTAGACGTAGATGTTATGGTTGGTATGCTCGTTGCAAATAAACTAGGAGAGCTTGACAGAGACGTATATAACGAGACAAAAACTGTTACATATTAATTAGACAATCAGAATAATAAATCATACATAACTCTTGAGGGATGCCCGTTTTTGGGCATCCCTCTTCCTTTATGCCGTAGGATTTCCTGTGGAATTTTATGCCGAAAAAAGAGAAAATGTGGTAGAATAGAAACAGACCAATTCGGAGGAACAGAAGATGGATATCAAAGAACTGGCTTTTAATATTACAATGAATATTTGCCTTTTGTCTGTTATAGCGGCAACATTATCGAAAATAAAGTTTATACAGGAATTGATTTTGCAGGAAAAAAGGAAGTTCAAGGGTGATTTTCTTTTATCTGTTGTGTTTGGAAGCATTATTACAGTTGCAACATATACAGGGACAATGATCGGCGATTATAATATGAATACCAAGGTAATCGGAGCGCTTGCAGCTGGTTTGCTGGGAGGTCCGCTTGTAGGGATTTACTCTTCGCTTCTTGGTTGCATTTATGTGTATTTCTTCTCGCCTCATCCTGCGTTTGCGCTCCCTTCAGCATATGCGCTTTTGTTGGTTGGAATGCTGGGAGGAGGATTTTATCCGTATTTTCAGCGGGGAAAGTGGAAATATAAAGACTTATTTATTTTGACTTGTTTTGCGGAAATAGTAGAGATGATTTGCTTACTGCGCTCTTCGATGTCTGTGCAAGTTGCGTTGGAAACGGTTCTCGAGATCAGTATACCGATGATTCTTTTGAATTCGATCGGAATGTTAATCTTTATATCCAGTTTTAATACAGTGTTTGTCTGTCAAGAATTGGAAAGTACAAAACAGTTGCAAAGGGCGTCTGCTCTGGCTAAAAAGTGTCTTCCACTCTTAAAAGAAGGATTACATCGAAAAGAGAATATAGAAAAGATGGCCAGGGAGATTATGGAAGGAACGGACTGGGTAGGCGTTATGATTACGGATGAGACAACCGTATTGGAGTGGCAGCAAAAAGATATGAAGTTCCAGCCAAAAGAATCTATTACATTCCCTTCTGTAGCGGAGAAGGCGATGAATAGTGGAAAGATGGCGATGCTATATAGTGTTCCAAAGAATGATCCCTGGTATGATTGGATTGGGGAATATTCTATTTTAGCAGAACCATTTATGATTAATGATACAGCAATAGGGTGTCTTCTCGTATGGGTAAAGAAGCAGTTTGTGTTCCACCAAAGTGATGTAGAACTGTTGCACAACTTTGGACTTTTGGCGTCTTCGCAGTTGGCGATGGAAAAATTAGAAAAACAGGTGCAGATGCGTCAGAAAGCAGAATTTCAAGCTTTACAGTTTCAGGTAAATCCACATTTCCTTTTCAATGCATTGAATACCATTTCCAGCGTATGCAGAGAAAATCCTACAAGAGCCAGAGAATTACTTCTTACATTAGCAGAATATTTCCGATACAATCTTGGAAGCGGAGCGTATATGGTACCGCTGGAAGAAGAACTGGAACATGTGCAGGATTATTTGGAGATTGAAAAAGCGCGTTTTGAAAAAAATTTAATCGTAACATATGAATTAGAAGAAGATATGAGTATTTTAATTCCAACCTTGATCCTTCAGCCAATTGTAGAGAATGCAGTTCGACATGGAAGAAGTATGGATGGAAAACGAGTAGTTATGATTACGGTAACGAACGAATCCGAATGCTTTACAGTCAAAGTTAGGGATAAAGGAGTCGGTTTCCCGGCAGAAGTGTTACGGAAACTGGAAGCCGGAGAAGAAATCGGAAAAAGTATTGGACTTACCAATGTCCATAAAAGGATGAAAAATATCTATGGAGAGCAGAATGGACTTCACATTGAAAATATGGAAGATGGAGGAAGTTGTGTGACAATGAGATTCATGAAAGGAACGGTGAAAAAGGAATGGCGATAAGAATCGCAATCGCAGATGATGAACGTCCGGCAAGAAGCGAAATGATACATCAGCTCCAGGAATTGATTGCTGATGTGGAGATACTGGAAGCAGATTCCGGAGCGGCAGTATTGGATCTTGTTACGGAGCAGGATGTCGATTTATTGTTTTTAGATATTAATCTGGGAGATATCCAAGGAACGCATCTTGTCAAAGTATTAAAAAGAATCCGGCCAAATATGAAAGTTGTATTTGTAACGGCGTATTCGGAATATGCTGTAGAGGCTTTTGAATTAGAAGTCAATGATTATATTATGAAACCATTTAGCCCGAAACGTTTAAAAAGAGTGTTAGATAAGTGTCTTAGAAAAGAACAAAAAGAACAGCAGGTATCGGAAGAATTTCCAATCGAAGAGGCAGAACTTCGAAGGCTTGCTATCAGTTGTGAAGGAAAAACTGTGTTTGAAGATATTCGTGATATTGTGTTTATAGAGACATGTAACAGAGGATGTACAATCCATGTAAAAGGAAAAGAGTATTACGAGGGAAAGACAATTGGGGAGTACGAGAAAAAGTTAGAAGGGAAACGTTTTTTCCGTTGTCAGAAAAGTTATTTGATTAACTTGGATCAAGTAAAAGAGGTATTCCCTTGGAAAAATAGTGCATTTGGAATTCGAATGAATGGCTATGAATCTGAGATTCTTCCGGTAGCAAGAGATAAAATGAAGATGATTCGTCATCTTCTAGGCTTGTAGAAAAGAGGGTTTGGCATTGTGAATAAAAAACATGCGAAACCCTCTTTCTTTTTATAAAAACATGTGTCTTGTCACATGTAAAAACGAGTGTTATAATTGTGTAAGCTGATACAAGGAGAGGAAAATCATGGAGATTGTAGAAAAGATAAAAAAATTAAAAGAAGAGAAGAATGCAGTTATACTGGCACATTATTATGTGGAACCGGAAATACAGGAGAATGCAGATTATATTGGGGATTCCTTCTATCTGAGTAAGATTGCAGTAGGGTTGAAAGAACAGACCATTGTATTTTGCGGTGTGTCCTTCATGGGAGAGAGCGCGAAGATTTTGAATCCAAATAAAACGGTATTGATGCCGGATCTGTCAGCAGATTGTGCGATGGCACATATGGCAGATGCTGAGACAATTCAAAAAATGCGTGATACATATGAGGATTTGGCAGTCGTATGTTACATCAATTCTACCACAGAATTAAAGCAGCATTCCGACGTGTGCGTGACATCGGCAAATGCAGTTAAAATCGTGAAAGCGCTGCCGAATAAAAATATATTCTTCATTCCGGATAAGAATTTGGCACGCTTTGTTGCAGAACAGGTTCCGGAGAAGAACTTTGTATTTAACAAAGGATTTTGTCCAATACATGATAAGCTATGTTTGGAAGAAGTGTTGAAAGCAAAAGAAGAACATCCGGAGGCAGAGATTTTGACACACCCGGAATGTGCGCAGGCAGTTTGTGAAATATCGGATTATATCGGAAGTACTTCCGGGATTATCAATTATGCAGGAAAAAGTGACAAAAAAGAATTCATTATCTGTACGGAAAACGGAGTGCGTTATGAACTTGAGAAGGAAAATCCGGAGAAGAAATTTTATTTTACCAAAACAGAGCCGATATGTTTGGATATGAAACGGATTACATTAGAGAAAATAGCGCACGTTTTGGAAACTGGTGAAAATGAAGTTCATGTGACAGAAGAGCTTCGTGAAAAGTCGGGAAAAGCATTGTCCAGAATGTTGGAACTGGCAAAATAATTTTGGAGGAATGGGAAAATGGAATTACAGGCTGATGTAGTCATTGTCGGTACAGGAGTAGCCGGATTGTTCGCTGCATTATCGTTACCACGAGAGAAAAAGATTATGATGTTGACAAAGTCAGATGCAGAAAGCAGCGACTCTTTTCTTGCACAGGGAGGAATCTGTGTTATGAGAGACGAGAATGATTATGATGATTTTATGGAAGATACCATGAAAGCAGGACACTATGAGAATCGGAAAGAATCGGTAGATATTATGATAAAAGGTTCTAGAGAAGTAATTGATGATTTGATCGCTTATGGTGTGGAATTCGAAAGAAAAAACGGAGAGCTTGCTTATACAAAAGAAGGCGCACATTCGAAGCCGAGAATCTTGTTTCATAAAGATATCACCGGAAAAGAGATTACAAGTAAGCTGTTAGATCGGGTCAGAGAGCTTGAAAATGTTGTGATCTACGAATATACAACGATGACAGATATTATCGAAGAACAGGGAGAGTGCGTTGGAGTTCGCGCGGAGAATGAAAAGGGAGCATTGGAGATTTTTGCAAAGGATACGATTTGGGCAACCGGTGGAATCGGCGGAAGATATACACATTCCACAAACTATCCACATCTGACAGGAGATGCTCTTGAGATTGCGAAAAAGCATGGAATTCGTTTGGAACATTTGGATTATGTGCAGATCCATCCAACGACCTTGTATTCCAAGAAACCGGGACGTAGATTTTTAATCTCGGAATCTGTCAGAGGAGAAGGAGCTGTACTTTATAATAAAGACAAAGAACGCTTTGTAAATGAATTGTTGCCAAGAGACGTAGTATCAAAAGCAATTCATGAACAGATGGAAAAAGACGGGACAGATCATGTGTGGCTTTCCATGGAACACATTCCAAATGAAATGATCCTGGAACATTTCCCGAATATTTATAAGAGATGTCTGGAAGAAGGATATGATGTGATGAAAGAATGTATTCCGGTTGTTCCGGCGCAACACTATTTTATGGGAGGCGTTTGGGTAGATTCGGATAGCCATACTTCTATGGGGCATTTGTATGCAGCAGGCGAGACAAGCTGTAATGGTGTACATGGGAAAAACAGACTTGCAAGCAATTCTTTGTTGGAAAGTATCGTATTTGCAAAACGTGCGGCAAAAAAGATTCAGGAAGGTTAAGGAAAAGGAGACAAACTTATGAATAGAATTACAATGGAATTACAAGCAGATGAATTGATTAAATTGGCGCTGAGAGAGGATATTTCCAGTGAAGATGTGACAACGAATTCTGTAATGAAAGAAGCAGTAAAAGGGGAAGTAGAACTGATCTGTAAACAGGACGGAGTGATTGCAGGCTTAGATGTGTTCAAAAGAGTGTTTGAGCTTTTAGATGATACGGTGGAAGTCGAGCTTTATTGCAAGGACGGAGATGAAGTAAAAAATAAACAGTTGATGGGAAAAGTGACAGGAGATATCCGTGTATTGTTATCCGGAGAACGTGTTGCTTTGAATTATTTACAGAGAATGAGTGGAATTGCAACATACACACGCTCTGTGGCAGCATTACTGGAAGGAACCAAGACAAAACTTTTGGATACGAGAAAGACAACACCGAATATGCGTATTTTTGAAAAATATGCTGTGCGCGTCGGAGGAGGATTTAATCACAGATACAATTTGTCGGATGGAGTTCTCTTGAAGGATAATCATATCGGCGCTGCAGGAAGCGTTACAAAGGCAGTGCAGATGGCAAAAGAGTATGCGCCGTTTGTTCGTAAGATTGAAATTGAAGTTGAGAACCTTGAGATGGTGAAAGAAGCGGTAGAAGCAGGCGCTGATATTATCATGCTCGATAATATGTCACCGGAAGAGATGAGACAGGCAGTTGAGCTGATTGCAGGACGTGCAGAGACAGAATGCTCCGGAAATGTGACAAAAGAGAATATCAGCAACGTTACTGCAGTAGGAGTAGACTATATCTCCAGTGGAGCGTTGACTCATTCTGCTCCGATACTTGACATTTCATTAAAAAACCTTCATTCTATAGAATAAAGGGACACGGTTTTACCGGAAAAGGGAGGAAGTGCATGCCTATGACAGGTTCGGAAAGAAGAGAGGCAATCGTAAAACAGATTCAGGAGAGTAACAATCCCATTCCTGCAAAGAAGCTGGCTGCGGATTATGACGTAAGCCGTCAGGTCATTGTACAGGATATTGCCTTGATTCGTGCGGCAGGATATGATATCATTTCTACGAATCGAGGGTATATTTTGAACGAACCGAAGACTGTAAGCAGAGTCTTCAAGGTGCACCATACTGACGAACAGCTTGAGGAAGAATTGTATGCAATTGTAGATCTGGGTGGCTGTGTGGATAATGTAATGGTAAATCACAGAGTGTATGGACATATGGAGGTATCACTCATGATACACTCCAGAAGACAGGTGGGAGAATTTCTGGAAGATATCAGAAATGGGAAATCCAGTCCACTAAAAAACATCACGTCTAATTATCATTATCATAAAGTGAGCGCAGATAGTGAACAGACATTAAATCTGATAGAAGAAGATTTGAAAAAAAGAGGATTCCTGGTAGCATAACCGGGAATCCTTTTTGAGATAGGAAGGGGAGAACAGAACGTTGATCTCCTTATTCTTTACACACATCTACCCACTCTACGGCATGGGATAACTGTTCCAAGTCATCACAAGTAAGTTCGATTGCAGAATTGGAACTTCCTGCTGCAGGGAATACGGTATCAAATCGTTTCATAGAAAGATCCAAATATGTTTTAGTGCCTTCCGGATTGGCAAATGGACAGACGCCGCCTACAGCATGCCCTGTCAGTCGTTCTGCGTCTTCGAGGGAGAGCATTTTTGCTTTCAATCCAAATGTATGTCGGAATTTTTTGTTGTCGATTTTCATATCTCCGGCGGTAACAACGAGAAAAGCATGTTCACCATTTTTTTCATAAAAGGAGAGTGTTTTTGCAATTCTTGCAGGTTCCACACCAACCGCAATTGCCGCTAACTCTACGGTTGCACTGGAAGTGTCAAATTCCAGGATGTCCTCCTCACGATTGTATTGTTTCAAATATTCTCTTACTTTTTCAATAGCCATAGTAGTTTTCTTCCTTATTTATTTGACAGTCATAGAGGAATCTGTCTGTTTTTACTATACGACAAATTGAAAAACACGTCAATACGAGGTATAATAGTTGCATATGCAGATCACTTGATAAGAGTAAAATGAATGGAGAAAAGGAGAATACTATGGATGCAAAATTAAGCTGTATTGATTGTGCAGTCAAAAACTGTGATAAAATGGATAAGACATTTCCGGAATTCTGTCTTACAACAAATATGGACACGGAAGTATTAAATGAAGCGATGGAGCTTTATAAGGATGAAGAGAATCATAAAGTGACGGTTGCCGCTGCAACGGTAGAGACAGATTATTATTGTCAGATGACAAGAGTGGAAGAAATCGCTGAGTTTGCAAAAAGAATGGGATATAAGAAAATCGGGATTGCCACTTGTGTAGGTCTTTTGGCAGAAGCCAGAACGGCAGCAAAGATTTTCCGTCATAAAGGTTTTGAAGTGTTTGGAGTTGCATGTAAAGCAGGAGCGCAGCCAAAAGCAAACGGTGGAATTCCAAAAGAGTGTGAGAAGATTGGTCCGAATATGTGCAACCCGATTTTACAGGCAAAACTGTTGAACCATGAAAAGACAGATTTCAATGTTGTAATTGGCTTATGTGTAGGACATGACAGTATGTTTTATAAATACTCAGATGCTCTTTGTACAACATTGGTTACAAAAGACCGAGTATTGGGTCACAATCCGGTGGCAGCTCTTTATCAGGCAGATTCTTATTATTCAAAATTATTAAAATAACAGTTGGAGGAAATGCTTCTTTTTGTTTATTGCCTAAGTGGTGCGAGAGCAGGAAGAGCAGTAGCATTTCTGCAAAAAACAGGTTATGAAGCAGTAAATATTGGTGGAATTTCGAATTATAAAGGTACATTGGTGCGAGACTAGAAAGAGGAGATTATAGACATGTTTCAGATTGAAAATGAAGAATTAGTATTAAAAATTGCTTCGTTAGGAGCAGAGATGAAATCACTTGTAGATAAACAGACAGGACAGGAATATCTTTGGCACGCAGACCCGGCATATTGGGGAAGAACGTCACCGATTCTTTTTCCGTTTGTTGGAGGATGCAAGAACAATGAAATGAGTTATGAAGGAGAGACATACCCGGTACCGAAACATGGTTTCGCAAGAAATATGGAGTTTGATTTGATTTCGAGGTCAGAACATGAGATATGGTTTGCATTTACATCGAATGAAGAAACATTAAAAGAGTATCCGTTTCACTTTTGTTTGTCCATAGGGTATCGTATGGAAGGAAAGAAGGTTCAGGTGATGTGGAAAGTGGAGAATACAGACAAGAAAAAGATGTGTTTTTCTATCGGAGGTCACCCGGCGTTTAATTGTCCGATTCATGCAGATGAGAATCAAACGGATTATAAGATTGCGTTTGATGTAGAAAATAATCTGCAAAATAGTCTGATTGCTGCGGATGGTTTGTTAGCTGAAGATCAAGTAGAATTAGAACTTCAAGATGGGAAACTGGCCATTACAGAGCATTTGTTTGACAATGATGCTTTGGTGATTGAAAATGAGCAGGTGCATAAAGTTGGTTTTGTAACACCGTCAGGAAAAGAATATGTATCAGTAGAATTTGATGCTCCGGTTGTTGGAATTTGGTCTCCGGCAGGAAAATGTGCGCCATTTATCTGTATCGAACCGTGGTATGGAAGATGTGATCGAAGTAATTTTACCGGAACATTGGAAGAGCGCGAGTATGGAAATGAATTGAATCCAGGAGAATCATTTGAAAAATCTTATACGATTACAGTTGCATAGATAAAGAAAAAAGAATTTCGGTATGTTGCCGGAATTCTTTTTTCTTTTTGACTGTAAAGTGGTATAATGTTTGATAAGAAAATCGTTTTTACATATATTTTACCAAGCCCTTACATAGGCGATACACTTGCAGGATATACTATATAAGGTTATGACAAAATTTTGTATATGGGAGGAATTATTCGTGAAATATAATCAGATTACATATCAGCAGGTGAAAGATTCAGAGGAAGTGAATGCTTATATTGAAATGGGAGATGAAGGACTCGGAGTTCTCGGATTTACGGAACATTCAAAAAAACATGCGGCAAAGGTAGCGCATACGGCGGCAAAGATACTAAAAGAGCTTGGATATGATGAGCATCAAATTGAGCTCGCCAAGATTGCCGGATACATGCATGACATGGGGAATTCTGTAAACCGCATCGATCATCCACATTCGGGAGCAATTATGGCATATACGTTGCTTCATGAATGGAAGATGGAGCCCAAGGATGCGGCAACGATCGTAAGCGCCATCGGACAGCATGATGAGAAAACCGGAACTGCGGTAAATCCGGTGTCGGCAGCATTGATTTTGGCGGATAAGACAGATGTACGAAGGAACAGAGTGAGGAATCGTGTGAAAGAAACCTTTGATAAACATGACCGGGTTAATTACGCAGCGCTTAGTTCAGAACTGGATATTGATACGGAGAATAAGATTATCACACTTCAAATTGAATTGGATGAGGAGATTTGTTCAGTATTAGATTATTTTGAGATATTTATGCAGAGAATGCTGATGTGTAAAAGAGCATGTGAAATGTTAGGAATGAAATTTAAAATGTATGCAAACGGAAGTAAGATTTGCTAGAGGAGGATGTGTATGCGTAACCATGAAGTCACAACCGTTCAGTCGTTATTAAAGGAAGACGGTAGTTTAAGAGAGCCGGGCTGGTCAAAAAATCTGGTACAGATCTACAACAAAAATCAGATTAAAGCGCCAAAGTTTCGAATCAAAGAGTGGGATTATTATCTTGTGTTGAATGAAGAATTTGCAGGAGCATTTACCATATCAGATGATGGGTATATCGGATTACAGTCAGTTTCACTTTTGAATTTTAAAGAAGGGTGGGAACATACAGAGACGATTTTAAATCCGTTCCCGATGGGAAAATACAAATTGCCGTCTACTTCGGAGATGGGCAATACCATCTATAAGGACAAGCGTCTGCATATGAGATTTCTTGTGAAACAAGGAGAACGGAGGATTCAATGTAAGTTTAAAAATTTCTATCAAGGAAGAGAGTTCTCCTGCGATATCCGATTAGAACAGCCAAAGATGGATACGATGGTGATTGCAACGCCGTGGAAAGAAAAGAAGACAGCATTTTATTATAATCAGAAGATCAACTGTATGCCGGCTTCCGGTACGATGACGTACGATGGCAGGACATATACATTTTCAAAAGAAACAGATTTTGGAACATTGGATTGGGGACGAGGAGTGTGGACCTATGACAATCGTTGGTATTGGGGATCCGGTAATACAGTAATTGATGGAAAACCGTTTGGATTTAACATTGGATATGGATTCGGGGATACAAGTGCGGCAAGCGAAAATATGTTGTTTTATGATGGAAAGTGTCATAAGCTTGATGATGTGACATTCCATATTCCGAAAGATGATTATATGAAACCGTGGACATTTTCATCCAGTGATGGAAGATTTGAGATGGATTTTGTTCCGGTTTTGGATCGTGCGGCACATACGGCTGCTCTCATTATTGAGACAGATCAGCATCAAGTGTTTGGACGCATGAGTGGAAAGGCAGTATTAGAAGACGGAAAAATCATAGAATTGAAGGACGTTCTTTGCTTCGCAGAGGATGTACATAATCGGTATTAAAAAGGAGGATTCATATGGAAAAGTTTTGTGAAATGCAATATGTGCGCCCGGATGGGGAGGTATTGCTTCAGAAAATCCGTGAAGCAACAATGCAGTTAAGAGACAGTGGAGATTTTGAAACGGCAAAAACTATTTTTTGGTCAGTACAGGAGGAGGCAACACATTTTGAAACAATGTCGTCTCTTGCATATGTTAGAAACACAATAAACACAAAAGATATGTTTTATGAAAAAGAGATGGAGTATCTTTTTGGAATACAGCCGAGATTGAATGTGGAGATGAAGGCATTTCACGAAGTCCTTCTTGCATCCGCTTTTTTGGCAGATTTTGAAAAAGAATTGGGAGAACTTTATATTCAGCAGATCAAAGCGGATATTCGTCTGACGGATGCATGTAATGTAGAGCTGCAAGTGAAAGAGAGTATGCTGAAACAAGAATATAGTAAAACCGCAGCAGCTCCAACTACACAGTTTCATGGAGAAGAATTAAATTTCTACGGATTGTTGAAAAAAATGCAGAGTGACGATCGGCTGATTCGAAAAGAAGCGATGGAGGCATGGGCGGCTTTATATGAATCCATTTCAGAAAAGTTGGACAGCATCTATACAGAGTTGATGAAATTACGTTTACAGATGGCAGGAAACCTTGGATTTTCAAGTTATGAGGAGATGGTTTTTCTGAAGATGGGACGATATACTTATACACCGGAAGACTTGGCGGTATTTCGCAGACAGGTGTGCGAGCATGTAGTTCCGATTTGTGAAAAACTATTTGAAAATCAAAGACAACGTCTTGGCATAGACACATTACATTATTATGATGAATCTATTGTATTTCCGGATGGAAATGCGATGCCGATTGGAACGACACAGGAACTTTTGAAAAAAGCAGGGAAGATGTATCGGGAGATTTCAAAGGAGACAGGCGACTTCTTTGATTTTATGTTAGAGTATGATCTGTTTGACCTTGAGACGAGAAACGGAAAGCAGCAGGGTGGATATTGTACGACATTCCCGGACTATAAAGCACCGTTTATTTTTTCTAATTTCAATGGGACAGATGCAGACATTGATGTATTGACTCATGAAGCAGGTCATTCGTTTGAAGCATATGAGGCAATGCGGAGGATTCCGTTGACAGAACAGACTTTTTCTACATCTGAAGTAGCGGAAATACATTCCATGTCTATGGAATTCTTCACATACCCGTGGATGGAGCTTTTCTTTGGGGAACATGCAGAAAAATATCGTAAATCTCATCTTTGGGATGCGTTGGAATGCGTACCATATATGGCATGTGTAGATGAATTCCAGCATCGCGTATATGAAGAAAAATTGTTCGATGCGATGGAGAGACGAAAAGTTTGGAGCGAACTGGAGAAGAAATATATGCCATGGCGCGACTATGATGGAAATGCATTTTTAGAAAATGGTGGTTTTT
The DNA here is from genome assembly GCA_900550235.1 of uncultured Lachnospiraceae bacterium. Lineage (GTDB taxonomy): Bacteria > Bacillota > Clostridia > Lachnospirales > Lachnospiraceae > Faecalimonas. Next base: position 86,859 of record URRQ01000003.1, read on the forward strand.
GGATGCAGAAGCAACATATTTTTATGGAGCCGTTTTATTATATTGATTACGCATTGGCACGTTTTGGTTCGTTGGAATACTACGGACATATGATGCAGGATTATCAAAGCGCGTGGGAGGATTATTATCATCTTTGCTGTGCCGGTGGAAGCAGATCTTATCCGGAGCTTTTGAAGATTGGAAATTTAAGCAGTCCGTTAGAAGAGGGAACCGTAAAGAAAATTCTGGATTCGATCGAAGAATATATTTAAGTGGGAAATCAATATCAGGTATTTGTAAGAAATGAAACGCTGGGGCTATGAACCTCAGCGTTTTATTTATAGCTTCTTTTTTAGTTTGTGAGCAATGACAAATCCGACAATTATTACGCCTATACCAAAAAGGCAGATGAGGCTGACTGCGATAAATATGAACTGAATCATAATAGGAAGATTGAAAAAGGAACCACCTATAAAAGCCTGAAGATCGGAAGTCATGCCTTTTAGTAAGAAAAATGCAAACAATCCAGGAAGTAAATGGTATAATCCGTAAAGGGAGATTGCATATCCAACCCGATAACCTTTTTGGCGAAAAACAGTGTTCCATTTTTTGAAAAAGCCATGATTAAATATATCAGGAATTACCACTTTTTCGTTAGAGGCTGTCTCTTCTTTTAATAAGTAGTCAATGCTTACATGGAATAACTCACTTATGAGAATTAATTTGGCGGCATCCGGTTTTGTTTCATTGTTTTCCCATTTGGATACGGCTTGTCTGGATACGTCCAATGCTTCGGCAAACGCATCTTGAGACATATTTGCTTTTTTTCTCAGATCACGTATTTTTTCACCTGTCGTCATAATCATTCCCTCCTTTTTTTGTTTTTATTGTACCATAACAGATAGAAAAAAGCTGTAAATTTTGCATGGCATTTCCGCAAGTTTAAGTTGCGAAGAGTAGTGGTTGGAATGTGGTTGAGTGTTAGTGAAATTTCAATTATAATAAATAGAAAGAGATTAGAGAAATGAGGGACGAAAGATGAAGTTTTTAAAGAAATTATTTGCTCCGGTTGATATGACTTTAGGAAAACCGTGGGAAGATATTCTCGTATTTACATTACCGATGCTTTTGGGAAATATTGCACAGCAGCTTTATAATACGGTGGACAGCGTCGTAGTAGGACGCTATGTTGGTGATAATGCGCTGGCAGCGGTTGGAAGTGCGGGACCAATTTTTAACCTATTGATCGTATTGTTTATCGGAATTAGTGTGGGCGCCGGAATTCTGGTATCCCAGTATTTCGGAGCAAAGAACAGAGAAGAATTATCAAGGACAATTGGTAACAGCCTGACTCTTACAGCGTGTGCATCGTTGTTTGTTATGGCGGTGGCAACTCTTTTGACCCGCCCACTTCTGGAATTGCTGGGAACGCCGGACAGTATTTTGGACTGGTGTACCTCTTATCTTCATATTATGTTTATCGGAATTGCCGGAATGGCGTTTTACAATATTTTAAGCGGTATTCTTCGTGGAATGGGAGATTCGATTTCAGCGCTATTGTATCTTTTGGTAGCAAGCGGACTAAACATTGCGCTGGATCTTTTGTTCGTGGCAAAATTTGAAATGGGAGTAGCGGGCGTTGCTCTTGCAACTGTTATTGCTCAAGGCGTTTCTGCAGTGTTATGTATGCTTCGCCTTATGAAGATGAAAGATGCTTTTGATATGAAGGTCACTTATTTGAAAATGACAAAGAAGCATGCCATTGGGATTATCCGATTAGGAGTGCCATCCGGACTTACGCAGGCGATCATGTCTATGGCGATGTTGGTAGTGCAATCTCTTACGAACAGCTTCGGGGAACAGTTTATTGCGGCAAACGTTATCGTTATGCGTGTAGATGGATTTGCCATGCTTCCGAACTTCTCCTTTGGAACAGCCATGACAACGTATGCCGGACAGAATATCGGTGCGAAAAAATTTGACCGGGTAACACAAGGGGCGAAACAGGGAACATTCATGGGACTTGCGGTATCGGCTGCGATTACGGCAACCATATTGTTCTTTGGACGTCCGCTTATGTCAATTTTTACAGAGACGGAGTCTTTGGTAAATCTAAGCATGAATATGATGAAGATTTTGGCAGTGGGATATCTTGCGATGGCGATTATTCAAAGTCTTTCCGGTGTCATGCGAGGAGCCGCCGATACGGTGACGCCGATGTGGATTTCCATTATTATGACAATCATAATTCGTGTACCGATCGCATATGGACTTGCGTATTTGACGAGAAGTCCGGAACTTCCACAGGGAAGGCAAGAAAGTGTATATATTTCGCTTTTGATTTCATGGATCATTGGGGCTGTTATGACAGGCGTTGCTTATAAACGTGGAAAATGGAAAGGGAAGGCATTAGCTTAGTTAAGTGATTGGAAAGAAAAATTAAAAGGTACCTTGCAATTAAAAATATGTTGTGATAATATAACAATATGCAAGGTACCTTGTGAATAAAAAAGCGAGGTTTCAATATCTTGTGTAGAGTATAGAATTTGAATGTGAAAAATTATTGTTTGATTTGCCACATTCTATTTTATTGCAAAGAATACGTTTGGAAAGGAGTGTGCCGGGTGAATGAGTACGAACAGATCGAATTAAGAAGGGAACTGTTGCACAGAATTCGTGTTTGTGGTCACCATCTTTGGTTCCGTTCAGGTGATAAGGTTGCACAGAGAAGAATTCTGATGACTTTGTTTAAGAGAGGCAATATGACGCAGAGAGAACTTCAGGACATTTTGGAAATTGCTTCGGCTTCTTTAAGTGAAACATTGGCCAAAGTAGAAGCAGACGGATTGGTGAAACGGGTAAAAAGCGAGAAAGATAAGCGGCAGATTGACTTAAGTCTTACGGAAAGAGGCAACGAAGAAGCCAAAGGAATCGAGGCGGAAAATGATTTGGTGGCAGCAGAACTTCTTTGCGACCTGACGGTAGAAGAGGAAGTACAGTTATTTTATTTACTCGATAAACTTGCAGAGAAATGGACAAAAAAAGGAGGAGATAATAATTGATCAAAGAACTTGCAAAATGTATTAGGGAATACAAAAAAGCGTCAATTTTAACACCAATATTTGTATCCCTGGAAGTTGTTATGGAATGTATCATTCCATTTATCATCGCACAGCTTGTGAACCGCATCAAAGACGGATGTGAATTTCACACTATTTTATCCTACGGAGCGGTGTTGATTTTGATGGCGCTTATGTCATTGGCTTTCGGTGCATTGTCGGCATCTTATTGTGCGACTGCATCTTGTGGATTTGCTAGAAATCTAAGACGGGATTTATTCTATAAATTACAGACATATTCTTTTACGAATATTGACCGTTTTTCCACATCATCATTAATTACTCGTTTGACTACGGACACAGCAAACGTACAGATGGCGTATATGACGATCATCCGAATTGCTATTCGCTGTCCGCTGATGCTTGTATTTTCGTTTGTAATGGCATTTATTATGGGCGGAAAGATGGCATGGATCTTTTTATTTACGATTCCGGTACTTGGAATTGCACTTTTCATTGTAATCAAAAAGGCAATGCCTGTATTTAAAAAAGTATTTAAGAAATACGATAGGCTGAACAATTCCATTCAAGAGAATATCAAAGGAATGCGTGTAGTGAAATCTTATGTTCGTGAAGAGTATGAGAAAGAAAAATTCGGAAGCGCAGCAGAAGATATCTGCAAGGATTTTACAAAAGCTGAGAGAATTCTGGCATTCAACAATCCAATCATGCAGTTCTGTACATATGCAACGATGATTTTTGTACTTACTTACGGTTCTTATACGGTCATTACATCAAGAGGATTGGATTTGGATGTGGGACAGATGTCAGCACTTCTTACATATAACTTTCAAATTTTGATGAGTCTTATGATGATTTCCATGGTATTTGTTATGATTACCATGGCAAGTGAATCGGCGGCTCGTATTGTGGAAGTGTTGAAGGAAGAAAGTACGATTCACAATCCGGAGAATCCGGTCTTTGAAGTAGAAGACGGCTCTGTGGAGTTCGAAAATGTGAACTTCAAATACTCAGATAAGGCGGAGAAGATGGCGCTTTCCAATGTCAATCTACACATCAAATCCGGAGAAACCATCGGAATCATCGGAGGAACAGGTTCTTCCAAGTCTTCTTTGATTCAGTTGATTTCAAGATTATATGATGTGACAGAGGGCGTGGTTAGAGTCGGAGGAAGAGACGTAAGAGAGTATGACCTTAAGACACTCCGTAATCAAGTATCGGTTGTACTTCAGAAGAATATTTTGTTCTCTGGATCGATCAAAGATAATCTTCGTTGGGGAAATAAAGATGCTACAGATGAAGAATTGGTGGAAGCTTGCAAGCTTGCGCAGGCAGATGAGTTTATCCGCCAGTTCCCAAATGGATATGATACCCATATTGAACAGGGTGGAACAAACGTATCCGGAGGTCAGAAGCAGCGTCTTTGTATTGCGAGAGCGCTTCTTAAGAAACCGAAGATCATCATTTTGGACGATTCCACAAGTGCGGTAGATACGAAAACAGATGCTTTGATCCGAAAGGCGTTCAAAGAGTTCATTCCGGAGACGACGAAGATCATCATTGCACAGAGAACGTCTTCGGTGGAAGATGCAGACAGAATTATTGTCATGGATAAAGGAACTATCGATGCTGTAGGTACGCACGAAGAATTATTGAAGAATAATGAGATTTACAAGGAAGTATATACATCTCAGAACAAGGCAGGTGATGACAATGCGTAGAGAAGGAAAAGGAGCGCCGGGCGCAAAAAAAGGAACAATGAAACGGCTGATTCGAACATTATTTGAATTCTATCCGAGAGCATTGCCTCTTATCATCTTGGGAATTATTTTCAGCGCGGTTGTAAGTTCCATACCGTCGATTTTCATGCAGAATATCATTGCCATCGTAGAACAAAGCTGGCAAAGCGGTGATTGGAATGGGGTATCGGAAGCTGTATTTAAATTTGTAGGAATTCTGTTATTGCTCTATATATTGTCGTTAGTGTCAGCATTTGCATACACACAGGCGATGGCGGTACTTACGCAGGGATTCCTGAAGAAATTCCGTGTGAAGATGTTCAATGGAATGCAGAATCTTCCGATTAAGTATTTTGATACACATAATCATGGAGATATTATGAGCTACTACACGAATGATATCGACACGTTAAGACAGCTTATATCCCAGAGTTTGCCGAACCTCCTGATATCATCGGTTACGATCATCACGGTATTTTCCATCATGATTTACTTCAGTGTATGGCTTACATTGGTGGTACTGATCGGGGTGGCGGCCATTATTCTTGTGACGAAAAAGGTAGGAGGTAACTCCGCAAAATACTTTATCCGTCAGCAGATGTCTATTGCTAAAGCAGAAGGTTTCATTGAAGAAATGATGAATGGTCAAAAAGTAGTACAGGTATTCTGTCATGAAGATGAAGCGAAAGATGCATTTGATAAAATCAATGACGAATTGTTTGAAAACTCCAAGAATGCGAATAAATTCGCCAACATGCTGATGCCGATTTTAGGAAATATCGGGAATACCATGTATGTGCTTGTGGCAATTGCAGGTGGACTTTTGTTATTGAGCGGAGCGCCGAATGTGAGCATATCCGGTATGGCGATGGGAATTAGTATCGTAGTACCATTTTTGAATATGACAAAGCAGTTCTGTGGGAACATTAACCAGGTATCCAATCAAATCAATGCGGTCGTTATGGCGCTTGCCGGAGCAGATCGTATTTTTGAACTGATCGATCAGAAACCAGAAGAAGATGAAGGATATGTTACGCTTGTAAATGTGAAGGAAGAAAACGGTGAACTTGTGGAGTGCAAAGAGCGTACCGGTATGTGGGCATGGAAACATCCGCATAAAGCAGAAGGAACTGTTACTTATGAACGCCTCATGGGAGACGTTCGCATGGTGAATGTAGACTTTGGATATGAGCCGGATAAAACGGTGCTTCATGACATAACACTTTATGCGAAACCGGGACAGAAGGTTGCATTTGTAGGAGCAACAGGCGCCGGAAAGACGACGATTACGAACCTGATCAATCGTTTTTATGATATTCAAGATGGTAAGATTCGTTATGACGGTATTAATATCGAGAAGATTAAAAAGTTTGATTTGAGAAGATCGTTGGGAGTTGTTCTGCAGGAGACGAATCTTTTTACCGGAACAGTCATGGAAAACATTCGTTATGGACGTTTGGATGCAACAGATGAAGACTGTATTGCAGCCGCAAAACTTGCGGGTGCGGATGATTTCATAACAAGACTTCCGGAAGGATATGATACACCGCTTACAGAAAATGGAGCGAATCTGTCACAAGGCCAAAGACAGCTTCTTGCAATTGCAAGAGCGGCAGTATTAGATCCTCCGGTAATGATCATGGACGAAGCAACTTCTTCCATTGATACAAGAACGGAGGCAATTGTACAGCGTGGTATGGATGCATTGATGCATGGAAGAACGGTGTTTGTTATTGCACATCGTCTGTCCACAGTACGGAATTCAGATGTGATCATGGTTTTGGAACAAGGACACATCATAGAACGTGGTACGCATGATATGTTGATTGCAGAAAAAGGAAAATACTATCAATTATATACGGGTGCATTTGAATTAGAATAGTGCATGAAATTAAGAAGGCGGATCTCATTGGAGAATCCGCCTTTAAAATGTTTAAAGTCTATCGCTTCGTTTTACATATCCCGGTTTTTCAGGATCTGCAACAATATCTTTTACATGAACGATCTTTGCATGCTTATCAATGACCATATTTTCAATATGTGCATTTTCAGAAATAACAACATCCGGAAGAAGTACGCTGTTTTTCACTACGGCACCTTTTTTGATTGTACAACCGCGACCGATTACAGAATTCTCGATCGTACCTTCGATCAGGCATCCGTTAGATACAACGGAAGCTTTTACGTCGGAATTATCGAAATACTGGGTAGGACAAGAATCGTTTGTTCTCGTGTAAATCGGCCATTCCTCATCGAATAAGCTGGTTGCACTCTTATAGTCGATTAAAGAGATGTTGGCATCATAATAGCTCTTAAAATCAGTAATTGCTGCAAAGTAGCCACGATGTGCAACACCACGAATATCAAGTTCACTACATTCCATATCCACAATATCAGAAAGTGTAAATACTGAAGATGTTTTTTTGGCTTTTTTGATTAAGTCAATAAAAATATCTTTTGCCATAATATATGTATCCATGAAGATATTACGGTTTTTAGCATTTCCACGGTTTGGCTCAATAGAAAGCACACCTTTTTGCTTATTAAGATTCAATGTATTACAGAAAAGGAAATGCTCTTTTGCGTTATCTACAGAATGATAAAGTAAAGTTACATCTGCACCGGATTCTATATGTGTCTGAAGAAGAGAATCAAAATTAGCAGTATAGATCATATAGCTGGGAGCGATTACTACATATGGACAATGATTTCTTTCGATGATCTCCAGATTGTCCATGAAAGCAGAAATATCTGTATTATACATATCATCCAGTACTTCGCTTTCTGAGAAGAGAAGATGAACTTTTCCACGTTTGGAGTTAATATTGTAGTGACGTCCGGTTCCGAGATGTTCTGCAAGAGAACGAGGTTTTCTTCGTACATAAACTTGAATCTGATTAAGACCACTATTGCTCATATTGGAAATAGGGAAATCAATCACGCGATATCTTCCAAGGAAAGAGAATGCACCGATTGGGCGGTATTCGCTTAGTCCGTCTACCCAAATATTATTTGCAGCGAAATTCACAATACCTAATGCTTTACTCATGTTATTCTACCCCCTTTACACGTTTCGCAACAAGTTCGATATGTTCACTGTCCGCACTTCCTACAACGGCTTGTTTTCCGATTTTGATGCCATCGGCAACAAGCACTCTTGTCACGACAGCCCCATCTTCTACAACAGCGCCTGGCATTAATACACTATCAATAATTTTAGCGCCTTTTCCGACTTTTACGCCGGTAAACAGAACAGAATTGCTGATATCACCGTCAATTACACATCCTTGTGTAATGAATGCACGATTGATATGAGCATCTGCACCAATATAATGAGGAAGTGTTGTAACGTCTTCTGTATAAATCTTCCATGTTGGGTCATTAAGGTCTAATTCATTGCCATGATTGATAAGATCCATATTTGCCTCCCAAAGAGAGTCGATAGTTCCTACATCTTTCCAGTAACCTTTGAATTTATAAGCATATAAACTCTTGCTGTCATTTAATAATGCAGGAATGATATCTTTACCAAAATCATGGTTGGAGTCCGGATCTTTCATATCTGCAAGAAGCATTTTGCGAAGAAGTTTCCAGTTGAAGATATAGATACCCATAGAAGCAAGGTTGCTCTTTGGATGTTCCGGTTTTTCTTCAAATTCCACAATACGTCCGGTTTCATTTGTATTCATGATACCAAAACGGCTTGCTTCTTTCATCGGCACTTCTAAAACAGCGATCGTAGCGTCAGCATTGCATGATTTGTGATAATCTAACATTTTATCATAATCCATTTTATAAATATGATCACCTGATAAGATCAAAAGATATTCAGGAGAAAATGAATCGATGAAGTCAATATTTTGAGAAATAGCGTCTGCCGTTCCTCTGTAGACGTCCAAATTGGCATCTGCTTTTTCACGTGGCGGTAAAACATAAACGCCGCTGTTTTTTGCATCAAGTCCCCATCTACGGCCTGCAGCAACATAACTGTTCAAGAGAACAGATTCATATTGTGTAAGAACACCGACAACATCAATGCCACTATTAGCACAGTTGCTGAGTGGGAAATCAATAATACGATATTTACCTCCATATGAAACAGCCGGTTTGGCGACTCTGTTTGTCAAATCGTGCAGACGGCTTCCACGACCGCCGGCAAGGATCATAGCTAGCATATTATTATGTTTCATAATAATCTCCATTCCGCCGCCAAGCCGGCGGCACAAATAGTAATGAAAGTCTTTTAATCCCCCACGTTACTGATAAAATA